>DAOWOP010000061.1 GCA_030642005.1 Planctomycetales bacterium
ATTCGTAATTGGTAATTCGTAATTCGTAATTCGTAATTGGGCATCGGGTATTTTTTTACCAGTTACCAGTTACCAATTACTATTGTATCTTTATTGTTACCATGGTCAGGTCGTCGCATCGGGTTTGCAGACCCGTGAACCTTCTCATTTCCCAGAGGATGAATTTTCCGATTCCCTTGGCTGTGCGTCTTTGCCGGCAGGCTTCCAGAACGGCGTCGCGGACTCGCTGCCGCCCAAAGACCTCATCCTGAAAGTTAATCGCTTCGGGCAGGCCGTCGGTGAAGATTACCAGCACGTCCCCGCTTTTGAGCGAGAGCGTTTCCTGCTGGAACTGCATTTCTTCGTCCATGCCGAGCACGCCGCTGCCTCCGGTCAATTCCCGGACTTGTCCGTCGCGCACCAGCAGCACCGGTTCGTGCCCGGCGCTGCAATAGGTCAGCGTTTTGTTCTTCGCGTCCAGCGCGCCGAACAGCAGCGTTACGAAATCGCCCGTTTCGCTTTCGCGCCAGAGGTCTTTGTTGACGGCTGTGAGTATCTCCGACAGGTCCGACAGATGCGTAGCGTGCGCCCTCAGGGCCGATCGGGTTGAAGCCATCAGCAGCGACGCCCGCACGCCCTTGCCGACGACGTCGGCGACGCAGACGCCGAGTTTCCCGCCGGGCAACTTGATAAAATCGTAGAAATCGCCCGCCAGTTCGAAGCATGGCACGTATATCGCCGCCAGGCCTACCCCTTTAATCCTGGGCGGGTTGGCTGGGATCATCCGCTTCTGAACGTCTCCGGCGAGGCGCAGATGCCGGCGAAGCGTCTCTGCCTGGATGGCCTCGTAGTAGAGCCGCGAGTTAACCACTGCCGAGGCCGCCTGGGACGCCACGCCGCGAATCAGGGACGTCTCGAACCAGTCGAACTCGTGAGGACGGCGGGTATAGACGCGGATAATACCCTCAATCCGCTTGCGGTAACTCATCGGCACACACAACGCCGAGACCAGGTTTTCGCGCTTCGCCTCGGCCTTGTACAGGACACGCTCGTCGGACCGCTCATCGGCGATATAGACACACTCACCTTCGGCGAGAACCTCCTGGTCGATCCTGCTGTCGGAAAGGCGTATAGGCCCCTTGGAGGTGTATTCGCCGCTCAGCCCGCAGGCCGCCATCCGCAGCAGTTCGGTCCGATCCTCGTTGAAGACGCGGATGGAGCAGGCGTCAGCGCCGGTAATTTTCACCATCGTCTCGGCTGCCAGTTGGAGGATTTCCTTCAGGTCCCTGTGTTCAGTGAAGACCGCTGTCATCCGATAAACAGCCCCCAGTTCCTCGACTCGGCTGCGAATCTGCCCGGCCTGTTCGCACAGGCGGACAATCACGTCCCGCATAAGGTCCGACAGGCGGACGGTTTGGTCTGCGTCGGCTTGGCCGGCCAGCGAGATCGTCCCGACGTGCTCGCCGGAGATAAACACCTTTGTCTCAACCGCCGCCGGTCCGCTCGGCGAACCGGCCCACTCGACCTGCTCAGGGCAGGCGAGAACTTCACCGGCCGGCGAGAGTATCCGCACCGGCGAGCCAGCAGCCGAGGAAAACACCCCCGCCAACTGCTCCAGCGCCTCGGCGTCAAGATATTCAGTTAAACTCGCCATTGATCCTGACACTATAAGATGATCGCGGGTTATAGGGAATAGGTTAGAATGAAATGCAATTGCGGATCGCCGTAGCCCGGCAATCCGCCGTTCGACTGCGTTGACGACAAGCAATCGTTACGCCGATTCTTTCTTCCTGGTCAGTGAGGCGCGGAGTGTGGGCTTTCGGCCTGAGGTGATCATCTTTTCGGTTATGACGTATTGTTGTCCTTCGGCGTTGGCTTCGGGCAGTTCGTACATCAATTCCAACATGAAGTCCTCGATTACGTTCCTCAGCGCCCGTGCGCCGGTATCGAGTTTCATTGCCCGGCGCGCGATGACCTGAAGCGCCGCCGGCCTGAACTCCAGTTCCGCCCCCTCCATCTTAAAGAACCGCCTGTACTGCCTGACGAGCGCGTTCTTCGGCTCGGTCAGAATCCTCACCAGCGCATCCTCGTCCAGCGGGCCGAGGGTCGTGATGCAAGGCAGGCGACCTACGAATTCGGGAATCATCCCGTACTCGACGAGGTCGTCCGGCTGGACCATCTCCATTACCCTGGCGTGTTCGGCGGCGGATTCCTCGGCCTGGTCCTCGCTGCCGAAGCCGATCAGCTGCCGGCCTAGACGCTTCTTGACGATGTCCTCCAGCCCCGTGAACGTCCCGCCGCAAATGAACAGGATTTGTTTCGTGTCGATCTGAATGTACTGCTGCTCGGGATGCTTTCGTCCGCCCTGCGGCGGGACGTTGGCGAGCGTGCCCTCGAGCATCTTCAGCAGCGCCTGCTGAACGCCTTCGCCGGAAACGTCGCGGGTGATGGAGACGTTCTGCGAGGTCTTGCCGATTTTGTCTATCTCGTCGATGTAGATTATTCCGCGCTGGGCGGCCTCAATGTCGTAGTCCGCCGACTGGAGCAGTTTCAGAAGGATGTTCTCGACGTCTTCGCCGACGTAGCCGGCCTCGGTCAGCGTGGTGGCGTCGCCGATGGCGAAGGGAACATCCAGTACCCGCGCCAGTGTCTTGGCCAGCAGCGTTTTTCCGCACCCGGTCGGGCCTATCAGCAGGACGTTGGATTTATCCAGTTCAACTTCGGCGTCCACGTCCTCGGCCTCGATGTGGTTCAGGCGCTTGTAGTGATTGTGCACCGCCACGGATAGGACACGCTTGGCGTGCTCCTGGCCGACGACGTACTGGCTCAGGAAATCCTTTATCCGGCTTGGCGTCGGGACGTTTTCGGTCAGCAGTGCCGGGGCGGTTTCCTGCCGGCGTTCCTGGCGGATGATGGTCTGGCACAGATCGATGCATCCGGCGCATATCCGCACGCCGTCGGGACCTTCGACGATGGGACCGACCTCACGCCCGCTGTGACCGCAAAAACTGCATACCTCCGACGACCCCGACCGCGGCGGGCGGGGATGATCGTTTTTACCTGAACGCTTCGTCATAATAATAATTCCCTGACTGTCGCCTCTGCGGATCTTTATAGACGCTGCCGGAAGTTACATCGACCGGCTGAAACCATTGCATTAGGCATTATCAGATCCGATAGCGAATCTTTAGTTTTCGGGCGTATCCGTGTCGGTCCACCCAAGAACGGACCGACGGACGAGCCGATATTCCTCCTCAGCCAGAACGCCTTCATCGTGAAGCCGGTCTATCTGCTCCATTGTAAAGCCGGGGCTGCGCTTAGTACTCTTACTGAGGGTTATCCATCGCATAACATAAATCACCGCGACGAGAATGAACACGACACCCAGCAGGATGCCGCCCCACAGCAACACTATCACAGGGACCGATCCTTCCTGCCCGGCAATGACAAATGCTATCGGAACCATCAGCATCAATGTACCACGGCAGCGACGGATTTGATATGCTTAAATGGATTACAACAAAGATTGAACCGTATTTGGAAAAGATGGATGCCCCGGCAGAATACGGAAAAGAGAGCGGGATTACAGGGATTACAGGATTATAGGGATTTTTTCTGTTTTTTTTATCCCGTAATCTTAAAATCCCCATAATCCCGCTATCTTTCTTCAGCAGCGGCGGGATATCATTATCCGAAGACGAGGTTTCATTAATGAAGGCGCACCTGGAAACAATGGGCTGTCAGATGAACGTGCTGGACAGCGAGTTGGTCCGCTCGCTGCTGGCGTCGGCGGGGATGGAGATAACCGACGATGCGCGATCGGCCGACGTGCTGCTGTACAACACCTGCTCAGTCCGCGACCAGGCGGAGAATAAGGTCCACTCGCATTTGGGACGAGCGTGCGGAAAAAAAGCCGACGGCAGGAAAGTCATTATCGGCGTGCTCGGCTGCATGGCCCAGCGGCTTGGCGATGAACTTATAAAACGCCACAAGGGCGTCGATATCGTCGCCGGTCCGGGACAACTGGGGCGACTGGTCGAGTTGATTCAGTCAGTCGCTGCCGGTCAAGGCCCGCAGGTCGCACTCGACTTGCCGAGAAACAAGGTCCAGGCCGATGATAAAGTCGAGTTTCTCGACAATCACCGCGATCCGACCCGTTATCATCTTCCGAGTCATGCCTACGTCCGCATCATGCGAGGCTGCGACAAGTTCTGCACTTATTGCATCGTTCCCTACGTACGCGGGCCGGAGAGAAGCCGCCCGCCGGACGACATTCTCGAAGAAGTCCGCCGACTCGTCGATGCCGGCGTTACGCAGGTAACGCTGCTGGGCCAGACGGTCAACTCGTATCGCTCCGACAGCGCCGGCCTGGCCGACCTGCTGGAGCGACTTGACGCAATGGCAGGGCTGAGGCGTATCCGCTTCGTAACGTCTTATCCCGGCGATTTCGACCGTGCGATTCTTCAGGCGATGCGCGATTTGCCGAAGGTATGCGAGTATCTGCACATACCGGCCCAGTCGGGTTCGGATAATATGCTCCGCGCAATGGGGCGCCGCTACAGCAGGGACGAATACGACGACCTCATCGCCGCCGCTCGCGAAACCGTCCCGAACCTGGGCGTCGCCGGCGACTTCATCGTCGGCTTTCCAGGCGAGACCGAAGAAGACTTCGCCGCATCAGCCGACCTTGTCCGCCGCAGCCGGTATAAGAACTCCTACATCTTCAAGTACTCACCGCGCCCCGGAACGACGGGGGCAAAACGCCTGACAGACAACGTGGATGAACAAACCAAGCGCCGGCGAAACCGCGAACTGCTGGCTGTGCAGCAAGAGGTCTCACTCGCCGATAATCGCGCGATGATTGGGCGAATTGTGGAGATTCTCGTCGAGGGTCCTTCGCCCCGCGCGAATAAGCACCCCAACTCCCAAAATCAACTCCTCGGGCGGACGCGAACCGATCATATCGTCGTCTTCGACGGACCCGAAAATCTCGCGGGACAATACGTGGACGTAAAAATCAGCGATGCAACCGCCCTGACGTTGTTCGGTGAACCGTCGAACCACTGACTTGCTTTGAACAGGGATTACACACTTGTTGAGAAATCCCAATTATCAAATTCCAAACTCCAAACAAATTCCAACAGGCCAAATTCCAAATAATACACACCGACGATAATGCAGTTTCTACAACTGTTTGTTGCTTGTAATTTGTTATTTGAAATTTGTTTGTTATTTGATTTTTGGGGTTTGGGATTTTCGTCCTTCACCGCGCAATAATTCATACGTTTTGCGTCAGCGGACAAACCAATGACGCAGCGCGTCAAAGGCGGGTATCCCCGCGAATATCAGCCAGGAGATGTTGACAGCCGTGATGAAGTCGTAAGGCAGCGTCATCCGAGGCCAACGCCACAGGCGTATCTTTAACCATAGGCCACCCTTTCGAGGGTCGGTGATGGGCGTCTTTCCGGCTATGACCGCTTTGGTATAGAACACCCTTCGCAGGACGGTCATCAGCGGCAGTGCTGCCTGCTGGACAACCATGACCGGGACGTTGTAGGCGAAGGTGCCGATGAGAATGGCGGCAGACCGCTCGCCTCGCTGCCAGTAGCCGACGGTGCAGGATTCGATGATGTCTTCTGCCCGGGCGCGTGTGTACGAGATCATAAACGCGTTGAAAAACGCCAGCATACTCAGGAAAATGAATGTAACGTTAGCCGGCGACCGGGCGGCGTAATAGACGGCGATACCGGCATAGACGGCGAAATCGCTGTAGCGGTCCAGCGTGCTGTCGAGGAATGCGCCGAATGGCGTTTTGCGATTTGCGATTCGTGCCACCGCGCCGTCCAGCATGTCGCAAGCCGACGACAGTATCAGCAGCCCACCAGCCAGAAGGAGATAGGCGTTTGCGTCGCTGTACGGGTCGAGCGTCCAGCCGAACCTGCTGCCTGCGCCGATAGCATAGCAGACACCCGCAACGGCTGTGATGACCATCCCCGTCAGCGTCAGCGCATTGGGCGAGATGCCCGCCTTCACCAGCCCCCGCGCGACGAAATCGCGTGCAACTATAAACCCGTTACCAATCGCCCGCCCGATCATGGCGCCGAATGTACGACAATGCGGCAAAGCAAGCAAGTCAGAGAAAAAGGGGTCAGGAGCCTTTTTGAGTAATGACGGCCTTTGGACAGGAGAAAGTTGATCCTCCTCAAAAAGGCTCCTGATCCCTTTTTCTTTGTTGCCTCTATCCGCCGGATGCGGCATAATGGGTTTTGACAATCAGAGTTGACTGGTACAGGCCAGTCCGCCAGGCGTCTCCACAGAAAATTGCGACGTTGTCTGAAGCACGAGACTTGGTGGGCCGTGCCTCCCCTGCCTTCGGGCATGGGAGCACGCTCATCCACTCGTGCTTGCGGTGTCGCAACCGCTCTGTGGGGTGGTAATGAGTTGTGCTCCCTTTTTTTGTGGAGCCAAGGCAAGGGGCAGTTGCGATGGCAGGAGCAAAGACGCCGAAACACCCTTCGATCTTTTCCCATCAGGAATGGAAGGACATCTGCCGCAACCTAAATCTTTCCGTCAGGCAAACACAGATCGTTACGCTGCTTCTGGAGGGGCACAAGACCTTCAGCGTAGCCAACACGTTGGGCATCAGCCCCGATACGGTACGCGCCCACCTCCGTCGGCTGTACCTGAAACTGGAAGTTTCCGACCGTCTCGAGTTGATGACCTGCTGCGTCCGCGAGTTCCGCCGGCTGTATCCACCTCAAGGGCAGTAGATCGTCGTACGAGCTGCGACCATACGAGCCGCGACCGTCAGGGAGCGGTCGAATAGAGGTTCCGCCCGGCTTGACCGCTCCCTTACGGTCGCGGCTCGTACGGTCAGTCTTGATCTGCCGATAGTCCGCGCGCGTAGCGCCTTCCCTGCCCGCGCCCGAATTGACGACTTGCATTAATTGGAACCTGTGATATTCTGGCACAAGCTCCAGCCCGCTTTGGGAGCGGCGGAGTATGCTGTGATCGGCATAAGAAAAGCCGAATCAAACGAGAGGGTGTGAGCGATTCTCGCTCACTCGAACACACCTTAGGCCGCACCGGCCAAGTTCCCACTAATCAGACAGTGAATTTGTGCACACATTCGGCACAGACTTCGGTCTATGTCAGAGATGGGAGGTGATGCAAAATGATCTGACAAGAGGGACTGGTCAGCGCGAAACACAGGGAGGGTGATTCAGTGCATGGAGGCGAAACATAACTTCAACAGAGATTTGTCGTGGTCGGTTTCTATGGAGGCGAGCGGTCTTCAGCCGAAAGCGACGCAATGAAATGATGAAAGGAAAAAAGCATGTTAACGAACAAGAGATTTTACTGTATCAGCTGCACAATGATGTTTGTCTTGGGGAACCTGATTGTGTCGGCGCCCTCACCTGTCCTTGCTGATTCTGGGCGGGTAGCGGTTGTCAATCCGGATCATTATAGGACTTTGAAGGGAGGTGTGCTGTGCGAGATTGAATCGGATTATGTTTACTTGAGCATGGCCAATGCAATGGCACCAGATACACATGGCAACGAATGGCAAACTGATGTCGGTTTTTGGCAAGGAGTCGGGGAACAGACTGATTACATCGGAGGTGTCTTGGAAAATGCCGGCTATCAGGTTGACTACTTCGAGGCGTCGGAATTGCCGGCGATCTCTTCAGGTGACTATGACGCCGTGTTTATTCAGGACCCTTTGAGGACGCACCTGCGGCAATTTACCAAATCGGAGATGGAAACATCAATTCCAGACCTACTCGAACACGTCAGCGATCCCACATTTTTGTCGCGTATCGATAGCTACGCGTGTTCCGGTGGACGCCTGGTGTTGGTGGGCGATGCGGTTCGCCTCTTGGAAGACGGCCCCGGTCGGCTTAACGGCGGCAAGACCATTACTGCCACGTCAATTTCCAATCAGGTTTCACAGACATGTCCTCTGGGAAAGATCCCCGGCCAATGGCTGTTCGTGCGAGGCAATCCTTTCTGCGGACATGATCGGACTGGAAGTGGTACGTACACCGTGGAGTCCGGTAGTATTCTTCCTGAAGGAACACTCCTGTCTTTTCAACAGCTTAGCAATCTCAACGATATTCCTACGGCGGAAACCTGGTCGGATACGATCTATGCCCCATCTGATGGCGAATCTCTTCTCGATGTCAGGGTTGCCGGTAGCGGCGAGTATGTGTTGAACGGAAGTGTTTGTGACCCTCCAGAATACACCGTTACCGTTGACGGCGTCCTTGAAGGCTTTGTCGGGTACACTTTGTTCAAAGGCCAGAAAGTTTACTACATTGGCAGCGACTCATTCTTTGATTATCAGTACCTCAACTTCGGTGGAGCTTGGCACGCAGGCCAGTACAGCGAAATCGTGAACACCATCACGCCTGCGGGTGAGGCATTGATTGTGGGTCTAGTTCCTGAACCGGCCACGCTGTCGCTGCTGGCTCTCGGTGGTTGGGCGGTGCTAAGGAAGCGGCGGAGGCGTTGATGGATAGATGACATGCGAGTAAGAGGATTCCAAGCCCGGCCGGGTGGTCGGGCTTGTTTTTTTCTCTCGGGTGGCGTGGTCGCGTCAGTGAATATCCTCAAAGGTCAGATCGGCATCCCGCATGATCTGACGCAGCAAACCCCGACCGAGGTCGCGCTTTCCGTGAACGGGAACCGTAGTGCGACGTCCGTCGGGATGATGAAAGATTGCATGAGAACCGCTTTGACGAACGCGAACAAACCCGCGCCGTTCAAGAATCGCAATAACCTGCCGAGCGGTCAGTTGGGGCAGCCGCGGCGTCATACTGCGACCTTAATCCTCTCCGAGCCGACCTCATGACAAATCGGCTCGCCCTGCTCGATGCGGTCCTGAACGTGAAGGCGAATCGCATCGGTGATTAACTCGCGGGCTTCCGTCTCCGTCTCGCCTTCTGTGTAACATCCCTGAAGGGCTGGGCAAATTGCAAGAAATCGGCCATCTTCATCCCGCTCGATAACAATTGTGAATTCGTAGTCTGCCATAATATTTATTATCGTTCCCGGCGGTAATAAATGTCAAATCAAAACACCGCAGCAACGACACCCAATTTTGAGCAGTTTTTCGTTCACGTTCGCGCGCAAACGTCAACGCGATTGTTAAGGGTAGTAGGTAGTGTGGGCCAACTGGCCCACCAAACCGAATATAGAAGCATTCCGCGAGCCAGTCGGTCCGCCCTACTTTGCTGTGGAGACTTTGTCGGACTGGGCGGGTTCGTAGGTTCCTTCCACTGCCGGTTGGCCGTTGGCGATGAAGTCTTCCAGCATTTGGAATGCTTCGGCGTCGGTGAACTGTTTCGGCGGGTGCTTCATTGTGTAGGCCGAGACCTCGATCATCGGCCCGGCCTGGCCGGCATCGCGGGCGAGTTTGCAGCAGCGGATAGCGTCGATAGTCTCGCCGGCGGAGTTCGGCGAATCTTCCACGCTCAAACGCAGTTCGATATTCAGCGGCACGCCGCCGAAGCCCCGGCCTTCAAGCCGGCAGAAGCATATCTTGTTGTCTTTCTGCCAGGCGACGAAGTCGGACGGGCCGATGTGGACGGCGTCTGCCGGCAGGGGCACGTCGAGTTGCGACTGGACGGCCTCGGTCTTGGAGATGCGTTTGGAATCCAGGCGCGAGCGATTGAGCATGTTGAGAAAATCGGTATTCCCGCCGGTGTTCAACTGGTAGGTCGCGTCTATCTTCGCGCCGCGGTCGTGCATGAGGCGGGCCAGGACGCGGTGGACGATCGTCGCGCCTACCTGGGCCTTGACGTCGTCACCGATGCACGGGATGCCGGCCCGTCTGAACCGCTGCGCCCACTGCGGATCCGAGACGATGAATACGGGGATGCAGTTTATCAGGCTGACGCCCGCTTCCAGGCAGCATTCGACGTAGAACTCGGTGGCGGCCTGCGAGCCGACGGGCAGGTAATTCATCAGGATTTCAGCGCCGGACTCTCGCAGGAGTTTGGTAATTTGCCCGGCTGATGCTTCGGGCGCCTCGGCGACGACGAACCGCTGATGCTCAGGCCAAGCCTGCATGTGCTCGGCTACGCCGTCAAGGACGCTGCCCATCGTAACGATCAGGTCGTCGTATCGGAACTTGTCGTAGATGACCTTGGTGTTGTTCGGCGGGGCGAAGACGGCCTCATGCAGAGGTCGGCCCACCTTGCGGGCGTCGATGTCGATTGCTGCGACGATCTGAACATCGCCCGGACGGTAGCCCTGAATCTCCGGGTGCAGCAGCCCGATACCCTCGGCTGCGCTTTCGTCGGGGGCATCGCCGTAGTAATGAATCCCCTGAATCAGAGAAGAAGCGCAGTTACCGATCCCAACTATGGCTACGCGAATCTTTTCCATCGTATTTGTCCGGTTCCTTAACTTCGACGACCTGTATCTGGATTGTATGTCCAATTGGGTTTTTCGTCAAGAAAATGAAATTTTCGCTATAAGGTCAAACACAGCATTAGCAGGGATGCAGGGGATACACGGGATAAAGATTTAAATAGAATAGAAGAAAAAAACATTCCCTGTATCCCTTGCATCCCTGCTAATTTTTTTGCGGTTTCAGGTGGATGAGGAATTCTGCGTTTCCGCCCTTTCCGCGGAGCGGGCTTACCATCGCCGACAGAACGGCAAAGCCCATTTCGTCCAGTTCCCGGCAGGTGCGGCCACAGATGTCGGCTGCCCGGGCAAAATCGAGTGGTTTTCCCGTGTGCGTCTTTTTGTCCTGCATTTTGGCGAGTTCGTAGTGTGGCTTGAGAAGCGAGACGATGTTCCCGCCGGCTTTGAGCCAGCGGGCCGCCGCCGGGATAATCAGCCGCTGCGGCGTGAAGGCTGTGTCGATGACAACCAGATTGACTTTCTCCGGCGGGTCGGCGTAGAGCGCGTTGGTCCGTTCCATCACGACGACGCGATCGTCTTTTCGGAGTTTCCACGCCAGTTCGCCGTAACCGGTATCGACGGCGAATACCTTCGCCGCCCCGGCCTGGAGCAGGCAGTCGGTGAATCCGCCGACGTTAGCGCCGAAATCCGCGCAAGCCCAGCCGGTTACGTCGATGCTGAAGGCGTCGAGGGCGGCGCGAAGTTTCTCCCCGCCGCGAGATGTGAATTGACCTTTCAAGGAATTGTACCGCCGGCAACAGCACCGAACGGCAATGTCAGCCGACGGTTTTTTTGTTCATCTGCTTCGCCAGGCGGGATTTCTTTCTGGCGGCGGTCTTTTTGTGGATCGTGCCCTTGGCGGCGATTTTATCCAGCCGCTTATAGACTTCCTTCAGTTGCGTCGCAGCCTCATCGGTCTTACCGTCGGCTACGGCGTCGTCGAACGCGCGGATGCTGTCCCTGACCGCCGACTTCCGCCAGCGATTGACCAGCCGGTGTTTTTCATTCTGTCGTACGCGTTTCTTTGCAGAATTTGAATGCGCCACTTAAAAAGTCTCCTGTTAGTCGTTTCCCACCTCGTCGCCCTGCCCAACGAATAGCAGGCGGACGCGAGAGAGGCGAGTACTATACACGATACAAACCAGCGATGCCAGCCTAATTTGGCATTTTAAAACCCCCAACCCGCGAAGAAGGAGAAACACTCCGTGGGCTGGGGGTAAAACCCATTCCCACCATCAATGTGTTAACTATCTGTGTAATCCGCCGTCAGGCCACTCGTCGCGGCGCCCCGACTACGGTTCGCTACGCCGAGACAAGATCGCGACGTAGCCGGGCGGCACGCCTGCCGTGCCAGGGTGGATTACTTTCTTCGTCGCAGCAAAACGCCGATTCCCTGCCTACCTGCGTCTGCCTGCCGGCCTGCGGCTTGCAGGCGGGCGAAGCAGGGGCAGGCAGGCGCCTAGCCCCAGCAGCGCCATCGTCGCCGACGGGAATACACTGATACAAGAGCGTCCATCCTCCTTGTCCGGGACGCTTCCCCGGTCTCAGAGGGTGCCACCGCGTCCAAATCAGCTCGAGATCCCCCGATGAATCCGGCAGCTTCCACTTTGGCTCACTGAATCCCTCGCCGGGTCGTGCCTGTGATATCTTGCGACCCCGCCAATTGCAGCCCTCAGTTGACCACAAATGCCACAGAGCAGTATTTTTCCCCAACGTGTTCCGCACTACGGCAATGTGGCAGGTTTTCCCGGAACGGACTATTGTCGAGTGGGTCAGGTGTTCGCCCGTAAGCGGGCCAAAGACCACAGGCTGATCGGTCCATCTCCAATCTTTCCAAACAAGATGATGCATCGTGCTTGGAGCCTTCTCGATATGAGCCTTCTTGCCGGTGCGCGGAGACGTTCGGCGCCACCATTCGATGAGTGGTGTGGTGCGCGAAGATGTCAGGCAGACAACGTGGGGCCTGTTCTTCTCATCAATCGCCACATCCACCGACCAACTTATGTCGTACGGTTCGTCCAGGTCAAAGAGGACATCAACACTCAGGTCGTCGAAGGGCAGTTTGAGCTTGCTGCCGTCAGCCTTTTCCCAGGTTTTCCCTCCATCCCGGGAAACGATGTACCAGGGGCGAATTCGATACCCGTAGGGCCACCGCTTCCAATCCCTGTTTCCCGGCAGGGGTTCGTTGAGGCGATAGTAGAAATGACCGACGACGTGGATACTCGGCTGCGCGGGCTCCGAGCCCAGTGCGGCACTCATGATGTAGAAGAAAGGGCCGTTGGTTTTCCCGATAACCGCCGGCTTAGTCCACCGACCCTGTTTCGTTTTCTTTTGGAATGCCAGGTTGCCAAGGCCCGGGCCGCGGTACAGGAGGTACATTGTATCGTTCTTGTCGATCAGAAGCTGAGGATAGGTCCCGCTTCCAATATGAGTGGGCTTACTCCAGGACCTGATGTCGAGAGGTTTCAACGTCTTGATATAGTGAAGGGGGCCATGCCCTCCACTGACGACGTGGAGGTTGCTCTTGGAATCCATCACAGTGGCTGGAATTGTGTGATCGTCTGTTCCTTTGCATAATAAAACGGGTTTTGAAAGCGCCTTTCTCTTGTGGTCAAGACTCCTGCACAGCACAACCCACTTCCCACGCTGATAATTGGGATAGACGATGTACGAGGTATCTCCGCGGCGAACGACCTGCCTGGCGGCGAAAGTCTCGGTCGCGCACTTGCCCGCTTCGCCTATAGTCAGGACTTTCAAATCGGCCGTCTTGTTATCCGTTTCCACTCGTTCTTCTCCCATGAGACATACGGTAACACACGCAAGACACAGGCCCATGGAAACCAGGCATCTACCAGGAAGGCGGGTGCTCATAATCTTTTCTCCTTTATTCGACCTGTTGGCTGGGGTTCCGAAAATCACAGCAGGGGCGAATAGACTATTATACCGATTGGGCTTAATTACTGCGCTCGCGAGCAATTAGCCAGTTATGTTTGTAATAGTCGCAACTCATTCAGTTCGTCTGCCGGACTCATAATGCCAAGGCGCATTTATTAATCCACATTGGTGTTCCGTCTCGGGTGGCGCAGCCGCTGCCTTTCGTTCATCTCATCAATATTCCCATCTCCGTTTTACTACCCTCCAGCCCACGGAGAAGGAGAAGCGCTCCGTGGGCTGGAGGTACTAATTGAATCCGATACTATCTGTGTAATCCGTGCCTGCCTGCCGCTGGCAAGCAGGCAGATAATTCGTGGACTACTTTCTTCGTCGTCGAATCAGAACGCCCAGGCCGCCGATACCCAGAAGCACCATCGTCGCCGG
>DAOWOP010000066.1 GCA_030642005.1 Planctomycetales bacterium
CCCCGTGACCGACATTCGATAGATGACATTTCGTTCGTCGAAGGTAAGATGGTGGTAGGGCATCGTAGCGGCTCCTTTTGATCGAGGTTATTGGTTAACACCCTCAATCTACCGGAGTTCGTCTGCGATGTCCCTTGTATTCAGTCATCGTTGCACTTACGGTGTGAATTCGCCTTTTGTTCGCCTATTACGGGGACGGAGCACTTGATTCCAACCAGTTCTGAGTCGTCTGGTTCTCGAAGTAGTTGTCTGTAACCAGGCAAGGCATGGACACCTCCAGGATCAGCGAGTTGCCCTCGCCGGCAAACGTATGCAGCCGGTCCGGCGGCATGACCAGCACGTCCCCCATACCCAGCGTGTGGTCCTCACCATCCGTTGTCATCTTCACGGCGCCTTTGACGACGAAGAACGTTTCGTGTTTTAGCGCGTGTTTGTGCGCGGGACAGCGCTGGCCATCAAAAAGGAACAGGTACTTGCCGCAGTAGCCGGCTTCAATCTCGTTGGCGATCCAGTATTCGATCAGGCCGATGTGCTCGAAATCGCCCAGGCCGAAATCCAGAACCAACGGTTCGACCTCAGGCATAACCAGTCCCCATTCCTCGATCTGTTCGCCAAATGCGGTCAGGGCCTTTTCCTTAATAGGCCCGGAAACTGCATTGACAACGGCTTTTTCCAGTTCTTTCATCTTTTTCTCTCGCTTAATTCTCCAGGCCCAGTTCGCCCAGTTTCCCTGTCGTTGGTCGGCCGGTTTCGACGTCCCAGCCTCTCAGTCTGTAGTATTCATCCATCACCTTCATGAATCCCCCCCTGTCCAGTTTGATACCATCCTTATCCGGCTGCTCAAAGTACGGAATCACCTTTTCATCATCTTCTCTGCTGCGGCCATATCTCACCTCGATCATTCTTTCCAGATTGAATATTCTCTCACCCGCACGATCCAAATCCGACTCGCTCATATCTATTCCCGTTGCAGTGGAGAACAATTTGCTTTCCAAAGATGTATCCCAATATCCGTCTTCTGTTTGAATGCTGAATATCCGGGGGAAATTCCAATCGCAAAGGAGCAGGCTTGACAGTATGCACCCTCTATTACCATGCCATATTGCGGGTATCGCTTTGCTTTCCGGAGGGTCATACGACACATTTGGGTCGAAAGCATCTTCGGTGCCGTATATTCGCCTGGATATAGCCAGCACTTTATCCCACGAAAGACGACCACCGTATTCCTTGGGCCAGGAATGTATGTTACTCAGGTAATGGTGTGCGGAGTCGCTGACCGGATCTCGCGTATCGATTGCCCACAACAATGCCGTTACAAGCCAGTAAGGAAAGCGGCAGGTGTTTCCGGTATCCCAACGCCCGCCGGTGTGAGCGATATATCCTATTGGACAGTCCGGAGCACCAGGATACATCCTGGAGATGAAATGTCTCCCATTACCCTGAAAAAGTTCGTCAGCGGCCCTGCAAGTTCCCTCTGACAGGACATCCCCGATACCTTCCCGATAAGCAATCTTACGAACGACCGTCAACCAAAACAGCGGGGGCGCCTCCGGACCTTCGGTAGGCTTAAAATGAGTTGTGGGTTTCCAAAAAGGCGCAGGACAATCAATTTCCGGTATCGGAACGCCGTCGATATCCGCTATCAGCCCCTCTTTCCTGCACAACTCCAGCCACGGTACTATGCTATAAGCAACTTCCCATGTATTTACGCCGTATTTCTGAAAAGCAGTCTTTACCTCAAATTCTCCTTCCATGGTGCCGGTTGGTATTTGATTGCACAGGTCGAGTCCGCTATTGAGCGCACCGTCAGTTACTCCGGGGAGTTTTTTTCGATATCTGGCTACACAGTGTGCTCTACAGGCGGTAGTACATGCCTGAATGTGTATGTGGGGGCCGGTCGGCGGTTTCACAGGAATTTCTTGAGGCCAGCACATTTCATTCCCCACGGACAGGCAGGCCTTCATAAACTTCTCCGGCGAGGCTATTCTTACACCCCCCGTACCTCTTACTACGATCGCCTTGAGATTTTTGGACCCCATGACCGCGCCGAATCCCCCCTGGCCGGCGGCGTTCTTCGTGTCGCTCTGAATTGTGGCTATCCTGACCAGTCTTTCACCCGCCGGACCGATACATAACACTTTAACTTCGGAACCATGCTCATTCATAAGCCATTTGATCGTGGAAAACGTGTCGAGACCCCATAGGTCTTTTGCACTCCTGATCTCGACATGGCCATCATTTATCCACAGATATACGGGTTTTTCCGCCTTGCCCTGAACGACAATGCCGTCATAGCCGGCGTATTTCAGTTCGGGACCCCAACGCCCTCCTATTGAGGAGCGGGAGTAACGCGGCACAGGGTATCTCGCCGGCGCTATCCCGCCGATCTCTATCCTTCCTGAGCCGGAGGCCAGGGTTCCAGTCAGGGGGCCGGTCATGAACATCAGCATATTCCGGGAATCGAACGCCCCTACATCGGGAGACAATTCTTCCCAGGCTATCCTGGCGTTAATCCCTCTGCCGCCGATGAACCTTTTTCCGTATTCCAGGGTGCGCGCAATACTCGTCTTGCCCGTATCAAGGTTGATCCTCAGGATTTCTCCCACCCATCCGCATAACCTATCGCGTTTTCTCATACTTCAGCGCTCCCCAGGGACAGGCCTCAACACAAGCGGGTCCTTCGTCTCTTTCTCTGCACAAGTCGCACTTGATATAAACCTTCTTCTCGGAATGCAAACGTATCACCCAGCCGCCGGTATTTAACGGACAGGCATCGGCGCACTTCCCGCAGCCCACGCATACACTCTGGTCTATTATTCTCGCTCCCGTCCTTTCGTCCACAATCAATGCGCCTTCAACCGGACAGGCGTGCAAACATGCCGGGTCGGGGCATTGTCTGCAAAATGTTACTTCATTATTCTCTCCTTCGAACACCTTAGGCGTAACGTGTATGCGAGCCAGAAAGGGATTGCACTGCCCTTCATGGAATAACGAGCAGGCAAGTTCACAGCATCGACATCCGGAGCATATGGCGCCATCGAAAGTGATCCTGAACTTTGGTTTCATCGCCTGTTTTTTGGGGGGTGAAGAGGGCATTCTAGTCCTTGCCTCCTTCGCAGCGTTTGTGCAAATCACGGGAAAATACCGGACACTCAAGGTGATGGCGGCGCGTCCCGCAGTCGAGTTCTTCCAGCATTCGGATCACGGTCTCGGCAGCGTCGGGGCCGGCTGCGGGAATGGCGCTTGGGCAGCCGCCGGGATAGAGTCGCTTAACCAAGTCGATTATTTCCTCGCGGACGACCAGCAGCACAAGGGCCTTCGCCGAACGAACCAACGTGTCGACAGCCCTTCGCCAGCCGTCGCCTCGTATTTCGAGAGGCCCGAACTCATCCACAACCACCAGTTCAGCGTCGCGTGTCGCCTCCAGGCCCAATGCCTCGGCGCCGAGGGCCAGTCCCTCGGCTTTGAAACCGAAGGCCCCGGCCTGTTGTGCTTCCATCCGGTCCAACCGGGCGAGAGATGCACGACTGCCCGTGCGGAGGTCCACTGCATCGAAACCGACAAGTCTTCCATTGCGATAGACGCCGGGAGCCAACAGGCCCGCCACAGCGAAGCCTCGCGCCTTGGCGAGATCGACCAATGCCGCCGCGGCGGTCGTCTTGCCGGAATGCTTCGGGCCGGTCCACAAGATAAAATTGGTGTGCGGCTGGGCCATGGCGAAAGTCCAATCAAACGTGAACGGTTACTGCAACAACCCACAGCGCAACCGTAGTCAGGCAGGCGCCGCCGACAGCAAGTCTCCAACTGATTACCGAAAGTCTGCCCGCCCTTTGTTTGAGAACCTTGACCAGGCCGAAACAGGCCGGTACAAAGACCGCACTGCCGACGGCGGCCAGACTTCCACTGATTCCGACATACCGCAAGACCTTGACCATGCCACCGGCGACCCAGGGCCGATAACGAAACACATACGTGATCGCCAGGGCAAACAACACGTAACTCATATACGTCGCCGCCACCGCGCAAGCCGCCTTGTTTCTCTTCGGCAGCGTGCTGAAGACCACATCGTACGCCAGGCCGATCAGAACAACGGCAAGAAGATGGCACGGAAAGAACGGCGTCCCGGCAATCGCGCAGAGCATTGCCACGCACTTATACAGGGCTGCGCAACAGCCGATCGCCATCGACGATCCGATTTGCGGAAAATAGGCCCTGCCGACAGACAAAACACCGAGAGCAATTATGGTTAATGGTACCGAGGCGTAGCGGAAACCCGGTCGGTAAAGCATTTCACCGAGGAATACTTCCGAAACACCCCAAAGTGTGCCGAAAAACAAGATTCCCAGGATCGTGGTCTTTTTCATCACTCTGGCTCCGTTTTCTGATCCGTCTATACGATACTTGCTCATTCTCCCACGAGAGTTACGGCAGCGCCAAAGAAAAAGCGAGACCCGCGCCGGTTATCTCTTTTTCCTCCTGCCCAGCAGCGCCGCGCCGCCGACCAGCAGCAGTGCCGCCGGGGTTGGGGCGGGAACAAAGTCGCCGCTATTGCGGGTCAGAAGTTGATAATAGTCGTAACCGCTGCTTGGTTTAGTGTACTGTTCCAATATTCCGACGACCGCTTCGAAGTTCCGGCCTGTCTGGACCCAGTAGTGATAATCCTCTCCGACCTGCCGGTCCACGTTCATGTAATCCGCAGCCCAGCAGGTACCGCCCAACCCGACGAGTTCGTAGTTGTCGCAGTGTGACCCTAATCCGTTTTCGTCCACGTTCAGGGTTACATTTTCCACCTTCAGCAGCATCCCCTCATATTTTTCCGCTTCGCCGGGATCGGCGCTGAGGTCCCCGGCGCCGAGCAACGAAGGGTTGACGACGGTTGGCTCGACGACGTGTCCGCTGCTGATGATCGTCAGCGCGGAGCCGTATCCGACGCCGTCGAAGAGCAGGTACGTGGCGCCCCGGCTCTCATCCACGCGCACGTTGGTAAAGTCCACGCGGTCTCCTATCCCAAAGGCGGACGCCGGTGTTGCATCCATAATCTTGATCTCAATGCCGGCCCATTCGCTGAAGTTTGGGTCCTGAATGACCACTCGCGCGAAACTCTTTCCCGGCGGGTTGGCCGCGTACGTTACGACCCCTCCGGTAACATCAACCACTTGTGGGCTTAACTCATCGTAGTAAGTCGATTGCCAGTTGTGGCCGAGGTCGCTGTACTGCACTTCCGGAATGGTCAATGCCGTCGAAGTGCCCGGTAGAAGAATCCATGCCAACGCAAACGTTATCAGATATTTTTTTTCCATTGTCGGTCTTGTCCTTTGCATTGTCCTGTTTTCAGTGTGGGTAGGGGAACCAGTTTGGGTCGTCTCGCGGCGGGACTTCCATCTCTGCCGGCCAGGAGGGTTTCCAGACGCTGTCGGTCCATTCGCTGTGCCCGTCGCAGTAGAGAATCGTCCCGCCGAGTTTGTCGTCCTGTCGCCTGTGACGGATGCTGAAGGCCTTGGGGTAACTGCCGCAGTATTTGCCCGTCTTCCGATACGGTTCCTTACCGTCGTAACCTCTCTGCGGATCCAACAACTGGTCGAACAGAAGCACCACACGGCCCGGCTGGACGATCCGGCAGGTTTTGAGGAAACTCGGCATCGGCACACCGTCGTCGCCAGGGGCGCGCCAGCAGTCTTCATCGAGTTCCAGGCACGAGTTCATTGCGTAACTGAAGTAGCCTTCGCGGGAAGGGCGATAGCGGTAGCGGCTGTCCGGCAGGATGCGTGCGGCGGGGCATTGGAAGATAGAGTCCGGACCAGGTTTGTGGAAAAGCCGATGGTCGCGCCATGGTCGCTCGCCGAGGATCGGCGGCAGCACGTCCACCCAGCCGAAGCGGTCGGCTGGACCTTTGTCGCGGTCCAGCCCGTCGGCGTGGGGATAATAGCCATTGTTCTCGGCGGCGTACACCACAAACGCCTGCCCCCAATGGTGAAGTCGGCTCTGACAGACCGCCAGTGCGGCCAAGGCCCTGGCCCGCGCCAGCGACGGGACGAACATCGCCGCGAGCAGCGCGATAACCGCCGCCACGATCAGCATCTCGAGCATCGTAAAACCGCCCCTATGAGCATATGCCGACACCACCGACCGTACATGAACAGAATCCTGATTATGTAAATCGGACACTTCGGCTTCTCCTGATTTACCAGAAAAACAGAGCGCCATACCGCCTTACCGCCTGGAGCATAACACCACGGCATATGCCGATCAAGAGACAGAGCATGGCACAATAACCCGTGTTGTCGCGCTAATGCCTGACGAAACCCTTCTCGGTGATGTCCACTTCGATTTTCGCCGGCGTCGGCAGGCCGACAAGTTCGGCCGGCTGGGTCGATGCCATTGCCCAGGCGGTCTCGAACGATACGTCGCAGTGCCGGGCGACGTTCAGAACGGCCTGGTCCATTGTCAAGGCCGAACCGACCAGGAAGGACTCGCCGGGTTTCCAGACCAGCCCGTTCGGCTCGACATTGCAGGTGATTTTTCCGATCTGATATTGTCCCGGCGGCATGCCGGCCGCCATGATAGCGTCAGTTGCCAACACGCTGCGCTGCGGCGTCTTGGCGCGGATGAAGTTCTTCAGCGTGGCGAAGGGAATATGATGCCCGTCGGCGATAAAACTGGCTGACAGGCGGTCGTCGGCCAGTTGCCGCTGGACGTAATTGTCCAGGCGGGGCAGCGTCATGTGCGTGCCGTTACCCAGGTGCGTGCACATCTTCGCCCCGGCGGCGACCGCCCGGTCGATTGTCTCGGCATCGGCGTTCAGATGCCCCAATGCGACAACAATGCCCTCGGTCGAAGCCCTGGAAATCAATTCCATCGCGCCGGGCAGTTCCGGCGCAAGCGTCAGCAGTCGAACCGTTCCTTCGGCGGCGTCCTGGAGTTCGTCCAGCAGGTTTGGAGCATCCTGCGGCGTCTTTACGTGCTCGACAGGATGCGCGCCGCGCGGGCCGTCCTCGCCGCTGATAAACGGACCTTCGATGTGAAAGCCCGCGATCATTGCCTCCAGCAACTCATCATGCTTTCGCAGTTTGACCAGATGGGCGACGCGGGCAATCATCTCCCTGGCCGGACCTGTAACAATCGTCGCCAGGACGCTTACCACGCCGCACCGCCGCATCGCCTCGAACGCGCCTTTGACCCTGTCGAGGGTAAGCCGTTCGACGTTCGAGTCGTTGAAATCCACGCCTGCGTAACCGTTGACCTGGAGGTCCACCAGTCCAGACCCGGCGGCGGCGGTGATATTCCCGCTTTTGTCCGTTACTATTGAAACATTATTGTCGGAATTCATTTTCGAGGTCTCGGTGTGTGGGTTGGGACGAAGCCATTGTCGGTAACGTCCACTTCAACTATCTTCGGTATCGGCAGGCCGACGAGTTCGGCTGGTTGCGTCGATGCCATTGCCCAGGCGGCCTCGAACGAGACGTCACAGTGAGCGGCGGTGTTGATGACCGCCATATCGAGCGTCAGGGCCGAACCGGCCAGGTATGGCGTTCCCTGCAAGCGGACCGCGCCGTCCGGATCGACCTTTCGGACCCGCCGGCCGCTGCCGTAGGTGAACCCCGCCGGCATGTCCGCGGCTATGATCGCATCGGTAACGAGCACGCTTCGCTGCGGGGTCTTTGCGCGGATGAAATTCTTCAGCGTCGGAAACGGGACGTGATGCCCGTCGGCGATGAAACTCGCCGCCAGGCGGTCGTCGGCGAGTTGCCGCTGGATATAATTGTCCAGCCGGGGCAGCATTGCGCCGGCCCCGTTACCCAGGTGCGTCGTCATCTTCGCGCCGGCTTCGACCGCCCGGCTGATTGTCTCGGCATCGGCGTTGAGATGCCCCAGCGCCACGATGACACCGGCGGCATCGGCCTTGGCGATAAACTCCATCGCGCCGGGCAACTCCGGCGCGAGTGTAAAGATGCGTACCATCCCACCGCAGGCCTCCTGTAAGTCGTCCAGAAACCCGGGCGCGTCGGCAGGGTTAATGACATCCTTGACTTCGTGCGCCCCGCGCGGACCATCCTTGCCGCTGATCATAGGACCCTCGATGTGAAACCCGGCAATCATGGAATTGAGCAACTCGTCCTGCTCACGAAGTTGGGCGATGTGGCGAGTACGGGCGATCATATCCGGGACGAGGTTGGTGGTAATCGTTGCAAGGACCGTCGCCACGCCCCGGCGGCGCATCTTCTCGAACGCAGGCCGGAGGGCCTCGACCGTAATCTTCTCAATGGGGAGGTTGAAACTTGCTCCTCCGTAACCGTTGACCTGAAGGTCCACCAGTCCAGGCCCAGCCGCTCGGATAACCCGCCCGCCTTCATCACGCACTATCGAAATATCGCCTTTGGTATTCATGTGTGAGAAAAGTATTCCTGAAACGGTGATTTGTCAAGACACGTCGGATATTGGTTGACTGGTTGATTGGTTGACTGGTTGATCAGTTGATCAGTGAATCAGTGAATCGGTTGATCGGTTCTGCTCTTTCTGTTTTTCCCTACGCCCTATGCCCTATAACCTACGACCTACGACCTATGACCTATTGTAGTTTGCGCAGTTCGCGGCTATTAAAGGCCCTGATGATACGCGTTTGTTTCATTCTGGGCTGCACCGCCGTGGGCAAAGGCGCAGCCGGGCTGGCGTTAGCCCGCCGACTGGGCGGGCAGATCGTCAGCGTCGATTCGATGAAGGTCTATCGCCGAATGGACATCGGCACCGGCAAGCCGGGGCGGGACGACCGGGCCGAGATACCGCATCACTGCATCGACATCGTCGAGCCGAGCGAATCTTTCAGTGTCGCCCGTTATCTCGAATTTGCCGACCGGGTCGTTGGCGAGATAGCCGCCGCCGGTGACGTCGTCCTGGCCATCGGCGGAACCGCCCTGTACATCAAGGCTCTGGCCGAAGGCCTGTTTGAAGGTCCGGGCGCTGATTCTGAAATTCGCGCCGAACTGAAGCGCCGCGCCGCCGCCGAAGGTTTGCCGGCCCTGCATGAAGAATTAGCCCGAATCGATCCCGAAGCCGCCGGTCGTATCCATCCCAACGACGAAAAACGCATCGTCCGCGCCCTGGAGGTCTATTCGCTGACGGGCGAGCCGATCAGCCGGCTCCAGAAGCAGTGGGATAGACCCGCGCGGCGGTACGACTGCGTCTTCATCGGCCTGCGACGTGGCAGGGAAGATACGAACCGGCGGATAAACGCCCGCGTCAAACGAATGATTGCCCATGGTCTGCGCGACGAGGTAGCGGTTCTTCTTGCCGAGCCGGCCGGATTGTCGAACCAGGCCGCGGCGGCGCTGGGATACGCCGAGATGATCAAACACCTGGCCGGCGAATGCAGCCTCGATGAGGTCGGCGAACAAATAAAGATAAACACACGCCAATTCGCAAAACACCAGCGAACGTGGTTCCGAAGGTTTCGGGATGTTCACTGGATTGATGTGGCGGAGGATGCAAACGCCGAGGACGTTGCAGCCGAAGCGGTCAGGCATGTAGGATAGTAAGCGATGGGTGTCGAGTTCACAGTTGTCAGCATAGGTGCTCTATCGAGCAATCCGTTCTGGTCCGATGGGCCGGGGGTGCGGACGGCTCACGCGACATCGACGCTGGTCCGCGACGGTGAGCGGTTAATCCTCGTTGATCCGTCGCTTCCGGCGGCGGCGCTGGAAGCGCGTCTGTTCGAGCGTACGGGTTTGAAGCCCGGCGGCATCACCGACGTATTCTGCACGACGCTCCGTCCAACGCACCGGCGGGGGATAGAGGCCTTTGAAAACGCACGGTGGACGTGCGATGAGGCTGAACTGCTCGCGTACAGGCGGCATCTTGAGATGATGAACGAATCGGCAGACCGGCTTGACAGTGAGGTCGAGTCGGCCTTGTCCGCGGACATAAAGACGATGGGGCGGTTTGACCCCGCGCCGGAGAAGTTCACTCCTGCGGTTCATTTGTACCCGCTGCGCGGCCCGTCGGTCGGGTCGGCGGGGCTGCTGCTGGCGGGGCCTGTTCGGACAGTCGTAGTAGCCGGCGATGCAGCCCTTACAGCCGATCACGTCCTGGCCGGGCGCGTCTGGAGCGGTTCGACCGATGCCGACGCCGCCATTGAAAGCCTTACCGACCTTATCGAAATCGCCGATGTAATCGTCTGTGGACACGATAATTACATGCTCTCGCCGACGTACTGGATGAGATGAGTATCCGGTAGCCAGGAGTCGGTAGCCGGTAAACCGAATGACGTTGAGACAAAGCAATGCGAAAATATCTGGTTCTGATCGAGCGGGCAGCCGACGGGAAATACGGGGCGCACGTTCCGGACCTTCCCGGATGCGCCGTCTGCGGTTACGATATGCCTGACGATGCCCGTGACTCTATCGCGGTGGCAATTGACATGCACATCAAGGGTATAATCGAAGACGGCGAATCGGTCCCCAAGCCTGTAACACGGGGCGATTATGTCAAAACATCTGTCATATAGGTAACGCCACGGCGGAAACACATGCTGACTATCGGGGAATTTCTCGTTGAGCAGGTCTGGCAGGTGGGCTTGCTGTGTCTGCTGCTGGCGGCGTCGGCCTATTTTGCCGGGGCCGAAACCGCGCTGTTCAGCCTCACTCGCAGCCAATTGTACCGGCTGGGGCAGGACTCCCGCCGGAGCGCCCGCCTGGCTGCGTCGCTGATGCACAACCCCCAAAGCGTGCTGACCACGGTCCTGCTGGGAACCAACATCGTTAATATTCTCTACTTCGTCGTCTCGACGATCCTGATTATAAATGTCCGTGCAGGAGTTCGCGGCGGCGAGTTCTGGGCGCCCGCTCTGGCGGTTGCGACGTTCGTCGCCATAGTGGTCACAGCCGAGATTATTCCCAAAACGTTGGCCCATATCTGGGCGTGGCGTCTGGCCCCTCCGTCAGCGCCGGTACTGGCGGTGCTTAACCGGGGCATCGAACCGGCCCAAAGAGTTCTCATGGCTGGGCTGATTAATCCGCTGACCCGTCTGCTTGCGCCTTCCGGCAACCGGCGGAGTGACCTTGCCGCCGAGGAAATGAGCGCCCTGCTGAACCTCTCGCAGAAACGAGGCCTGATCAGCGACGATGAAGGCGAACTGCTCCAGGAAGTCCTGGAGTTGACCGACCTGAAGGCCAGCGGCATCATGGTTCCCCGCGTGGACATCGTTGCCTGCGACGTGAACTCGTCAGCCGGTGAACTGCTAGAACTGGTCCGCCGAAAACACATCAGTCGAGTGCCGGTATATGAAAGTGATATTGACCACATTGTCGGCGTGGTGCACGCCAAGCATCTGCTGGCCGATTCGGGCCTGACTCTGCGAAAGGCAGTCTGCCCGATCCGATTCGTGCCGGAATCGGCTCCGCTGGAGCGGTTGCTGGTGCACTTTCGGGCGACGAGGAGCCAACTGGCCGTCGTGGTCGATGAGTACGGCGGCACAGCCGGGCTGGTAACGCTGGAGGACGTCCTGGAGGAAATTGTCGGGGAGATTACCGACGATCGGGACCACCGGCCTGAACCTGTCGTCCGGCAGGTGGGGCCGGATCAGTGGCTTGTCGATGCCGACCTGCCGATTCACGAATGGGCCGACGCCTTTCCCACCGACCTGACCGGCGCTCGCTTCAAAACCGTCGGCGGGTTCGTAGTGTCGCTGCTGGGCCGCATCCCCAGCGTCGGCGAACAGGCCGAGTATCGCAACATTACCTTCACGGTCGAGGCGATGCGCCGAAGGCGGATCGCACTGCTGCGAGTGCAATTGCGGGCGACTGTTCGCCGTCCCCAGGGGGAGGGCCGAGCATGATCGCCTCAACATACATGGTCCTCATTGTCGGATGGGCGATGCTGCTGGTCGGAATGGCCCTGTCGTTCCTTTACAGCGGGTTGGAAACCGGCTGTTACGTGGTCAACAAGATTCGCCTGGACCTTCGCGCCGATTCCGGCAACCGGTCGGCTCGCCGGCTTTTGGCCATACATCGTCGGCCCGGAAGGGCGCTGATCGTCCTGCTGGTCGGGAACAACCTGGCGAATTACCTGGCCTCTGCCGGGATGGTGGTGATATTGACTTACCGAGGGTGTCTGCATGCCGACTGGTACTCCGTGGCGATCCTGACGCCGGTGATCTTCATCTTCTGCGAACTGCTGCCTAAGAACCTCTTTCATCGCCACGGCGAGACGCTCGTCTATGCCTTTTCGGGCTTCCTGGAGTTTTCCCGGCGGGTATTCTCGGCTGCGGGGCTTATGGGTATGATTCGCGGGTTGATGTGGTCGGTGATGAAACTCGCCGGCCGGCGATGGGGATCGCAGGAGATGCCGCTCCTTCACAGCCGACACGTAACGGGCATCCTCGCCGAGGGCCGGGCCAGCGGTGCACTGACGCATACGCAATCGGCCATAGCCGAACGCATCGTCAACATCTCGCGAGTCAGAATGCACGACGTGATGGTCCCGCTGGCCGGCGCTGTGCTCGTTGAAGAGTCGGCTTCGGTCGAGCAGGTGCGCGAACTGCTGCGTCTGCACGAGCATCCGCGATTCGGCGTTTATTCCGGTGAACGAAACAACATTGTCGGGGTGCTGAACGCCTATGACGTCCTGTTGGACGATGCTCCCGACGTGTCGGTGGCGGCACACATCGGACCGCCGCTGACGCTGGGCGAACACCTCGGCGTCATCGAGGCCCTTATACGGATGCAGCAGCGGCGGGAGGTGATGGGACTGGTTGTCTCGCAGGCCGGCGGGTACGTCGGACTCGTAACAATAAAGGACCTCGTCGAGGAGATCGTCGGCGAACTGGAGGAGTGGTAATCTTCCGAGCAAAGCGTCGCCTGGCCCCTCGTTTTGTCCGTACTGGTCCGAAGGACCCCTTTGGGGAACCAAACGGAACGAACGGGAACCAATGGGAACCAAACGGAACGAAACGGAACCATTCGGAACGAATGGGAAAGATTGGGAAAGTTTAGGAAAGTTTAGGAAAGTTTCAAAAACACGTAAA
>DAOWOP010000267.1 GCA_030642005.1 Planctomycetales bacterium
AAGGTCAGCAGGACCGCCCTCCAGAACGCCGCATCCATGGCGTCGCTTATGCTGACCACAAACGTCATGGTTACAGACTACGACGAAAAGAAGGTCGAAGAAGGCGAGGAAGAAAAAATCGCCGGAGCAATCACATGATTGCGGATTGAGGAATGCGGATTGCGGATTGAACAGACAGGGGCGTCCACAGGTAAAAGGACGCCCCTTCCAATTCCGCAATCCGAAATCTGAAATCCGCAATCTGAAATCCACAATCCGCAATGCAAAAGCGTGATTATTACGAGGTGTTGAACATTTCCCGCACCGCCGGGGCGGAAGAGATAAAGCGCGCCTACCGCCGAAGCGCGCTGAAATACCACCCCGACAACTACCAGGGCGACAAGGCCGAGGGCGAAGCGAAGTTCAAGGAACTGGCCGAGGCCTACGAGGTCCTGTCGGAACCGCAGAAGCGTCAACTCTACGACCGGTACGGGCACGACGGTCTGCGCAGCGCGGGCGTGCACGATTTTTCGACGATGGACTTCGGCGACATTTTCAGCATGTTCGGGCTGGGGGACATTTTCGGGGCAGGTTTCGGGGGCGCTCGCGGCGGACCGAGACGCGGTTACGACCTGGAGACCGACGTTGAACTGACGCTTGAAGAGGTCGCCGTCGGCGCAGACCGGACACTGGAATTCGAGCGGATGGATTTTTGTGAGACTTGCTCCGGCAGCGGCGTAAAACCAGGCTCGACACCGGCAAAATGCGGCACCTGCGGCGGATACGGACAGGTCGAAACCTCCGGCGGAGGGTTCTTCCGCATGGTCAGGCCCTGCCCGACCTGCCGGGGCGCCGGAGTCATCGTTACCGACCCGTGCGGCGACTGCCGAGGCGCCGGGCAAGTGAAGAAGAAGCGCGTCCTGGCCGTGCATATCCCCCCCGGCGTCCACGACGGACAGGTCGTCCGCATGCGCGGCGAGGGCGAACCCGGTGAAAAAGGCAGCGTCAGGGGCGACTTGAGATGTTACGTTCGCGTAAAGCCGCACCCGTTCCTCGTACGACGCGGCAACGACCTGCTCTGCCAGGTGCCTGTTACCTTCGCTCAGGCCGCCCTGGGGGCGTCCGTCGAAGCGCCGACCCTCGCCGGCAGAGAGGAAGTAACCGTCCCGCCCGGTACGCAGCACGGCGAAGCAATCTCGCTCAAACACCGGGGCCTGCCCGACCCACGCTCCGGGAGAAAAGGCAACCAGATCGTACAGTTCCTCATCGAAGTGCCGAGGAAACTGTCAAAAAAACAGGCGGAACTCCTGGAAGAATTCGCCGAAACCGAGGACATCAACGTCCTGCCGGCAAGAAAGGGATTCTTCGAGAAACTGAAGGAATATTTCGGCTAAAAACAGGCCACAGAGACACAGAGAACACAGAGGTAGATAAAATTTCCAATTTCCAATTGTGAATTTGCAATTGATTGGAGGATGCTGAATGTTTTTCCAATTGGAAATTGGAAATCGAAAATTGGAAATCACAACGATATGACGAAAAAGAAGCACAAACAGGATCGTACCGAGGCTCCCGCAGAACTGGTTGCTGGCGATGAGGCTGTGAACATCTCGGATGAGCGCGACGACCTGCTGGCGAGGCTTCAGCGCGTCTCCGCCGATTACCTCAACTACCAGAAGCGCACCAGCAGGGAAATTGCCGACGCCCACCGGTTCGCCAACGCCGAGTTGGTAAAGGACCTCATTGCCGTTCTGGACGACATGGAACGCGCGCTGGACCATGCCGCAGAAGACGACCCGTTGGCCGAAGGAATGAAACTGGTCCACGACAAGGCGCTGGAGATTCTAGGTCGCCACGGCCTGACGCCCATCTCCGCCGTCGGCGAGCCGTTCGACCCGCAGCGACACGAGGCCATGATGACCGAGCCGACCGACAGTTACGACAGCCCCGCCGTCCTGCGCGAACTCCAGCGAGGCTACGAATTCAAGGGGCGAGTGCTCCGCCCGGTGAGGGTGGTAATCTCCGCACCCCCGGTTGAAAATGACTCAGATGTGAGCGAATAACTATGCCGACATATGAATATCATTGCGACGCCTGCGGAGCGGATTTCGAATTATTCCAGCAGATAACGGCCTCGCCGATAAAGAAATGCCCCCAGTGCGGCAAACGCCGCGTTCGCCGACTCATCGGCGCAGGCGCGGGCATCATCTTCAAGGGCAGCGGGTTCTATCATACCGACTATCGAAGCGAGTCCTACCACAAGGCCGCCGAAAAGGAAAAATCCGCCGCCAAACCCAAACCCGCGAAAGATTCCACCAAGCCCAAAACCGACTCGACCAAGCCGACCGATAAGAAGTAGCCGAGCGTGGTAACGCGGTCTTTTCCAAAATAATAGCGGACTTTTACCACATAATATGGTATCATTATTCGATTACTAAGTGTATGAGGAAAAGTGTCTTCCGTGCGGTGTCCGGGCGTGGAGCGCGTTTAGAGTTCCTCGCCGGGAGGCATCGCGATTATCATCTAAAGCTGGGGGAAACAGGAGAGAGAAAATGAAGGTATCAAACTCTACAATGCTGATGGTCCTGGCGCCGGCGCTTGTGGCGCTGTGTGTGGCAGGGGTTTACGTAGGCACCCAACAGGAGCCCTTGGCGGGACCAGAGCCCCCGGCGACGACTTACTACGTCTCGAC
>DAOWOP010000022.1 GCA_030642005.1 Planctomycetales bacterium
GGGAACAGTCGGGTCGCCGAATGCTGGATGATGGAATTGAACGGTTTTACGGGATAGGTCCGGGGCGAGTGCTGGAAGGATTGATGCGCCGGATCGACCGCCGGGTAAAGGTTGTGAGCGTCAACTCCGCCGACACCCTGGCGAAACTCGCCGGCGAACTGTCGCAGTAAAACAGGAACGAAATCATGGCTGAAAACGAAAAAGTCGCAATCGTAACGGGCGCCAGCCGGGGAATCGGACTGGAAATCACCCGCCAACTGCTGAAGATGGGCATGACCGTCGTGGCGGTCGATATCCGTGAGGATTTGCTTGGCGAACTTGCCGGCAAACTGCCCGGCGGGGGCGAGAAACTCGACACCCGCGCCCAGGATGTTACCGACAGTACGGGCTTTGCCGCTGTAATCGACGCCGTAGCCGAAAAATACGGGCGGATCGACGTGCTGGTCAACAACGCCGGCATTACACGCGACGGGCTGCTGATGCGGATGAGCGACGAGGACTGGGAACTGGTCCTGAAGGTCAACCTGACCAGCGCGTTCATCGGAACCCGCGCAGTCGCCAGGCACATGATCCGCAGGCGCGAAGGCGCGATAATCAACATGGCCTCCTTCAGCGGCATAGAAGGCAACCGCGGGCAGGCGAATTACTCATCGTCCAAGGCCGGGCTTATCGGGTTGACAAAGACCACAGCCAAGGAACTGTCCGCCAAGAACATCCGCGCCAACGCCGTCGCGCCGGGCTTCATCGCCACGGAAATGACCGACGCCCTGCCCGCCCGCGCAAAGGAAATCGCCATGGAACTGATCCCATTGAAAAGGATGGGTCAGCCGACCGACGTAGCGGCGGTGGTGGCGTTTCTGGCGTCCGACGATGCGACTTACATCACCGGGCAGGTAATCAGTGTGGACGGCGGGCTGCATATGTAAAATTATTGCCGGGGGCGCCTCTTGCAACAGCGTATTGCAAGGAGCCGCCCCGCCCGCTATAGTACCGCGACATTTATGGCAGAGTCCTCTGTAGGGGACTCATAACGAACTGGAACAGAACATGAGTTTGTTTTCAGTGAGGAGAAAATAGTGGCCAACGAAATTGAAGAAAAGGTCATAGAGATCGTCAGTGAGCAGATGGGCGTTGACAAAAGCGAGATTACCCGCGAAACGTCGTTCGTCAACGACCTGAACGCCGACTCGCTGGACACGGTCGAACTGGTCATGGAGTTCGAGGATGAGTTCGAGATGAGCATCCCCGACGAAGAGGCCGAGAAAATCCAAACCGTGGGCCAGGCGATTGACTACATCATCGAACACGGTAAGAAGGAATCCGCGTAACGGTGATGATGACGGGTCGGGAATATACCGGCCTGTCCAAGGCGCTGCACTATGACGAAACGCCGGGTAGTCATTACCGGTCTGGGCACGGTTAATCCGCTTGCCCACGACGTGGAGAATTTCTGGACCGCTCTGCTCGAAGGTCGTAGCGGCGTCAGGACCATTGCGCGGTTCGACACCGAAGGATACGCCTCGCGGATAGGCGGAGAGGTGGTCGATTGGGCGGGCGTCCCGACGGAGTACGTCGAAAAGCGCGAGATGAAGCGCTTGGACCGCTTCGCGCAGTTCGCCATCGCCGCCGCCGTCGAAGCCGTCGAACACAGCAAAATCGACTTCGCCGCGACCGATAAGGACCGTTGCGGCGTGCTGATAGGAAGCGGCATCGGCGGGCTGGAAACTTTGCAAATCCAGCACAGGATATTGCTGAAAAGAGGCCCCAGTCGCGTAAGCCCCTTCACTATCCCCAAGTTGATGGTCAATGCCGCCAGCGGGAACGTGGCAATCCTCTGGGGGCTGCGCGGGCCTAACAGCGCCGTCGCCACCGCCTGCGCTTCGGCAGGTAACGCCATCGGCGACGCGGCCCGCCTCATCCAGCGCGACCAGACCGACGTAATGATCACCGGCGGATCCGAAGCGGCGCTCATCGAGATAGGCCTGTCGAGTTTCTGCGCGCTCAGAGCGCTCTCCACACGCAACGACGAGCCGCAACGTGCTTCCAGACCGTTCGACAGGGACCGCGACGGCTTTCTCCTGGCCGAAGGCGCCGGCGTCATCATGCTGGAAGAACTCGACCACGCCGTCAATCGCGAGGCTGACATTCTCGCCGAACTTATCGGCTACGGCAGCACCTGCGACGCCAGCCATATCACCGCGCCGGACCCTGCCGGTCGCGGCGCAGCCGATGCGATACGGGACGCACTGACCGATGCGGAACTGGCGCCCGAACGGGTCGATTACATCAACGCCCACGGTACGAGCACACAACTCAACGACATTATGGAAACCCGCGCGATAAAGGAAGTCTTCGGCCAACACGCTCGCGACGGGCTGATTATCTCATCAACCAAGAGCGCCACAGGCCACCTGTTGGGCGCAAGCGGCGGAGTGGAGATGATCGCGACGGTCAAGGCCATCCAGACCGGATATATCCCGCCGACGCTCAACCTCGAAAACCCCGACGACGAATGCGACCTTGACTACTGCCCGTTGGTAAAGCGCGCCAAAGACGTGAACGTTGCGATTTCCAGTTCCTTCGGCTTCGGCGGGCACAACGTCGTCCTGGCGGTTCGGAAGTTTCAAGGGTAACAGAACCATGCCTCGCTGAAGCGAGCACGCCAACAGAGTCGATCCCAAAAACACGCCCAATCTTTTGGCGTGCTCGCTTCAGCGAGACATGTCAACGAACCCCCGCGCCAGCTTCAGCGCATCGCGCCTGTTGGTAATCTCCTCGTTCAACTGTGCATCGTACAGCGCCCGCAGGATTCGCCCGAACATTGGGCCTTCGGCAACACCCATCCTCTTGAGGTCTTTGCCGGTAACCAGCGGCGGAGGGGCGATTTGCTTCGGATCGATTCGTTTGATCCGCCGGCGGATGGCCAGGTAGCGGCGTTTCCCGCCGGGAAAGAGTAGTTCCTCGATGCGCCAGAGCACTTTCAGACGTCGAAAGTCGCGATGTGCGAGGATTCGCTTAAATTCGGCCAGAGACATCTCATGTGCAGTTCGCCAGTCGTCAATGTGCTCCCTTAACCAGACCAGCGAGTTGCGCAAGTCGTTCGAGCCGCCCCATCGGCGGATAATCCTGCGGATGTCTTTTACCGGCAGGTCGCACAGTATCGCCGCCAGCGTCAGCAGCACGTCGCACCTTCGGGCCACCGCTTCGGCCCGCCTCAACGAGGTCGCCCAAAGTCCGGGCCGGTCGAAAAGTTCCGGCAGGATCGTTTCAAGTAGTCCGAGTTTATGGAGTTGTTTCAGCGATGCCGCCGCTGTTTTTCGCGCGCACATTTTTTCCAGTTCCTCGCGGATGCGTTCGCCGCTGATCCGTGTAATCCGCCCGGCGTTGCGCCCAATGGCTTCGGCGGTGGCGCGGTCGATTCGGAAGCCGAAGCGGCCTGAAAAACGCACCGCCCGCAGCATCCGCAGGTAATCTTCGGCGAATCGCCGCTTCGGGTCGCCGATTGCGCAGATAACGCCGCCGGCCAGGTCGGCCTTACCGCCAACGTAGTCGATCACCTTCTCGCAAATCGGGTCGTAGAACATCCCGTTGATGGTGAAGTCCCGCCGCTGCGCGTCTTCGCGTGCGGTAACGAATTTCACGCCGTCGGGCCTGCGCCCGTCGGAATAGGAAAGGTCGCTGCGAAAGGTCGTTACTTCCACCGTCCGGCGGTTGATGATGACCATCGCCACGCCGAACTTCGCCCCGACCATCAGCACGTGGCCGAAGAGTCGCTTTACCTGTCGAGGCGTTGCGCTGGTGGCTACGTCATAATCGGCGGGCCTATGCCCCAGCAGCATATCGCGCACGCATCCGCCGGCCAGAAGCGCCTCGTGCCCCGCCGTCCGAAGCCGCCTGATAACCCCAACCGCCATCGCCTTGGTCGCCGATGAACCCATAACAGATAAGGTCGCCCGTAAGAGCATGGATGTCAATCATACGTTGGGTAAATCGTATATCGCCACACGACAAAACAGCGCCGAACGGCAAGCCGCGCGGCTTGCCGTTCGGCGCTGTTCGCAAGAAATCGGCCGGTTTGAATTACTTGATAACCCCACCCGTTTTGTCCGAACTGTTCCCCCCGGCCTCCGCCTCGACCAGTATCTTCTTGACCTTATCTTCCCTGGCGCTCAAGTGGGCGAGCGTCCTTTCCAACTTCATCAGGGTTTCTTGAAGTTTTGCTCCGGCCTTCGGGTTATTGGCGTTATTAGCCTGTATTATACGTATACGGATGTCCTTCAGTCGCGCTTCGATCGAGGCCTGTTCGGCCTTGGTTTTGGCTAGGACCATTTTCAGTTCGTTAATCTTGGCCTTTTCGCCGGCCCCAAGCGTTTCTTCGGCAATTGTAATTCGGCCGGTGCGCGTGGTTGGCGTGACGGGTTTAGGGGTTTCGTTCGTCGTTGTCGGTCTGGCGGCGCCGGTGATTGATTGGATGTGCCCGGTGAAGATTTTGAGTACGGGGCCGGGTTCGATTTTGAATTTGATGTAGTCGTCGGCGAGTTTGCCGGCAAGTACGGTCCCGTCCCGCGTGGTCAGTTTTACCTGCCCCGGAGCGGCGACGCTGAATTCAACTTTGGCGACCTTGCGGCAAAGGACCGTAACCGGGCCGATCTTCCCGCGGACGGTCAGTTTCTCGTCGGCGAATCGGCCAAGGATTACATCGGTGTTGCGGAAGGTCAGTCTGGCCAGGTCTTTTGATTTGGCCGGACCGGTCGGAAAGACGAACCGCTTGATTTGCCGTCGCGAGACCTCTATCGCCGAACCGCCTTCGGCGAGCACCGCCGGGGCGAGTTTGAGTTTCAGAAGGATTCGTTCAGCCGACAGCAGCCCGGCGAGCGTCGAGCCGTTGCTGAAGACGGCCCGGTGCAGCCCGCCGGCGGATGTGTCCATCTCGATAACCCGCAAGTCGCCGGCTGAAAGCTTGATCACGCCGTGCGGCGTCAGGAACGCAAAGTCGGTCTCGGCGTTGTCGAAGGCGAGCCTTGCTCCGGTTCGGAGTACCGCCAGCGAATCGGCGGTAGTGATTTTCCCGGGCTTTTCCGGCGAAAAGTGATAGGCCGCCTGGAGAAGTTCTTTCGGGGCGATCTTCAGTTCGGTCCCGTCGGAAAGTTTGATTTCGACAGGCCCGGAGGTCAGTTCGCCGACGATTATCTGTCCGCTGGTCATCACCATGTGCACGCGGTCATTCACGCGCGACCGTCCCGCCAGGCCGATAACCGCGCCGGCAGGTATCGTCAACTGTCCGAAATCCGTCCGCAGAACGTACTGTTTGTTGGTTATGCCGCCGTGGATCTCGTTGCCGTTGCGAAGGATCAGAAGGTCGGTCTTTTCACCGCGTTTCAGTTCGATCCCGCCGAGGCTCAGCAGTCCTGTATCGGTCATGTTCAGCAATATATTTCTCAGCGGCGCCGGCACCAGTCGCAGTTCGCCGGCGGGGTCAAAGTCTTTGAGGAACTTTACGGCCTGATCGTAGGGGCGTCGCTGGGCCTCGAAGAAGCAAAGCGCGACGGCCTTATTGGCCGGAACCTTGATCGTGGCGTTGCAGTTGAGGTTGTCGTTGTTTTGCGAAAACGAGAAAGTGGGTTTGAATTTGGCGTTGGGCGTGGCGAAGACGTGCACGATAGCCGGGCGGCTCGAGCTTGGTGCCCCGGCTGTTACTATGCCCCAGTCCCCGGCGGTAATATTGGCGCCACCCGACGTAGTGTGCGTTCGGGTGGTGGAGTCGCCCATGTTGGAGTAGTAGCGAAGGGAGACCGTTACCTCCGCGCCGGTGGCGTTTTCGAAGATGTCGATCCATCGGCAGTAGCCGGCCTTGGTGTTGACGAATACCCGACGGGAGATGTTAAGGTTGGCATACTGCCAAGGCCCGACCTCGACCTCCTTGCCGTCGGCGCTCAATCTTGCGGTGGGCTGGGAGGAAAAAGCCGTGCCGTTGATCTGCAACCGCATGCCGCCGTCATAGGCGTCGTTGCTGCCGTCGGAGACTGTCCCGTCGCCCGCGATGTCCCACCGATAGCCGTGAGTGTCGGTTACGGTCCACGTCGGCGAGGTGGTCCGCCCGGAAGTAATGTGAATGCCGCCCTTGTCCGATGCGGTCGGCGTGGTTGGCGGGGACGATAGAGAAACAGAAACACTCCGCACTTGAACTTTCAACTGCGCAAGTGAAACCGCCGTTCCCCCGACAACCACAAACAACACAACACCCAGGCGAATCGTATATCTCATTGTCTTTTCTCGCTCCTTCATTGCACTCAGCATTCAATCAGTCGCCGATTGCTGACTGCTGACTGCTGATTGCTGATTGCTATTCTTTATCCGGGCACCTTCACTCCCAGTTTCTCCAGTATGTTGCGGATACGCTGTCGGACCTCCGGGTCGGGGTCTTTGACGTGCTCGGTCAGCAGCGGCGCGATTGTCGGGCCCATGTGGATCAGCGCCTCCTGGGCCTCCTGCCGGTCCTTGTAATTGGCGGCCGAAAGCATGACGACGTACTTTTCGACGAGTTTAACCGTTGCCGTTGGGGGCAGGGCGTCGGAACGCTCGATGGCGACGATAAGCCCGACGTGCAGGTTCAACTCCGGCCCGGGCTGAACGGCGAAACGAAGGGTCTCCCGGCGGATCTTACCGCGAAGCGTCGAGCCGTCCCACATTTTCATGGTGGCCAGGCCAGGCTCTTTGTCGCTGAAGGACATCTTCAGGATGTTCTCCGGCTTGACGCTGATCGTCCCGAAATCGGTCGCCACTTCGAATGTCTCATCAACGAGGCGCCCGAAAAGCACATCTTCGTTATTGAGCGCTACATTGGTAAGTAACGGATTCGCTTCGTCGTTTTCGGTGAAGCACAACGCCAGAACCATGTCGCGCGAGACATTCAGTTTCGGCCCGATTTTCAGGGGCAGGGTGATCCTTTCAGGTCCCAGCATTCCCGCCAGCGTTGAACCGTTGACGAATTGGGCCCGGTGGACGCCGCGGAATTCGTGGTTCAGTGAAATCTTCCGAAGGTCTTTGCCGGCCAGTTTGATTGAGCCGTGCCGGGTCTGGAACGTGCATTTCAACTCGGCCGGGTCGAATGCCAGGCGGTCGCCCGTCCGCAGGACGATCAGCGGATCACCGGCGGGCGATTCGTCGGGCTTTGCCTTGCTGATGCGGTAGGAGCACTGCTTTATCCGCGCCAGCGGAATCTCCAGGTTCCCCCCGGTCGGAAGAGTCAGTTTGATAACGGCGTCTTTGAGCCGGCCCGTAACAACCTGCCCGCCGGAGATTACCGCGTGAACGGCCGATTCGTCGCCCGCAACGGCGGCGAAGCCGATGACCTTCTCGGCAGGAAGGGTCAGTTCGCCGAAGAACGGTTCGATGACGTATTCGGTGTTGGCGATTTTACCTGAGATTACATCTTCGTTTTTCAGGATTACCAAGTCGGCGGTCCCGCTGCGGTCCAGCGAGATGTCCTCTATCCCGCTTCCGCTGCGGAAATTGACAATAAGCCTGCGAACAGACGCGGGAAGGTCGCTCAAGAGTTTGGAGGCGTTGAACTGCGATAGTGTCTTTTGAAGTTCGGCTGTGCCGCCGGCCTGCGCCTCGAAGTAGCACAACACCGCCACGCCTCCAGGCGGAACGGTCAGGGAGTAATTAACGTTTATTGACCTGCCGCCGGCGCTGACTGTCGGACGCAGTTTGCTGTTCTTTTTACAGACGATGTGGAGCAGGCAGGCCTGGCCCTGATGTTCCGTAATGAAAGCCCAGTCCTTTTTTCCGAAACTGCTTGCCTCCGATGAGGTAATCACCCGCGAGATGTTGCGGTTGATAGAGGAAGAAATGCGCACCGGGACGGTCTGTTTGGAAGAGGTGGTGTTGACAAAGATGTCCAGCCAGCGCACCAGTCCGCGGTCGCGATAGACCTTGGCCCGACGGTAAATCCGGCAGTTGTTGCGGTTGTACGGGCCGATCTCTATCTCGTAACCGTCGGCGCTTGTCCACGCCATGTTGCTGCTGGACCGGACGTTTGAGCCGCTGACCTGGCAGTAAAGCCCGCCGCCATAGACGTAGTTTCTCCCGCGATAAACGTTGAGGTACTGCTGGAAGTACCATTGCTGGCCGGCGCCGTCGGTCAGATTGATGTTGAAATTCCTCTGCCGGCCCAGGGGTATGTGAAGCCCCTTGGGAACCTCCCTTGCCTGCCCGTCTGCCCGCGCCGACAGAGACGCCAATACCGCCAGCCCACACAATAAGCGCACAATTTGGTACCTGTACATCGTTACCCTTTCGATGAGTTATGTCGGAGTAGATTATACACCCTGAACGTTAGACGCACAAATGGGCAATTTGTTCCGGTTTTTTTCGCTTATGAGTAGGCTCCGGCCCAGCCTACCGCACGGCGAAGAGTTCAACTGTATCGGCGTTGGTGTCCAGGATTGCCGCGGTGGGCGGGTGAGCGTGGCGGAGCGCACCGGGATTGATCACTCGCGTCCGGCCGATTTTCTCGTCTCTCGGCTGATGCGTGTGCCCGTGGCAAAGGTAATCAAATCTACCCTGCTCCAGGAGTTCAGCCATTGCGCGCGAATCGTCCCCGTGGATAGCGGCCAGGTATTTATCGTCGCCGAGCGGCACGAGGATCGTATCCAGGCTGAAATGGACGTTCTCGGCGTCGGCCTGGGTTTGCAGCCTCCCGGGGTGGTGGTCCATGTTGCCTGCGACGGCGTAGGCGGGTAAGTCGGTTTCGCCCAAGGCCGTTATACATTCGCCGCTTCCCACATCCCCGCAATGCACGATTGCTTCTGCGCCGCGCTCGGCGAGCATCGCCAGCGCGCGCCGAAGTATCGCAACGGCCCCGTGAGAATCAGAAACAATACCTATCTTCATCCCCGCTATTTTACGCCCCAGCCGGAACATTTGCCAGCCGATGCTGCTGCCGATAGTATGTGTGAGCCTATCGGGTCGCCACGACTGTCCTGATCGATATACATGCAGCCTGCACAATGGAACAAATCACAACAATGAAACCGTCGGACGTTAATTACCTTTCCACCCGCCGGCACGAAAAAACGCCCAAAGGAATGATGCTGATCTCCTATGCTGTCGCCGCCGTAATAATGACGGTCTTGTGTTGCCTGACGAGGAGCGAGGCGCTGACCGATTGGGACAGTTGGGAATATGCCGCCCTGGCGGTCGTAGGCAAACCCAGCGGCCTGTGCCTGGGACGCTGGTGGTTTATTTTCTTCATGCGTCTGGCCTATTTCGCTGGTTCGGCCTGTGGGTTGGACATGATGCACAGTTATGTGGCTATGCAGGTGGCAGTAGTGATCATGTCGGCCGGAGCAGTAGTGGCTGTGATGCATTGGACCTGGCTTTTTACCGGTCGGCTGTCGGCCGCTGTTCTATCCGGGTGTATTGGGCTGGTTTCACCTTCCATGCTGGTGTACTGCTCAACCGTTATGACCGAAATCCCCACGATGCTCTTCCTGGCCTTGACGATGATCTTCTGGGAGATGGTTCTTGCGCGATCGGTTTCTCGCCCGGTTGCAGCCGAAATCTGGTCCCTGGCTGCGGGGATAGCCTTCGGGATAGCCGTCAGTATGCGGGAACCGGCGTTAGTTTTCTGTGCCTGGCCGATAATTTCGTGCTTTATCGACCGCCCCCGTGGTCGATGGCGACTGCTTGCGACGGCCGGAATGGCGAGTGTGGTAACGTTGGGTTTCGCCGTATGTATGGCCTGGGTCTGGAGCGGGGTCGATCCGATCACGAATTTCAGCAACTATTCCCAATATATGCGAACCGAGCGCGAGACATTCGGTTTTCGCGGATGGACGAACCTCGGCTACATGGGAACACATTTCCTGGTGGCGGCGCCTCTGGCTGTGCTTGCGTTTCTGGCCCACATGATACGCCGAACGCCGACAGGGAAGACTTCGAAAACGGACTGCGACCGAAAGGCCCTGTTTCGCCGTGCGAAATGGCTCGGGATTGCCCTGCTCCCATACGTGCTGGCGACATGGTACAATGCGAGCCTGTCCTTCAATTATCGACTGATGCTTCCGCTGGCATGGATGGCCGCGCCGATCGCCGCAGTCTGTGCTGAAGCGACCTTTGCCTGGCTTGGCCAAAAGTACTCACTGTCGAGCAGGACGACCGTTGTAACAGCAGGAGTGATTGTCCTGATGATCTCCGGCGCAATCATGAAAGTCGCCCACGTATATTTCCTTGTGCCGTGTTTCTGTTACGTCGATTATCAGAAGCAGATGTTCGAACAGATGCAGACCCTGCCTGACAACTCCGCTGTTTTTCCCGGTCCTGGAAGCGCCATAGGTATCTATCTTCAGCGCACAGGGCTCAGGCCGGATTGGATCGCCGTTCCTACCGGCTTCGGATGGACCGGAGACAACCTCGCACAACGTGTCGAGGGATTCTTCAAGCAAGGTAAGCGGGTATTCGTAAATTTAGAGCCGTATGGCTGGGGCAGGATCGATTGTGAACCTATGGAGTGGATGGCGCTGAACGACATGGTCTCGCGCTTCGAAACCCGCCACGCCGTTGGGGGGTTTCAGGAGATTCTACCGTATTCATTAAGCATTGAGCGTCGGAAACCCGCAACGGAGTAGCAATTTGTAACACCTTGATTAATGGGTAGCGTCATTGCGAAGCGGCAAGCCGCGCGGCTTGCCGTTTGGCGCTGTTCGAACGCACAATGGACGCCTGCATTGCAACGTTAACGCCAATAAAATAAGGTGTTACAGACTATTAGCGAGATATCGATACAATGAACCAATCACAGCAACCAGATGAGTTTTCTTCCGTCGAAGAGGCGGATTTGCCGCTCCTGTCGATTGTAATACCGGCCCATAACGAGGAAGTCCGCCTGCCGGGGACGCTGGAAGAGGTTTTTACCTTCCTGAGTGCCCAGCCTTACTCTGCCGAGGTCCTGGTGGTCGAGAACGGCAGCGAGGACCGGACCTTCCAAGTCGCTCAATCCTTTGGTAAAAACGTGGCCGGAAACACCGCGGCCACGGCACCCGGTCATCCATCCCTGCGCGTGCTGCGCGAGAGCAGACGGGGCAAGGGCTTGGCCGTCCGTCGGGGAATGCTGGCAGCGAGGGGGCGGTACCGCTTCGGATGCGATGCCGACCTGTCCATGCCGATTGCCGAGGTCAATCAGTTTCTGCCGCCGCTGCTGGAGGATTTCGATATTGCAATCGGTTCGCGCGAAGCGCCTGGCGCGGTCGTCGATCAGCCTGTCTCGCGCCGGTGGATCGGAAGAATCTTCAATGCAATCGTCCGGCTGCTGGCGCTGCCGGGGCTACGAGATACGCAGTGCGGCTTCAAGTGTTTCCGTGCCGCCGTGGCTGAAGACGTCTTCAGACGCCAGAGGCTCGACGGTATGGCCTTCGACGTCGAAGTGCTCCGGATCGCCAGGCATCGGGGCTATCGCATCATCGAAAGGCCTATTACCTGGCGGTTCGACCCGGACTCGCGTGTCCGCCTGTTCCGCGATTCGCTGCGAATGGTGCTGGAACTGCTGGCGATCCGGCGTAACGCCCGTCGCGGACTGTATGACGACAAAGTTGTCGGTAGCCAGTAGCCAGTAGCCGGTAGTCGGCAAAAGAGTAAAAAGTACGCCATCAGGTATTTTTCTTTGGGTGTTTTTTACCGACTACTGATATATCAGGACAAAATCCGAAATCCGAATATCGCTCGTCAGGGCGGAGCCTGCCGTAGCCCGGAAATCCGAAACAATATCGAAATACAAATGACCAAAACCCGAAACGCAAAAAAACGAACATTGGTTTCTGGTAATCTGTGTTTTGAACATTAGGAAATTCGGATTTTGCGATCTGACCACAGACTACTATCTTTTACCAGTCGCTTCCGGGAACAACTTGCAATATAATGAAGAGGTGTTTGTCCGAAGCGATAAGCCGCTGGAAGACAGAGAATTTCCGGATGAGGCCGACCTCATTGAGGATGACGAGGATTTACCGCTGACGCTGCGGCGCTGTCCGTCCTGCGACAGCCTTATTTACGGCCAGGCCCAACAGTGTCCGCATTGCAAGGAGTGGGTATTCCTGGACTCACAGGACTGGCGCAGCAGCCGGAAATGGTACGTTCGCGGCGGGCTGTACGTAACAAAGACGCTGGTGCTGAACTGGATGTTCTGGCTGGCGATAACGGCAATAGCGGCGGTTGTTACTCTACTGGAGATTTTCGGTTGGCGGGAGCCGTTTAGATAATTAGAAGAATTGGCATAATTTGCAGTTGACTTTTACCGATATAATGGTTTAAATTCACGGCAGGGGTGAGCGGATACTCTGGAAGAGTACAAGTCATGAAAGTCTTTATGCTAGGTTGGGAATTCCCGCCTTATATCAGCGGCGGGCTGGGGACGGCCTGTTACGGGCTGACGCGCGGGTTGGATTCCGTCGGCGTGAAGGTGGACTTTGTCCTGCCGGTGTCCCTGCCTCAGGATTTCAAAAGCCATGTTACCTTCAAGACCCCTTCGACCCGTTCGAATGACACCATCAGGCGAGGCAGAGACGAATCGGTGCTGCGCGGTGTAACGATGCACGTTCTACCCGCCTTTCTCCAACCCTACGCCGGCCCTGAGCAATTCCAACAGGTTGTCGAGATGATGAAGCAGATGCAGCCGGCTGACGATGGGCAGGAAGGCTATCTGCCTGTTGGGGACATCATTGGTGGCGAAGCGGTGGGCTACGGCGGGGACATGATGGAGCAGGTGCGGAGGTATGCCTCGCTGGCTGTCGAACTTTCATGGGCCGAAACCTTCGACGTAATCCACGCCCACGACTGGATGACTTATCCGGCCGGTCTGGCGGTTGCGGCGCATTCGGGCAAGCCTCTGGTGGTTCACCTCCACTCCACCGAGTTCGACCGCTCCGGCGAAAACGTCCATCAGCAGGTGTACGACATCGAACGGGCGGGAATGCACGGGGCCGACAGGGTTATCTGCGTCAGTTACCTTACCCGCGGCATCGCGCTGGGTCGCTACGGCGTGGATCCCGAAAAGGTCGAGGTGGTCTATAATGCCGTGGACCTGCCTGCCGGAAAGACCGTCGCCACCACGCCCATCGCACGCGACGAAAAGATCGTCCTGTTCCTCGGGCGAGTTACCATGCAGAAAGGCCCGGAGTATTTCCTCCAGGCGGCCAGGAAGGTGCTGGAAAAATACAAAAAGGTTCGCTTCGTCATCGCCGGCAGCGGGGACCTGATCAGTCAGGCCGTCTCGTTGGCCGCCGAACTGCGAATCGGCAAACACGTCGCCTTCACCGGCTTTCTCCGCGGAGACGACGTCGGGCGGATATTTCGCATGGCCGACCTGTACGTCATGCCGTCGGTCTCCGAACCGTTCGGCATCGCGCCGCTGGAGGCGATCAGTCATAACGTCCCCGTGATAATCTCCAATCAGTCCGGCGTATCAGAGGTCCTCACGCACGTCCTGAAGGTGGATTTCTGGGATACCGACGATATGGCCAACAAGATCGTCGCAGTCCTCCGCCACCCGCCGCTCCAGCGAGTCCTCCGCCAACAGGGACAGATAGAACTGCGAAAACTCTCATGGAAAGACTCTGCCAAAAAATGCAAAAAAATCTACAAGGAACTGATCCGCCAGAGGAGTCGAAAGACAGGTAAGCGCCGAACCGGCAAGACGGCCTCTAAATGACTAATGTCCAATGACCAATGTCTAATCAATGCCTAATGTCTAATGCTCAAAGACACACGTGGCTTTCCCGACTGTTTTTTTTAGACATTAGACATTGGTCATTAGACATTGATTGGGCATTGGGTATTAGACATTGGACATTTTCCTTATATAGAGACTTCGGCCTGTGGTAAATTGAGGTTAATCAGGGTTCAACAATGGCTTCAGTAGTATTTTATTTTCAGGTTCATCAGCCGTATCGCCTTCGGCGGTACAGCATCTTCGACAGCGGTACGGACTATTTTGACGATCAGGCCAACGCCGAAATCTGCCGGAAGGTCGCGTCGAAGTGCTATCTCCCGGCCAATGCGCTGATGGCCGAGTTGATAGCCGCTCACGACGGGCGCTTTCGCGTAAATTACTCCGTTACGGGAATGGCAATCGAGCAATTCCGACAGTACTGCCCGGAGGTGCTGGACAGTTTCGTCAAATTGGCTGAAACCGGCTGCGTCGAATTCATCGCCGAAACCTACTATCACACGTTGGCCTTCCTGTATCGGCGGGACGAGTTCATCGACCAGATCGAAAAGCACCGCCAGGCCATTGCCGAGTTGTTCGGCCAGAAGCCTAGGGCATTCCGCAACACCGAACTGACCTACAATAACGACGTAGCCGAGGTCGTTGAGGAGATGGGTTTCGACATCGCCCTGACCGAAGGCGCCGACCACGTTCTCGGCTGGCGCAGCCCGAATTTCATCTATCGCCCGCCGAATTGCGAGCGTCTCCGGCTGATGCTGAAGAACTACCGCCTCAGCGACGACATCGCCTTCCGCTTCGGGGATCGGGCGTGGGCGGAGTGGCCCCTGACAACCGAAAAATTCGCCGGGTGGGTGGACCAGATTAACGGCAACGGGTACGTCTGCAACCTGTTCATGGATTATGAGACTTTTGGCGAGCACCAGTGGGACGATACGGGCATCTTCGATTTCCTCCGCGCCCTGCCGGGCGAAGTGATGGCCACGGGCAAAAACGATTTCCTGACCGTCTCGCAGGCCGTGGACAGGTATCCGGTTGAGGCCGAACTGGACATCCCGCACATGATCTCCTGGGCCGACACCGAGCGAGACATCTCCGCCTGGCTGGGCAACTCCATGCAGGCAAACGCATTATATGAGACATACGCCATAGCCGAGAAAGTCCGCAACAGCGGCGATGAGGCCCTGCTGGAAGACTGGCGGAAATTGCAGACCTCCGACCATTTTTATTACATGTGCACCAAGTATTTCGCCGACGGCGACGTGCACAAGTACTTCAACCCCTACCAGTCGCCGTACGATTCGTACATCAACTACATGAACATACTCGACTCGATCCGCGGGCGGCTGGCGAAATAAGACCATGTCGAATTCGCAGAACGACATCCTGCCCGAGCCGATTGTCGTTGACTGTCGCGGCGGCGAGGTCGAGGGCCTGTTGGGGCGGGAGTGGCTTATCGCCAACAAACTCGGCGCGTACGCATCTTCGACGGTCGTCGGCTGTAACACTCGCCAGTATCACGGTCTGCTGGTGGCGGCGACAAATCCACCTGTGGGGCGGATCGTCGCGCTGAACTGCCTGGCGGACCAGTTAGTCCTTTCCGGCCAAAAGTCGTTCGACCTGGCGGAGTTCGAGTTCGAGGAGTCATTTTCGCCCGATGGGCGGGCGAACCTTATCGAGTTCCGCAACGACCTCGCTGCGACGTTCGTTTATCGCTGCGGCGAGGCAGAGGTGCTGAAAGAGATCATCCTTGCTGAAGCCGCCAACGCCGTGGCTGTTCGCTGGACGCTGATTTCCGGTCCCGGCGGGATGCTGCACATCAGGCCCTTCGTATCGCTGCGGGACTATCACGGTCTCCGCCGGGCCGACGATTCGCAACAGATGACCTACCTTCACTATTCCGACGGTATCCACGTCGAGGACCCCAAGGCCGACACCGGCGCGGTGCGCATTTCCGTCATCAGTTCCGCCGGCCCAGTCGTGGCCATGCCGGGGGAGTTTCATCCCGACCCACAATGGTGGTATCGTTTTCGCTACCGCGCCGACATTGCCCGCGGACAGGCCGGCTTCGAAGACCTTTACACTCCGGGCTGGTTTCAAGCCGGTCTGGCTGCCGGCGGAACGGTGCAGTTGACTGCCTCCCTGGCTGGAACAGAAGAGGTCGATTTCGTCGCCGCTGTTGAACGGAAGCGCCGCCGGCTGGTGCGGATCGTCGAGGCCGTCGGAGATACCGCCGACGAGACCACCAGACGACTTGCCGCCGCCGTCGACATCTTCGTCGTCTCGCGGGGCGATTTGAGCGTCCGGGCGGGCAATACCATCCTCGCCGGTTATCATTGGTTCGCCGACTGGGGCAGGGACGCCATGATCGCCCTGGCGGGCCTGGCGCTGGAGACGAGGCAATATGAATCCGCCCTCGGCGTTCTGACGACATTCGCCCAGGCCGTTGATGAAGGGATGATTCCCAACTGTTTCGACGAGTGTGGCGGCAGGCCGGGCTTCAACAGCATCGACGCGTCGCTGTGGTTCATCATCGCCGCCGATCGTTACGTCCGCGCCACCGGCGACGAGGCCGCCTGGCGGACCAGACTGGCCGGCGCTGTCGAGAAGATACTCCAGGCATATCGCCGTGGGACTCGATTCGGCATCCGCGCGTGCGCCGACGGTTTGCTGACGGGCGGGGACGCCCAAACGCAACTGACGTGGATGGATGCGAAGGTTTCCGGCCGGGCCGTTACGCCGCGATGGGGCAAGTGCGTTGAAATCAACGCCCTCTGGCACGAGGCGCTGCGGATAGCCGCCGAGCGGTCGGACCGGCATGACCGGGTGCTGCTCTGGTCGGCCTTGGCCGATCGCGCCGCGGAGGCCTTCGAGCAGACATTCTGGAACGAAGACGCCGGATGCCTCTACGATTGCGTCAACGCCGACGGCAAAGACGCATCCATTCGCCCCAATCAGATATTTGCCGTCGCAGGCCCGCACTGCCTGCTGTCGCCGGCCAGGCGGCGGGCGATTGTCGAGGTCGTCCGCGTCGAACTGCTGACGCCGGTCGGCCTGCGGACGCTCTCGCCTAACGACTCCGCCTATCAAGGCCGATACGATGCGGATTCGGCGGCCTATCACCAGGGGACGGTCTGGCCTTGGCTGATGGGGCCTTTCATCGAGGCGTACCTGAAGGTCCACGATTTCTCGCCGGCTTCACGTACCCAGGCCGGCCGGTGGCTTGCCGCGTTCGACGATCACCTCGCCGAAGCCGGCGTCGGGTTCATCTCGGAGGTCTTCGACGGCGACCCGCCGCACAACCCCGGCGGATGTATCGCGCAGGCGTGGTCGGTTGCCGAAATCCTGCGAGCGAAGCGATTGATAGCGAAAGGAAGCAAAAGCGGGTAAAAATTTCGCAGGGATGCAGGGGATACACGGGAAAAGAGAATGTCGAATATTGAACAAAGAATTTTGAATTTCGAAGTAAAAAAACATCCCTCAAAGGTGGTCCGTTTCTTTTACTTCAAAATTCGACATTCCCTGTTCATTATTCAATATTCATTTTTTGTTGTTTATCCCCTGAATCCCCTGTATCCCTGCTTAAAGTTTTAAGTATGCGACGATGTGTAATCATCTTGACGGTGGTTTTCCTCGCTGCCGGCGGCGTCGGCGCTGAGATAACCGCTTCGCTGGAAGTTTCTTCGAGGCAGGATGTTCCCGGCGGCCCTTATCGCCGAGCGGAACTGACGGTCGCTAACTCGTCGGCCTTGGTGGTGGAAACCGTCCTGCTCAAACCTGCCGGCGTCGGGTTGACTGTTCGCTACGACCTGGCTGTTCCACCGGGAGCGGTTGGGAAGCAAACCGTTTTTCTTCCGGCCATTTCGCCGACGCAGGAATATACCCTGACCGCTCTGGATGCTTCCGGCGGGGTCGTCGGCCAGGCGTCTGCTTCAATCACATGGTCGGCGGAACTGGTAACAGCCGACGCCTTCATTGACGACGCTTTCAGGCCATGGACGGACGAACCTGCCCGCTGGTCGGCGAAGAGACGATGGCACTATCTGCTGGTTTTGGCGCTGTTCGTTACCGCCGCCGCTGCGACGCTGCTGATTCGCAGACCCCTGCTGCGGGTCGGGGCTGTCGTGGCCATCGCCGGAGCGACCACGGCGATGCTGGTCTTTATCTACATTCCCACCGGCGCGGTTGTGCGGGTCCATCGCTATAACCTGCGGCTGCACGACGGCGCCGGCGGGTTTGAGTCGGATTCGTTTTCGGTCCTGTCAGCCCGGCGGACGACGGAATGGTCGCGTAAGGTTTCGCCGCTGCCGTATCCGGTCTGGCCCGACCGCGCCGCCGGCGCCGGCGACGAGGTCGTGGTGGACCCGGCTGCCGGTACGATTCGCCTGACGCTCCGTCCGGGCCTGGTCCGCATCATTCGCCCGGACTGGCCGGAACGCCCCGACGTGATCGAGCCGCTGCGAGGGTACGTGCGCCGTGAGACCGACGGACTCGTTATCGAGCATCACTGGATACGTGAAGATGCGCTGCTGATTCACGACGATTCGGTCTGGCTGTTCGACTCCGATGCCTTGGCCGAGGCAATGGTCCGGAACGACCGGGCGCAATCCTACGGGGCGTTTCTGGCCGGCAAGGGCGGGCGGGAACTGCACAGCCAGCCCCTCCGCCTGCTGACCTATTGGCGAAACAGGCACCAGCGGGCGGGAAATTACTATCTGGTGAACCCGGAAGGCGGCGAGACCGGCGCTTACATGAACGTAGTGCAACTCAAGGAATTTTCCTCATGGTAGGCTTGCCGCTAGGCATTGTCCTTGCTCGTGAATCTTCCCGGTTCTCTTCAAAGCCTTCTTACCGCACCCCGGCGAACCGCACGTCGTCGAAATACGAGACGCCCTTGCCTTCGTGCAGCAATCTTATTTGCAGGCCTGTGGTTTCCGAAGAGGCCGGGATGTCCACCACCAACTTCTTCCATCCCGTCGTGCCGGTTATCGGCTGCGATTTGAAGGCCGCTCCGCCCTTGAGTTTTATGCACTCCAGCGACGCGCCTTTGCCGTCCGGGGCCTTTGTCTTTACGTACGCGGTTACGCGGTATCCTTTGCCCTTCTCCAATACGGGATATCCCTTCGTATGCAGCGCCAGTTCCCAGTAACACCTTGAGGATTTCGACTCGCCTGCACATTTGAGCGATCGCCCGCCGCTGTGTGCGACGTCGTTGCACCACTCGGCGTCGAAGATGTCGCCGAAGACCTCCCAGTACCCGGCCCGGTCCGTTTTGGCCAGGTCTATCGCCTCCTCGAAGTCGCAGGTCTTGTCCGGCTCGAACCTCGGACGGGCGTATTCTTCTTTTTCCTCTTCGGTGTATTTCCTTACGCGCCCCGCTTTGACTATCAGCGCCGATCGCTTGCCGTCGTACCGGCACAAACGATAACGGATTCCGAGCTTGTCGCTGCAGTGCCCCAAAACGTTGTTATAAAGCCGGCCCAGGTAGAGTTCCCCCAGCGAGGCCGAAATGTGCCCGTAACTGTTCAGGCCGGCAGCGTCAATGAATTCGACCACGGGATTAGCCCCCTCCGGATCACCGAAATAGCCCACCAGCGCGTCTTTTCGCGGGAAGTACAGTCGGTCCTTGTCCGGCGTCATAAGATAATGGAACGGTATCTTCACCAACTTTCCGTCCCGGTCCCTGTACACGCAGCACTTCCACTTATCTCCATGCGGGGCCTTGAATTTCAACCGGCAACATTCCGAAGGCGGGGAAACGAGATTTGCCTTGCTGTAGGTGTCCCAGCCCTCCCTCAGGAGTTTCTCTTTCACGAGGGTCGAGACGACTTCGTAAAGGTAACTGTCGAGCGACCTGCTGTAGGTTACTGTTATCTTCGTTATGCTGCTGTAATGCCCACCGGCGGAGTGTCCCTTAATCAGCACTTCCAGGGCGGAAGGTTTGTCTTTCCGGACCAAGACCTCATCCACTGTTGTTACTTTGCCCTTGCCGCCCCGCCAGGAAACGTCCCATTCTTCTATCAGGGCCTCCTCGCCGGGAGCGAGCACGACCGACTTGAGACGGAAGCCTTTGATCTTCGCAATCGGCCTGCCGCGGTCGTAGATAACTCCGGCGCTGTGAGAAAAATCAGGCTTGTAGCCGCCGGGGCCTGCCGAGGCGCCGGCGGCGCAGCCTGACAAGCAGACTATCGCAAATGCCAACAGCGCCGCCAGACTAGTCAGGAGTTCCACGGCTGTTTGCCTCCAGTTTGCGGTCCATAATCCTGAACCGTTTGTCGTGTCTGAAATCCCACAGGACCTCTTCGACGCGCATAACGTTTCCTTCCACCGTCACGTTGTCGAAATACGAAACGCCCCTGCCTTCGTGGCAGAGCCGTATGTCCACGAGTCCGTTATTGATGTCGGAGACCTCCAGTTCAACCTCCGTCCAGTCATTCGTGCCGGTAAGCCTCCTTGAAAATACCCTTTTGGTACTCCTGACAAAATTCAAACCGGCCTTATTAGGCATCACCAACGGTATGTCCGCCGCGAGGTACGCCCCCTTGCCCCGGAGATTTTCCGTCTTTATGTATGCCGAGATTCTATAGGTCTGACCCGGCTCCGCCATCTGCCAGGAGGAACAGTTGCACCCGCGGGACCAGTGGCACTTGACGTGCGTATCCTTCTGTCCTATTTCTATGCACCCCTTGCTCTTGTAGCCTCCCTGCTTGAGCCATCGGGTCTTTGATATGTCGCCCCATGGCCGCCAGATTCCCACCGAGACCGGGCTTGTCTGGCGGTTGGGCTGCTCGAAGTCGGCGATGAAGTGCGAACCTTTTTTGAACCTCATGACCGGCCGCTGCCAGTCTTTCATCTCCGCCTCGGTGTAGCGGAATTTCGCCTTGCCGAGCAGCGCGCGACCTTCGTCCCGTCCGAGACAATAGACGCGGAACCTTGCCCGGTATCTCCTCCTGCCCGGCGAGGGCTTTATCTTCAGGTGGTAGTCGTAGCCGGCGTCGCAGATGCCCAGCAGTGTGTTATCCGCCGTCTCGCCCACCAGTTCAATCACGGGGTTCACATATGGCGTGTCCTCGCCGAAGAAACCCAACAATGCCCCGCCCTTCTTGAAATCAATGTGGACCATCTGGAGGGTTAGGTAATGGTTGAGGGGGACCTTCAGCCACTCGCCGCTTCTTGCCTGGTAAAGGCAATATCCCCAGCGGCACTGGCCCCGGCCGGCCGGGCCTATGTTGCAGTACTCAAGAGCGGCGCCGTACCAATTGTGTCTCGGTAACTCAGGATCCCTAAAGTCCGGCGCGTTTTTCCAGGACGAGGCGGGGCGCTTCTTCAGTCTCCTCTCCCAGGAAATGTCGTACACGTAACTCTTCAACTTCTCGTCGTAGGTCAGCGCCATCTCGACCTTAGCAGCCACGTCCGGGCGCTGGTCAAGATCGCCCGTCAGGACAAGCCTTTGTGGTGTGCTTTCCTCGGACAGCGAGAAACTACCGGGTTTCTCGCTCCTCATGTATATCCATTCGAGGACTTCCTTTCCCCCCGGCCTGAGGACTACCGAAGTGAACGTGCGGCGAGGGTCAATCCTGGCAATCTGCCGCTCGCCGTCGTAGATTCGGCCTTCCTTGAAAGAAAACTCCGGTTTGTAGTTCTTTGCCATTGCTGTAAGGCCTCCCGACACAATAGCGACAATGAAGACGAGTACGATTTGAAGATTTCTCATGGCGGGCTTCTCTGTAGCGTTTCCAACGTAGTCCGTCAAGGGCCTTGCGGGTTTATCCTGCATCGCTATGCACGGCTTCCTTCGGGAAAACGAACAGGCCGTCCGTTCATGAATCGTCCCGGTTCTCTTCAAACCCTTCAATCGGCGGGGCGTCTTCGGGTTTGAGTCGCCTGCCCGCCTCGGTCCAGGCATTTTCATATTTGGTTGGCTTGAACTGTTCGGTCGGCTGCTTGAGGCGAGAGGCGGCGTGGTGCGCTATAATGCCGATCAGCAGGATCAGCGAGAAGGCCAGTACGCCCATCGTCAGATAAGCCAGACCCAGCATGTACTCGCGCTGCCCCTGCCCCCGCTGGACCGCCGTCAGCACCAGGTACAGCACGCCCGCCAGCACCATAATCCATACCACCATCGCGATTATCAGGATCGCAAAGTTCGTCGCTCGCATGTAATGCGTGGATATTTTCACCATGGCGCCTTTTCCCGCGGGTCGTATGGGTCGGACCGGCTGAATTCGTCCAGCAGGCCCCGGCCTGTTTCGGAGATTTTTTTCGGCAGGACGATCTTGATTACGACGTACTGATCGCCGCGGTTGCCGGTTTTCGGATCGGCAATGCCTTTGCCGCGCAGGCGCAGACGCGTCCTGCCGGCTGTGCCGGGAGGTATCTTCACCACGGTGTCCCCGTCAATGGTCGGAATGGTAACTTTCGCTCCCAGCGCCGCCTCGGTGATGCTGACGGGCAGGTCGAGGTATATATCGGCCCCGTCGCGGCGGAACCAGGGATGGTCGCGGATGCCGATTATGATGTACAGATCGCCCGGGCCGCCTTTGCCGCGGAGGCGAATCCTGCCGCCTTCGCGGACGCCCGGGGGAATCTTCACCTCGATTCGCTCGGTTCTGCCGTCCGTCCGGCGAATTTGCAGCGTTTTCGTACAGCCTCTGACCGCCTGCATGAAATCCAGCGTGATGCGTGATTCGGCGACCGGCGTGGGGGGGTCGTCTGCTCTTGAAGATCGCCTCGTCCGGCGTCGTGGCCGGCCGCCGAGCGCCGCCAGAAGGTCCTTCAGGCTCATCCCGCTGAACTGACTGGCCGAGAAAAGGTCCTCAAAGTTGAATCCCGCCCCACCGCCGGGCCGGGTCTGCGTATAGACCTTTGTCCCGCGCGGGTCGCCACCTCGGCCAAAACCAAACTGCTCCGCTCCGGCGTGACCGAACTGGTCGTACATCTTCCGCTTCCCGGTATCCGTGAGAACTTCGTATGCGGCGGTGGCTTCCTTGAACTTCTCGTCGGAGCCGGGCGATTTATTCACGTCGGGGTGGTATTTACGCGCCAACCGGCGATAGGCCGATTTTATCTGCCTGGCCGAGGCCGAACGATCTACACCCAGTATCTCGTAGTAATCTCGCTGAACCATTTCGCTTTCAATTATAGACTACCCGGACCGTGAAAAAAAAATGAAAAAACTTTCTTGCCATAGCCACAAGGGCTGGTAGAATAATTATAGTGATGTTCATATCTCTCATTGGCTTAGCACGGAGGTTAGCCGCAGGTTAAGCCCAAGGAAGGTCGGTCCGGAGGGACCGCCATGTTAGTAAGAGAGGAATGGCCTGTTCGAGGCTATCGGCCCGGCAGATATGGTCTGCCCGAAGAGGACAGCGAAGAGGATCTGAAAATCCGTATGGCCAACGTGGAGATTTACGCAAAACGGGTCAGAGCTGGGTTGCCTGTCTTCAGAAGAGACGCCGGGGGCTACATCGCCGTCGGCACCGACAAGCCGGGCACATAAGGCCACATAGGTCTCGAAACGTGAAGTGAAGCCTTGTGCGGCATGAAGAAAGCCGCAGGCTTCGCCGTACTGTCCCGCCGGGAGCGTCGTGACGGGAGGGTACGTCCACCCTGCATATCCCCAAAGCCATGCCCGGCGCGCTTGACACAGACCTCGCCGAGCCGGTAACGTGCAAAAAGCATCGAGCGCCCGTAGCTCAATTGGACAGAGCATCGGTCTTCGGAACCGAGGGTTACAGGTTCGAGTCCTGTCGGGCGTGTTTGCGACATGAGGCGTCGCTTGCTGATGCGGCAGCCTGCTGTGCCGGGGTAGATGGGAGTCTTTTCGGAACGAAGCGGAACAAATGGGAACAATTCGGAACGAAACGGAACGA
>DAOWOP010000079.1 GCA_030642005.1 Planctomycetales bacterium
GGCAGGATGCTCTCGGCGAGGCTCTTGCTGCCGGGGGTGTCATAGGCGGCTATCGGCACCTGGCCGATAAATATCTCCACCTCCGGCAGGATGCCTGATGGGAGGTCCACGCCGGCGACTGCAAAGGCTGTCGCGTTGGGAGGATGGGCATGGCAAACGGCGTTTATCTCCGGCATCTCGTGGTATATTTCCAGGTGCAGCAGTATCTCGGAGGTTCTCGGCTTCGGGCCTGACAGTTGTTTGCCCTTGTCGTCCACCACGGCGATGTCGGCGGGTGTCATGAAGCCTTTGGATACGCCGGTCGGCGTGCACAGGAATCGCCCGTCGCCGAGGCGGAAGGATATATTGCCGTCGTTGGCGGCGACGAATCCGCGATCATACATTCGCTTACCTATGTCGCATATCTGCTGCTTGATTTGCCATTCGTTAACCATCATTTATCCTCCACCCTGATAACGGGTCGAAAGTTAACGGTGTCCAGAATGCAGGCGTTATAGGCGTCGAATGGGACTTTCGTCGGCCAGAACGGAGCGGTGGCTTCGCGCCCCTCGACCAGGCCTACCATGTCGCCGACGCCTGCGCCCAGGCAGTCGTACATCACGACCGTCTCGTCGTTGCCTTCATTGACGCCCGCGAGCGTGCCGCGATTACAGGTCCGAACGAGCAGGAAACTGCCCGGAACGACCTCGCTCATCGACTGGTTCATTGTAACCTTGCCTATGACCCTGGCGATTCGCATCTATGATCTCTCCTCTCTGCCGACTGCTTCCAACAGCAGGCCCGAAGTCGCCTGGCCGGCCCGGCCGCTCGTGAAAGTGCGAATCATCGTGCACATCTCGTGGAACGTTGAGAAGGCGTGTTCGAGTATCAGGACGTTAGCGCCGAAGTGCCTGACAGCGGCCTTGACGCTGGCCAGACGCGTGCCCTGAACGGCGCGGATACCGTCAATCTTGTTTGCCAGCACCATCGCGTCGGCTGCGTATGGCAGGATCGCAACGCCCGCCGACAGTTCGCCGGATGCGACCGATTTGCACATCGACCTGACGTCCTCCATCCAGCAGGAGGACTTCTCGAAACGCGTAAAACCAATCCCGTCGTGCGACAGCGAACCGGTAATGCTTCGTACCTTTTCGTCGGTCCTGTCGATAACCAGTCCGATTGAAGTCGTCGTCGAATCCGGGTTTGTATCTATCGGAGTGGAGCGAGGTGTTTCGGTTTCGGCCTGCCTGCCGGCAGGCGAGGTATTCCGTTCTGCTTTAGAGATTGTAAGGTGTTTTTCTTCTGCAATGTCAACAGCTGTGGGTGTGAGAAATTCGTTATGCGCCAACTCAATTACGCTTCCGTTTATACCGGATAATCGTTGTCGTAAGTCGTCGGCGGTGATAAAAACCCTTGCAGTAACAGGCGGGTCCAAAGCCGACGGATAGCTATCCGTCGGCTTTGGAGTATCAGGCAGCGGGGTTTCGGGATGCGACATATCCCCTTGCCGCCCAAGGGCTTCTATCACTTGCTCAGTAATTTTATTGACGAGTTCGATATCCACTCGTTTCATTCCTGATGATCGAGAATTCCTGTAACTGCCCATCGGACGGGCGAGTTGGTGTCGCCGACCATATCTCGCGTCCCTTTGCCGTCGCTGCTGATAAGAACCTTGCTGCCGTGGCCTGCGCCCAGCATGTCGATAGCCAGCAGCGGGTCGCCGTCCGGCCCGCCGGCCAAATCAATCGGCTGGACCACCAGCAGCCGCCATCCCTGCATCGAGGGATGCTTGATAGTCGAAACCGCGTTACCTTCAACCACTGCTATGAACATTTTCTCGACTCGCTGTGCTGTAATTCGTAATTGGTAATTGGTAATTCGTAATTGGGTATCAGGTCTTTTCTGACTAATTACCAATTACGAATTACGAATTACTTTCTTCTATATAATCCTCAGGTTATCGACCATTGTGCATCGGCGGAGGCGGGTGAACGTCAGCGGTGTTACGACGCCCTCGCCGGTGGCGCAGGCGATAGAGAAATTGCCGTAGCCTTCCCCGCCCGCGCCGTTGCCCGCTGCTGACGGGCCGTTCTTTATGTAAAGCGTCGTGTCCATCGCCTTGCCCATGTACGTCATGTGATCAACCAGTTTGGAGTGGATAATCGCGGTATGCCCGAAGCCGTGCTCTGCCTGATGGGCGAACTCGACAGCCTGCTCGAAACTCTCGCATCGCACAAACGGCAGGACCGGCATCATCTGCTCTGCCTGGACGAACGGGTTGTCCGGCTTGGTTTCGCCGAAGAGCAATCGGCAGCCGGACGGGATGCTCACGCCGATCTGCTGGGCGATTAAGTGCGGCTCGGCTCCGACGAATTTCTTATTGGCGACCGGATGCCCGCCGTCTTTGCCGGGCTGGATGCAGATTTTCGCCAGTTCATCCATCTGCCGGGCGTCAAGGCGAAACGCCCCGACCCGCGCCATTGCCTCGGTCATCGCCTCGAAGATATCGGCTACTACGAACACTTCCTTCTCGGCAAGGCACAGGAGGTTGTTGTCGTAAGAGGCTCCTTCGAGGATGCAGCGGGCGGCGTTGTCCAGATCGGCTGACGCATCAACTACCACCGGCGGATTGCCGGGGCCGGCGCAGATCGCTCGCTTACCGGACTTCTGCGCCGCCGCCACCACCCCCGGCCCGCCGGTTACCGCCAGCAGGCGAATGTCCGGATGCGTGAATATCCGGTTTGCCGTCTCCAGCGTCGGGGTTGTTATGACGCAGATAAGATTGTCGATGCCGAGTTTTTCGTAAATCGCCTGGTTAAAGAGTTTTGCACCGTACGCGGCGATTTTCTTGCCGCCCGGATGCGGGTTGCAGACCAGCGAATTACCGGCGGCGATCATGTTGACGGCGTTGACCGCCAGCGTCGGCAGCGAGTGCGTTACCGGCGTGATGACGCCGATGACGCCCCAGGGGGCGTGCTCTTCCAGCGTGATACCGTGGTCGCCGCTGAAACATTCGGTCCGCAGGCCGGCGACGCCCTGGGCGGCTTCGGCGGCCATGACCAGTTTCTCGGACTTATGAGGAAGGTGGCCCAGGCGGGTTTCCTCGTATTCCATTTGGCCTAGTTTATCGGCCTGGTTCGTACAGATTTTCCGGATCAGGTCGCAGGCGATTTCCCGCTGCGCCAGCGACCGCCGCAGGAGTGCGCGCTGGGCGGTTTTGGCGGCATCGACGGCTTCGTTGACGTCTGTGAACTGCCCGAAGCGATTAGTCTGATCCGCTGCCGGCGCAGCCGCCGTCGAAGGCGACGTAACCGGCGGTGGGGCGTCCCGCCCGGTCGCCGGTGGGATGTCGGCGCCCCATCCGGTCTGAACGTGATCCAGAACCTTCCGAACCATATCGCTGACTAATTGTTCATCAACCTGTGTCATGACTCACTCCATCCATTGCGGATTACGAGTCCACGAATTACACGGATTACACGAATTCTTTTCTTAAAAATCCGCAATCCGCAATCATTTCTCGTACACCACGCCGTCGGGCACGTTGACCGAGTCGATGATGCCGATAATCACGCAATCGACCGGCGCGTCGGAAGTCGTATCCGTCATCCGCGCGCTTGAGCCTTGCGTAATAAGCACTATCTCACCGGCGCCGGCCCCGACCGAATCAACGGCTACGAACGATCGCTCCGTGGACGTGAAGGTCTTGTCGGTCTCATTCACGCACAGCGGCTCGATGATCAGCAGTTTCGTGCCGGTCATCTTCGCAACCTTCTGCGTGGTTACGACGTTACCTGTTACTTTAGCAATGAACATTCTTGTGGTTCCTTTGTTTGATTTTGCCTGCCAATGTTACATTCGCTGCTTACAAACCTTCAGAATGACCAATGTTCAATGTCTAATGTCTAAAGAATGTCCAATGACTAATGTCTAATGGCCAAAACGACTCGTGGAAGTCCCGTTGATATTTCGGCATTGGACATTAGGCATTGATTGGACATTGGTCATTAGTCATTGGGCATTATCTTTTCCAAGTCTTCGTGAGGCCGGGGGATTACGTGGACGGAGACGACCTCTCCGACTCTGCCTGCCGCTGCTGCGCCGGCGTCTGTGGCGGCTTTGCACGCAGCGACGTCGCCGGATACCAGCACGCAGACGTAACCGCCGCCCAGCCTCCGCATTCCCGCGTAACTGACGCGGGCGGCCTTCAGCATTGCGTCGGTCGCCTCGATGACGGGCACCAAACCTTTTGTCTCAATCATTCCAATTGCTTGTTCCAACATTTTCAATTCTCCCAATCTGGCGTTAATCGCCGTTCACCTGTTTTTCAATAATTCCGCCGCCTGCCTGGCGACGATAAGTTCTTCGTTTGTCGGCATCACCCAAATGGCTGCGGCGGATGAATCCGCGTCAATGCGTCCTTCGCCGTCGGCTGTGTCGTTTTTGTCGTCGTCCAGAACGATTCCGGCGAATTCCATACCTTGGCAAACGTCCCGGCGAATCGAGGGGTGGTTCACGCCGATGCCGCCGGTGAAGACAATCGCGTCGGTCCCGCCCAGTTCGATAAGGTACGCCCCGATGTAGTCCCGCACCGCCGTGATGAAGATTTCCATCGCCAGTTTCGCCTGCTCGCTGCCGGCATCGGCGGCCTGGCGAATGTCCCGCATGTCGCCGCTGGTGCCGCTCAGCGCCGCTAAGCCTGCGCCTGAACCAAGTTCGGCCAGGACGGCATCGGCGTCCATTCCCGCCTGTTTTTTCAAGAGTGCGAAGGCGAACGGGTCAAACTCGCCGACGCGATTGCCATGGGGCACGCCCGATTGCGGCGACAGGCCTAGACTCGTCGCGACAGATTCACCATCGCGAATCGCGCAAATGCTGGACGAGCCGCCGAGGTGGCAGGAGATGATTCTCCGTGCGTTTTCCAGGCCCATCAGTTCAGCCGTTCGCACAGCGATATAACGGTGCGATGCGCCGTGGTAGCCATAGCGCTTCACGCCATATTCTTCAGCCCACTTGAGCGGCACGGCATAATACCGCCGCCGGTCGGGATTGGTCCGGTGGAACCCCGGCTCGAACGCCGCTGCCAGCGGCGTGTCGGGCAGGGTATCGGCGAACATCCGCATCGCCGCGATGTATGCCGGGTTGTGGGCCGGTGCGACCGGACTGAAATACTCCATCCGTTCGAGCAGTTCCTCATTGACCAGCGTTACCGGTTCACAATCGCCGGCCATCACCGCCTTGAACGCGACCGCGTCAAGTTCGCTCGCGGCGCCAAGAACGCCGGCGGATGTAAGTTGGTCCAGCACGAACCTGATAGCCTGGCCGTGATCAGCGCAGTCCCGCTGCTGCGAGGTTTCATCGCCGCCGGCAACGCTGAACCTGGCCACACCGCCGCCCTGGCCGATGCGATCGACGCTGCCGACGGCGAGTTCACGCTCGGCCCCGCCGCCCATATCGAACAGGCGGAACTTGAAACTCGTCGAACCGATATTACTGACAAGAATCTTCATTTTTAGTAATCAGTAACCCGTAATCCGTAATCGGTAATCACAGGCGCGTTTAGCAGTCGTCGGTACGACGACTTAAACAAAGACGCCTTTCAGCGATTCGTGCGGCGCCGGTATAACGTGCGATGCGACCAGTTCGCCGACCTTCCCGGCCGCGGCTGCGCCGGCCTCGACAGCGGCCTTGACCGAGCCGACATCACCGACGACCAGCGTCGTTGCGTATCCGCCGCCGATCTCGATCCGCTTGATCAGGTCCACGTTGGCGGCCTTGCACATCGCGTCGGATGCCTCGACCAGACCCGTGTAGCCCTTTGTCTCTATCATGCCCAATGCTTCCATCGTTGTTCTCCTCATGTGCCCCGACTGGGGCGGTGTTGCATTTCACGGCTTACTTTGCGCCCTTGCGCGTCGGCGCCGGCTTTTTCGGAAGCGTCTTGCCCAACTCGTCGTGAGGCCGCGGAATGACGTGAACGCTGGCGACCTCGCCGATCTTCGCCGCCGCCGCCGCCCCGGCATTGACGGCCGCCTTGACCGCGGCAACGTCGCCGCGGACGAACGCCGTTACCAGCCCGCCGCCGACACGGTCCCAGCCGATCATCTCAACGCTGGCGGCCTTGACCATCGCGTCGGATGCCTCGATGAGAGGAACCAGACCTTTCGTTTCAACCATACCCAATGCTTGTAATGACATAATCGTTTCTCCTATAAATCGTTACGGAAGCAATTCAACGCTCGTTGCGTTTATCAGGTTGCACGCGTTTCCTTCATCAGTATCCAGATGCACCTCCAGCAGGAATCTCGGGTCCACCCGGCAGAGAACTTTTTCAAATATCGCGGTGCGGTCGCTTGTTACGCGGAGGCGGACGTACTGGCGGTTCTTGAAGCCGTAGGTCTCGGCGTCGGCCGGCGACATGTGCACGTGCCGCTCGGCGCGGATTACGCCTTCGGTCAGTTCGAGAACACCCTTCGGGCCTGATATCAGGCAGCCGGGAGAGCCGTCGATGTCGCCGGATCGCACCGGCGCGTCGATACCAAGGGCGAATGCGTCGGTGGCGCTGACCTCGACCTGCGTGTGCTTTCGCATAGGCCCGAGTATCCGGACGTTCTCAATCGCCCGGCGGCGGGGGCCTGTGATCGTTACACGCTGCTCGGCGGCGAACGACCCCGGCTGGTACAGCCAGCGATACACAGTCAACTCGGAGCCGCCGCCGAAGAGTTGCTCAAAATGCTCGGCGGTTATGTGAATGTGCCGGGCGGAGATGTTGACCACCAGGTTGGGCGTATATGCAATCGAGTACCGCGGCTCGCCGGACGCCAGACGCTCGGCGAACTGACGCTGAACCACCTGGCGGACTACCCGCTCCAGTTGTTCTCGCGGCATTGGTATCGTCAAAGTGCTCATTTTCGCGTTATTCCGCAACGATTACCTTCGGGCCTGATTCTTTCAATTGCTTCAGCGTCCCGGCGTCCACGCCGGCGTCGGTAACGATTACGTCCACTTCGTCCAGGTCGCACAACTTCACGACCGACCGCATTCCGAATTTCGTATGATCGGCTACCATGATCACCTTCTCGGCGATGCTCATCATCCGCCGCTCCACATCCACCATCATCTGGTTGGCGTTGAAAGCGGTCCGGTCCGTTACGCCGGCGCAACCGAGGATCAATTGAGTGGCGTGCAGGTCTTTCAGTTGCTGCTCGGCCATTGCGCCCAGGGCGACGCCCGTGCGGGGATAGACGTATCCACCGATGAGAGTTACCTCCGTGGCGATGTCCGTCATCAGCAGCAACGCTATCGGCACGGAGTTGGTTATCACGTTCAGTTTCCGGCCTTGGACGGCGCGGGCGACCTGGTAGCAGGTTGTCCCGCCGTTGAGAATGACGGTCTGACCGGCGGGGATGAGTTCGGCTGTCGCATGGGCGATGGCTTCCTTCTCGGCTACAGCGGCCGTCTGGCGGTCCGCAAAGGCCAGGCTTTGGGATGGCGAATCCTTAACATAAACAACCCCGCCATGGGTCCGCATAACGATCCCCTGCTGCTCAAGCGCCTCCAGGTCACGTCGGGCTGTGCTTTCACTTACGCCGAGGGACCGGGCCAGTTCGGACAACGACATAAAACCTTTCCGCGAAAGAATATCCGCCGACTTTGCCCGCCGGACCTCTATATTACTGTGTGCAGCCATGACAGAACTCGTTCAAATTATGAAAGATATTACTCATATTAAACCATATAATTGTCATTCAGACAAGGTTAATATTGAGATTTTTATCATTTAAATGTTTCCCGATACGTGAACCTCAAAAATCGCGAAGCGGCTTGCCACGGCTTGCCGTTTCGCGCAATTAATTATATGTATTCGCTGAACACCTCCGGTCGCGGTCGCGGGATTACGACGCTGGAAGCGAGCAGGCCGCGTTTTCGAGCATCTGCGGCGGCGGCGCGGACACCGGCCTCAACGTCGGCGACTTGGCCGGTCATCAAGCAAAACCCCTTCCCGCCGAGCGCCATCGCCACGTGGATTCTAAAGAGCGTAACGCGCGCCGCCTTGGCGGCGGCGTCTGCGGCGGCGATAATGCTCACACCGCCGAAGGTTTCCACTACGCCAAGTGCGTCAACCTCGTCGGCCGACAATACGACCGACTGACCAAGCGCCGGGAAGATAGATTCAGACACCGACGGGATGATTAATTGATCAATCAACGCATCTTCGGCGATGCGCTCGCCGACCGAGACGGCCGATTTCACGTCGCTGATCGGGCCGCATATGACAATCAGATATTTACCCGAGCAGATCGTCCGGGCAATCAACAGTTCGACATCGGCCGCCTTGAGCAGTTCGTCCTGCACCTTGTAGCCAACGGCGATACTGGACAGCTCCAGTGCTCCGATTGATCCGGGAGTGGCCATGGGTTATTCCTTTTCGATCCGGACTATATTGTTTTCGATGGCGGTAACGGTTCCGTCTATGGATGCGTGGACAGGCGCGCCGAGGGCGGGTTTTCCGTCGCTTCTCGGCACAGCGCCGACCTCGTCGCCGATACGGACGGTCTGGCCGACCTTGACGACCGGCTCACAGGCAGCGCCGACGTGTTGCTTCAACTTAATGCCCACCTTCCTGGTCGTAACCGTCGTGTCGTTCAGCGGGCCGGTGTTGGTGAAGCCCGTCAGCGCCAGCCGGGTCATCAATCGGCTCATGGGCGCTTTACGGTCGGACATGTGCAGCACAGGCCGGCGGGGATTGAACGGAGGGTCCTGCCATTTTTCGCCGGATTCGGCCAATTTACGCTTGTTTTCGGCGTAAATGACCTTTGGGTCCAGCCCCTCCGGGCAGGCGTACATGCTGCAAAGATTACACTCACAGCAGAACTCCGCTCCGGGAAGGCCGGCGTCGCTGAGCAGGTTGAAGCCGAGAGCCCTCATCGCCAGGTGCGGCTGAACGGGGTGACCAAGAAGGTATCGCGGGCACAACTCGGTGCAGAAACTGCACTGGTCGCACGCGCTTCGAGCGATTCGGCTGACCTGTTTCCAGTCGCGTTTCAGCCTGCGGATTACGACGTGGCCGGACGGCAGGACGATCACGCCGCCGGTGGTCTTATCGACCGGCGCGTCGAGGTCGGTTTCGAGTTGTCCCATCATCACGCCGCCGACGATGTAGTTGGCGTCTTCGACAGTCGGGCCTCCGGCGGCGGAGATGCACTCGGCCAGCGATATGCCAAGCGGTACGCGAAGTGTTACAGGTTCGGCGACGGCCCCGCCGATGGTGAGAAATTTCTCGGTTACAGGCCCGGTCTGCGAAGATGCAACGTTGAAAGCAGTCTCCACGTTTATCACTACCGCGCCGACGTCCGGCGGTATTCCGCCAGGCCGAACAACGCGACCCAAAACATCATAGACCAGTATCATCTCGTCGCCGGCGGGGTATGCGTCGGCCAGTGGGGCGATAGACATGTTTGGGGAAAGTTTGCCCCGGAGCGAGGCGATAACATCCCGGTATTTTTCCTTGATGGCGATTATGGCGTGCTCTGCTCCGGTCAGTTCCGCTGCCGCGGCCAGGCCGGCCAACACCTCATCGCCGTGGCGGCGGAGGATTTCCTTGTCCTTGTGCAGCAGCGGTTCGCACTCGGCGGCGTTGACGATGACCGTATCGGCCTGGGCGGAGAGTTTAACGTGCGTGGGGAAACCCGCTCCGCCAGCGCCGACGACGCCGGCTGACTCAATCTCTACATGAGTGATTACGCTCATGGTTGTCCCGTGGCGACAAATTATGAAACAATTCTATCCGCCACCTGAAAGAATTCTACCATATTATTGCTTGGTACGTGGCATAATTCTACTATATTTTTGGTTGTTTCGTAAAAAAATTTCCGGGATCATAGCGGGTATGGCTGGAAGAGATGGAAGTTCTCTAAAACAAGCGTGAACCGACGTGGACCGCTACCAGCGGCTATTCCCCAAAAGCATCGATGGCCTGCCACAGGCTTTGAAGATGCTCATTGGGTACGATCGGCTGATCGAAGGGGCAAAACTCGACGTGGGTGTCGAGGAAGGCGACATTGTAACCGCCCTCATGCCACATGCTTCCGAAACAGGGGCTGTCGGCAAGGACTGCCAGCGTGCCAGGATTCCGATAGAGGTTCAGCGGCCCGTTCGGCGTACCGGCCTGGCTGGAAAGCCCGCCCCTGTAAGCATACGAACTCCACACCTGGGACTTTCCGTCGGCCGGCATGCGATCGCTGTTCATCTGCTGCGGCCAAAGATGATCGTAGCCCCAATCTAAGCGCCGGTTGGCCTCCGGGCAATAGTAGGGATGGCCGTCTTCAATGTAACCGGCTTTCCAGACAAGGCCCTGCCCGTACCAACCCTGCTGGCTGCTGAGATCGGTCTCGCCGATGCGGTTGGCGTTGAAAAGCCCCAGCGGCGAGCCGCGGTCAGGATCATTCTGCCAGACGGAACCGGCCAGGTGGACCTCAATCGGACCGGGAGGCAGAGACCCCCCGGCGTCCGTCGCGTACGCCACCAGGCTGGTGGCGAGCGTGCGAAGCCGGAACTGACACTCCAGCGTGTCGGCCTGCTGTCGAAAACGCCCGACCATAGGCAGAGAAATCCCCACCAGTGTCGATATAATGGCTAAAACGACCAGCAACTCGACGAGCGAGAATGCCCTCCTTCCAGCTACACACCGACATGCACCTCTATGTCTGTGAGCGAAGATCATGGCTGCAACCCGTGTGTTTGTTTTTTTCTGCTGGATTTTCTATCGTTTGTTGATGCGTTTGCTCCACCGGCGGCGAGGAAGGATCAGGCCGGCGCCGAGCAGGATCATCGACAGGCTCACCGGCTCGGGGACAATGATCGTACCGTTGCTAACGGTTACCGGAACGTCACCGAAGTCCGTGTTCCCGCTGAGGCAGCCGGTCAGGAGGAAGTCCCAACTTCCGCTATCGAAGCCGGTGGTATCTATGGTAATAATCGCCAACAGACCTTCGGCGGTAGCAGTGTCGGAGGCGGTAGTAGTGCCTTCGTAGGCCAACTGAGGCGATATGATGCCGTCGGGGGTACCGCTGGCCCTGCCGGTGTTGTTGCCATCGAAGACGAAGTCTGTCAACGGATCATCGTCGAACAAATCCAGACAAGTGAACTCCGGGCCGAGAATCACTCCGCCATGGGCGGGGCCTCCGTCGGCGACCTGGGCGTGAAAGTTGACGTTGAGGACCTCGTAAAGAGCACCCTCGCCGGTAACATAGATTTCGATGGTCTGTCCGATAAGATTCGGCTGAAGAACATGCGTGCCTGCATCAATGGTAAGATCCGCCTGGGCAATCCCCGCAAGACCCATGCACACTAAAACCGCTGTAATTACCCTCACCATGCTTTGCCTCCTTTCAATATAGATTAAGATCCCTTCTCCACATACTCCTCACTATTTGAAATAGTATCATATCACCGATTTCAATTTTTGTCAAGGTTAAAATATAAAATAACTTTACCACGACGGCGCTTACGGCACCGTAATCAGCTTCAAGGCGGTCAGGAGAGTCGTGTTGTTCAGCCGCGAGACGATCTCATCGGTCGTGTTGGCTACGCCGTCGCGGTTATAGTCGTGGTGATTCTCAACGTCCGCCGGGTTCAC
>DAOWOP010000050.1 GCA_030642005.1 Planctomycetales bacterium
GCAGTTGGCGTCGTATGTTTGGCAACTGAACAACAGGCCGCGAAAGTGCCTCAACTACCGGATGCCCGTAGAGGTGTTCCATGAACGACCCGTTGCACTTGCGGTGTGAATTCGCCAAACAAAAGCAGTTTTTCTTATAGACCAAATTAATCTCGCCGCCCGAACTGCCGATGCTAGATGTACGTGAGGCGCAAGGTCTGGATGTGCTTCCAGATAAGCACGCTTGACTTTCGTAAAGTTGAAGGTCTCGCCAGTCCGGCGACGCGTCTGGTGGATATGCGAAACACTGCAAGGCGTTGCGGTGCGGTTGAGAAACGGGCCTGCCAATCGCAGTTTGCTGCGATTCTGGGCCTCATCGACAAGTGGGATCGGTCACGCCTTTGCTGGAAGTTCTCCAGGCACTAAAGAGTGCGAACGGGCTTGCCGGGAAGTCCCGCTTTTTGCGCAGCAGTTTATGGAGCACACAAACAAGGAGCAACAAACATGCAGATTAATGCACTCGTTGTGGATGACTCAGGGATTATGCGGAAGATGGTGATGCGTACTCTCGTTGAGAGCAGGCTGGCACAATTCACCTTTACCGAGGCTGTTGACGGTCTGGATGCTCTCGAGAAGTTTGATCCCAAGAAAACGGCCATGATGTTCGTGGACTGGAACATGCCCAACATGAGCGGGATCGACTTCGTCAGGAAGATCCGGGCTACGGAAAAGCGCCGCGTCCCGGTCGTCATGATTACCACCGAAGGAACGATGGGCAAGGTTGAAGAGGCGCTTGATGAAGCGAAGGTCGATAGTTACATCGTCAAGCCCTTCACCGCCGAGGTGCTTAAGAAAAAACTCGAACCACTGTTCGCCAAGTTTGCGGATAAGAAACAGGCCAAGGGTTTCTTCGGAAAACTGGCGGGAAAGGTTGCCTGACGCGAAAACCGAAAAGATCGCCGCAATCTGAAAGGAAACCAATCATGGAAACGACAGGGGTCGCAAAAGCATCGGAAGTGGAGCACATCGAATGCGTCGCGGAAGCGGCTGTGGAGATTTTCAACGCTACCTGCGGAGTAACGATTGCCCCGCTTGACAAAGAGGAAAACCTCGCAGATGACGGCGTCATTATCGCCGTTATCTCGCTGGTGGGCGACGTGGATTGGTCTGTTTTCCTCGGTCTGCCTCGCCAGACAGCTATCTCTATCGCCGCCAAGTTCGCCGGGTTCGAAATTCCCTTCGACAGCGAGGACATGGGCGATGCTATCGGCGAATTGGCCAACATGCTCGGCGGGCAGGTCAAGGCCTTGCTGGACCAGCGCAGCGTCAAGGCCAACATCTCTCTGCCGAGCGTAATACGGGCTGAAAATATGGAAGTCCTGGTTCAGCGGGGCGTTGCCGGGGCAAAGACCTGCTTCGACTCGACACTGGGAAAACTGTGGACCGGCGCGGCAGTCGGCAAGGGCGGCTCTGTTGTGGTGTAGGAAGACACAGAAAACCCAAGGCTGACGACCGAGTCGGGAACATAACAGAATTCGGGGAATTAAAATGACAACGGTCGATACACTTGAAAACATCAGTGCCGAAATCCTGGCTCTGAACCCTGATGATAAAGAGGCGATTGTCAAAATCGGCACGTCTCTTGAGCAGGTTATTGAAGAACTCCCGACAGATTCCGCAGAGGCGGAAAATGCCTTGATGCTTGGGATAAGTGTCCTCCAGGCTGTCTATGAGGAAAACGTTTCGGACCCTTCCGCCGCTACGATCGCTTTTGCCGAAGCAGTCGCCGCTGTCGGCCGGTGTCTGGCAGACGACCAAAACGCCAAAGAAAGCGAATCGCTCCGGAAAGCCGACGACGCCCTACAGACAATCCTCGCTCTCGCCAACGAAAACCCTGACATCGACGATGTTCCCGACGCCAAAGAAGACTCCATCGCTGACAAAGTCGAGGCCGAGGCAGGCGAATCCGACGATACCGATGCGGCGGTTGACACAGCCGGCGGAGCGGCTGACCCTGTTGACTCGCCGAACGAGACCGAACCGACCGGTAAAACACTGCCCACGCTCCCTGAAGATGCAGACCCGGAAATCATGAAAGAATTTATCGTTGAATGTCTCGACCACATCTCCGCAGCCGAGGCCTCAATGCTCGACCTGGAAAGCAATCCCGGTGATACCGAGCAGATCAATACGATCTTCCGCGCCTTCCATACGATAAAGGGCACCTCCGGCTTCCTGGGACTGGACCACATTCAGAAACTCGCTCACCTGGCTGAAAGCCTCCTGGACCGCGCACGCGAGGGCGAGATTCAGATCACGGGCGGGTACGCCGACCTGGCGCTGAAATCCGGCGACACGCTGCGGGCCATGATTGATACCCTCAAAGGCGTCAGCCCCGGCGACGAACTGACAATCCCGGAAAACTTCGATGACCTGCTGAAACAACTCTCCGACCCGGAAGGTCATGGAATCGGAGACACCGGCGAGTCTGAAGAAATACGCCTGGGCGACATTCTCGTCGGCAAAGGTCTGGCAGACCGCGAAAAAGTTGAAGATGCCGTCAACCAGCAGGGCGCAAAGCGGTTGGGCGAAGTGCTGGTCGAAAAAAAGGTCGTCGCTGCAAGCGACGTCGCCAAGGCCATTCGCACACAAAAACAGATTAAAGGACAAATAGCGACGGAGGCGTCGATTCGAGTAAATACAGACCGGCTTGACAGCCTCGTCAACATGGCCGGCGAACTCGTAATCGCCCAGTCGATGGTCGCGCAGGACCCCGACGTTATTGGCGGCGCTAAGCCTCGCCTGACCAGGAACGTCGCACACGCCGGCAAGATCGTCCGTGAGTTACAGGACCTGACAATGTCCCTGCGGATGGTCCCGCTGAAGGGGACGTTCCGGAAAATGGCCCGCCTGGTGCGAGACCTCGCCCGCAAAGCCGGTAAAAACGTCCAGTTCGTTACCGAGGGCGAAGAAACCGAAATCGACCGCAACATGGTCGAAATGCTCAATGACCCGCTGGTTCATATGATCCGCAACGCCGTCGATCATGGGGTCGAACCAACCGAGCAGCGCCAGGAAGCAGGGAAAAACCCCACCGGCACCGTGAGCCTGCGGGCATATCACTCCGCCGGAAACGTCGTTATCAAATTGACCGACGACGGAAAAGGGCTGGACCGGGACAGGATCCTCGCAAAGGCCCGCGAACGAGACATCATCGATCCGGATCAGGAAATGACCGAAAGCGAAATCTTCGGCCTGATCTTCCAGGCGGGCTTCTCCACAGCCGAGAAGGTAACTGACGTTTCAGGACGAGGCGTCGGCATGGACGTGGTCAAAAAGGGTATCGAGGCGCTTCACGGGCGGATCGACGTAACCTCCAAAATCGGCGAAGGTTCAACGTTCACGATGAGACTGCCGCTGACAATGGCAATTGCCGACGCGATGCTCATCCGCGTTGGTAACGAGCATTATCTGCTGCCGACCATATCGATCGAACAGAGTTTCCGACCCGCACCCGGAACCGTCTCCGCCGTAACCGGGCGGGGCGAGATGGCCATGCTTCGGGGCAATCTGCTGCCGGTGTTCCGCCTGTACGAACTGTTCGGCGTCACCGATGCCATTACCGACCCATACCAGGCCCTGCTGATAAGTATTGAGGGCGAAGGAAAACGATGTGCACTGATGGTCGATGAACTTCTGGGCCAGCAGCAGGTTGTCATCAAGACCCTTGGAGGATCTCTCGGACAAATTCCCGGCGTCTCCGGCGGGAGTATCCTCGGCGACGGGCAAGTGGGACTCATTCTGGACGCTACAGGCCTGCTGAAACTGGCGACCAGCAAAGCGTCGAACCGTCCGAAAATCACCCAGAAGGAAAGACCGGCTGCATAAAGGGGCTCCCGGATACCATGCTACCACCAATTTACCGCAAAAAGCGGTAGTTCGGTATCTGTCCTGTCACTTCAGGAACGGTAACTCGATATTCCCATTCCCTGTTTTCACTTTGTTCACTCGGTACCTGTCTTCCCGATTATCAAGAACCGCCTCGCAAATCCCGCAAGGGATGCCTGACGGCAGGACGTCCCCGGGGAACGCTTGGCCTTCACAGATTCATCGCACTTTTCCCAACTTTTGCCCCTATTCACGCTTTTTGCATTATTCTGAAATTTCTGGTTTTAACTAAACTGGTTCCTCTCCCTATGCCGATATTCGGATAGTCGGTTGCGAATGGTGCGGACCGTTGGAGCAGCGTCAGATGGTTCGTAATCAGGTTTTGTCAATGTTGGCCCTCCATGGCATGGAATGCCCACTCTATCGCCATGCCGTGCGAATCACGGCCTCTATTTCCGTTTATACCGTTACACATCCGAAGTGTAAGTCCATTTAGGAAAGGAAGAAAATGTCTGAACAAGCAACAGCAACAGAGCAGCAGCAAAGACAGAAAGCGGGAAAGTATCTGACTTTCGTCCTTGCCGACGAGGAATATGGCCTGGAGATTCTCCGCGTCCGCGAGCTCATCGGGTACATGGACATCACCGCCGTACCGCAGACACCTGATTACGTCAGGGGCGTTATCAATCTGCGTGGGCAGGTGATACCCGTGATTGATCTGCGGGCCAAGTTCGGCATGGAATCCATCGAGCCGACCGAGGAAACCTGCATCATCGTGGTGGAAATCTCACAAGGCGGCAAGAGCGTCAGCACGGGAATCGTGGTCGATCGCGTCTCGGAGGTGCTCGACATCGCCGGCGGGGACATAGAAGACCCGCCAACCTTCGGAAGTGACGTCGATACCGAATTCATCCTCGGCATGGGGAAGATCGGCGATTCCGTAAAGATACTTCTCGATATCGACAAAGTCCTGGCTGGGACGGACATCGCCGGCATAGAAGGTGTTACCTCGCCCGCTACCCCGGATGAGTAAGGAGACTCATGATGAACAAGATATCAAACATAGTCGCCGCAGGGGTATTCCTGTTGACCACTATCGTGGTGGCACCCCCTTCAGCCGGAGCGGAAGAGTCCGCTTCTTCAGAAGAAATGATGAAAATGCTCAAGCGGCTTGACAAGCGCGTTGCTGAGCAGGACCGTCGTATCGCCGAACTGAAGTCCGCCCTGAATCAGGAGCGCTCGCAGAAAACGCGATACGAGGAAATCAAGAGTATCATCAAGGAAATAAACGCCGAAGCCGGCGGGGCGCCTGTCGGCCTGCCGCAGTGGATGGAGAACCTGAAGTTCTACGGCGACCTCCGGCTGAGGTACCAGCACGACTGCTTTAACACCAACGCCAAAAACCGTAACCGCGGACGATTCCGCCTCCGCCTGGGCATCAAGAAGACCTGGTTGGATAAGCAACTGGAAGTGGGATTCCGACTGGCCAGCGGCTCCAACGACGACCCGACCTCCACCAACCAGACCTTCGACAACAACTTCAGCAAAAAACGCATCTGGATCGACCGGGCCTACGCAAAGTATTCACCAAAGGCCCTCAAGGGCCTGACGCTCGTCGGCGGTAAAATGGCGAATCCTTTCGTCCACACCGACATGATCTGGGACAGCGACCTTAACCCCGAAGGCGTCTGGGGCGTCTATAAGTACCCCTGCCTAGGCTCGTTCGAGCCGTTCGCGGGCGCGGGATACTTTCAGTTGATGCATAACAGGGACACTCACGACGGCACCATGTACGGTTATCAGGCAGGGTTTAACTGGAAGGTCGTCAAAGATCTCAAGTGGACCTCCGCCGTAACGTACTACGACTTCGACCACTACGAAGACAACTACACCGCCGCCGACGGAAACACCGAACTGAACGGCCTCCTGACGGCTGAAGAGTTCCACGTCTTCAACCTGACCAACAAGGTCGGCTTCAAGGCGCTCAACCTGCCTATGAGCGTCTATGTGGACTACGCGCACAACTGCGGCAACAACCTGGCAGGGAAGAGTGACGCACTGGGCGTCGGTTACAAAATCGGGACCAACAAGGCTAAGGGCGACTGGTCGGCGTCGTACCAGTACAAATACATCGAAGCCAACGCCACCCCCGGCGGATTCAACGACGGCTCCTTCGGCGGGTCAAACCGCAAGGGACACGTCTTCGGCGCCAAGTACAACATCGCCGATTACCTGACGGTCGGCGCTTCGGTGTACTACACGCAGCCGGTATCAGGCGACGGTACGGGTAACACTACAACCACAGCTATAGGAGATTTGATATGGAAATTTTAGGCCAGACGGAAGGCACAATCGAGGCAGTAGCGCGGGAGCCTCCCGCGCAAACCGCTTCGGTGTCAGAACCGGTATGAGAAATCGAGTCAGAAGAATGTAAAGGCATAAGTGTACTTTGGAAAAACACCTATTGGGAGAGGAAACAACAATGTTCAAGAACATGAAACTAGGGACGAAAATTGCGGGCGGTTTTGCAATCGTGTTGCTGTTGACGGCGGTGTTGAGCTACATCTCCTACAACGGCATGAGCACCGTCAGCGACAGGACCGATAAGGTCGCCGACTGCAATGCGATCATCCAAAAGATGGTCGTTATCCGCCAGCAGGAGAAGAACTTCGTAATCCGGGGCGACCACAAATACGTTACAAAGGTCGATGACCTGGTGGGCGAAGCCGTTACAGCCCTGAACGAACTCAAGGGCAAGTTTGACAAGGCCCAAAACAAGGCGGCTATCGACGACATCATCCAGCACGCCAATTCATACAAGTCCGCCTTCGATCACTACGTGGAACTGGCGGAAAAGAAGGCCGAACTGGTCAGCACCATCGGCAGCCTGGTTACAAGCGCCCGCGAGGTCGTCAGTGTGGCTGAAACAATGCGGGCGGAACAGAAAAACCAATTCGATGAAATCCTGCACGGTAAAACCAAGGCCGCCAAATCTACATCGGGTTCCGACAGTGGATCGGCGACCGCAGGTACGCTGAAGGATAAGATGGTAGATGACAAACTAACCAAGGCCGACGACGCCAACCGGATAATCAAGTGGGCATTGGAATGCCGTCAACACGAAAAGAACTACATCCTCAGAAACGACGACACGTACGTCCAGAAAGTCAACGATAACGCACAGAAGATCACCAAATTGGCCAGGGCCATGAAGTCGCGTTTCCGGAAAGCCGAAAACCAGCAACAAACCGACCATGTAGTTGCTGCAATCGAGGTCTATCGCAAGGCGTTCGGCGAATTCGTCACAATGACGAACCAGCAGAAGGTCGCCGATGAGCAGATGGTCGCCGCCGCCAGATCGACCATCGAAAACAGCCAGAAGGTCGTAACAGCTCAAAGCGGGCAGATGTACTCGCAGATGTCAACCGCCAATACGTTGATGATCGGCGGGGCGATTGTCGCCATTATCCTCGGTTCGATACTGGCTCTTGTGATTACTCGCGGTATTACCAAGCCGGTCAATCGCATCATCGAAGGTCTGGCCAGCGGCGCCGAACAGGTAACAGCGGCAAGCGGTCAGGTATCGGCCTCTTCGCAGTCTTTGGCACAGGGCGCTACCGAGCAGGCTGCCGCCGTCGAGGAAACCACCAGCAGCATCGAAGAGATGTCGTCGATGACCAAGCAGAACGCCGCCAACGCCAGCGAGGCCAAAAACCTCTCCGCCGGAGCACGCGACGGAGCCGACAAGGGCGCCGAGGCAATGGCCAGGATGTCCACAGCCATTGAGGACATCAAGAAATCATCCGATGAAACCTCTAAGATCATCAAGACGATTGACGAGATCGCCTTCCAGACGAACCTGCTGGCGTTGAATGCAGCCGTTGAAGCGGCCCGCGCCGGAGACGCCGGTAAGGGCTTTGCCGTAGTGGCTGAAGAGGTTCGCAACCTCGCACAGCGCAGCGCAGAAGCGGCGAAGAACACCTCCGACATGATCGCCGAATCGGTAAAGAACGCCGATAACGGCGTTCAGATCAGCCAGGAAGTTACACAGCAATTCAACGAAATCACCGAAGGAATACGCAAAGTCAACGACCTGGTAGGAGAGATTTCCGCGGCCAGTAACGAACAGGCCCAGGGCGTCGAGCAGATAAATACGGCCGTTGGCCAGATAGACCAGGTTACCCAGACCAGTGCCGCAACGGCTGAAGAGTCGGCCTCGGCCTCTGAAGAACTCAGCGCCCAGGCCGAAGAACTCAAGCGCATGGTCAGTAACCTGCGTGCGATTGTTGAAGGTTCTTCAGCAAACAACAACACCTCCGGTCATCAAGCGGCCCATGCCGCCCAGGCCGGTAAGGCGTCAGGCAAGTTGGGCGGGTCAGATAAACTCTGGCACAAGATTTCCGACGGCGGGACGAAGAAGCAAGCCGCCGGACAGAAAGCATCTTCGCCCAACCAGGGAAAGCAGCAGCCAGACCCTGAAGAACTCATCCCGCTGAACGACGAAGACACTTCGACGTTGGCGAAGTTCTGACGGGCTGGTTTTTTATCACCACGAAGGAAGGTATCGGCTCCCCCCCTCCACTTGGGGAGCCGATTCCCCTTCCTCCTGCGGTGAATAACATCAGGCGGCAGCGGGCCGGGTGTCGTGGCCGCGGCGTTTGCGGCCACGCTAAAGCCGACTTGATACGAACGTGGTCGCAAAAACCGCGACCACACCACACCCCGCTTCGGAGAGGATTCGTGCGATGGGAAGCGCAACACTGCAATCGGCTGAACTTACAGAGGCGCAGTTCGGCAAAATCAAAACTCTGGTCAAGAGCCTCTGCGGCATCAGCCTCGGCAGCGGCAAGAAGGAACTGGTCAAGGCCAGGCTGAACAAACGACTCCGCGCACTGGGACTCGCCGATTACGACAAGTATATAAATCTTCTGCGGCATGACCAAACCGGCAACGAGTTGACGTCTATGCTCGACGCCATCTCGACGAACCTTACGAGTTTCTTTCGAGAGGCGGACCACTTCGATTACCTCGGGCAAAAGGTGCTCAAGCGGATGGCCGCCGATACCGCCGCCGGCAAGACGCCAAATCGCTTGCGAATATGGTCGGCAGGATGCTCCTCCGGCGAGGAACCCTACTCCATCGCCATTACCGTCTGCAACAGCATCCCGAACTTGAAGGCATGGGACGCCGCAATCCTGGCGACGGATCTGTCCACACGGGTGCTGAACCGGGCGAAAGAGGGCGTTTATACGGCTGAACGCGTCAAGACAGTCAACCCGCAACTTCGCAGCCGATGTTTCAACTGTATCCAGTCTCGTCCCGACCGCCTCTATCAGGTTAACGAGACGCTGCGGTCGCTGGTGCACTTTTCGCGTCTGAACCTGATGGGCGACTGGCCGATGCGCGGGCTGTTCGACGCCATATTCTGCCGGAATGTGATGATCTACTTCGACAAGCCGACCCAGGGGCGGCTCGTCGAGCGATTCTGGGAGATTCTCGCGCCAAGCGGAACGTTGTTCATCGGTCATTCGGAATCACTGACAAGCCTGCGGCACCATTTTCGTTACATTCAGCCAACGGTTTATGAAAAGGCGTGACTAACTGGAGGAACAAAGTGAAACACGTCGTCGGCGTGGCAGACATGAAGATTTCCTCCGAACCGGGCGATACCGTCGTTACTCACGCGCTGGGAAGTTGCCTGGGGATTGCGGCCTACGATCCGGCCGCTCACATCGGCGGCATCTTACACGTGATGATGCCGACATCGACACTGAATCCGAATAAGGCCAAGACCAATCCATATATGTTTGTTGATACCGGCATTCCGGCGTTCTTCCGCGAACTGTACACCGTCGGCGGAGTCAAACGCCGCCTGATTATTAAAGTCGCCGGCGGAGCGAATGTCCACAGCGCCAACGGCGACCGCTTCGCCATCGGTAAAAAGAATTACGTCATGCTGCGAAAAATCTTCTGGAAAAACGGCGTCCTCATAGAGGCCGAGGACGTCGGAGGCAACTGCGCCAGAACAATGTACCTGGAACTAAACAACGGCAAGGTCCGGCTCAGCACAGCCGGAACAGAAAGAGAATTATAGGGTGCTTGCCGCAATATTGTCGAAGCAGATGTATGGGACTTTTGGGAGGTAATAAAATGTCCTTGAATATACTGGTCGTGGACGACAGTACCGTAGTGAGGCTGTCGATTGTCAGGGCGTTGCGCCTGGCCGAGATCCCCGTCGGCGAGGTTCATGAGGCATCCAACGGCCAGGAAGGCCTGGCCGTCCTCAAGGACCACTGGGTTGACCTGATCTTCGCCGATATCAACATGCCGGTTATGAACGGCGAAGAGATGATTAAACACATACGGGCCGAACCGGCATGGGAAGAGACGCCTATCATCGTGATTTCCACCGAAGGCAGCCGAACGCGGATAGAACGACTGGAACAGGCCGGTGCGAGGTTCGTTCACAAGCCCTTCTCGCCTGAAACCATACGTGAAGTCATCAACGAAATAACAGGAATATGCCATGAACAGCAGGTATGATGAACAATTGTATTGTGTGGCCGAGGACACCTTCGCCGCATTGGCATTTATGATGCCGACGGATGAAGAAACGCCGGAAGAAACTCCTCCCCACGACGATCTCGTCGCAAGTGTTGCGTTCGCAGGCCCGTTCCGGGGCATACTCTTTCTGTCGGTTTCGACCGATCTGCTGGGCGAACTGGCAGCCAACATGCTGGGGCTGGAAGGGCCGGAAGAACCCCCGATCGACAAGCGGCTCGACGCCTTCGCCGAAGCGCTGAACGTTATCTGCGGCAACCTGCTTCCGGTCATCGCCGGGACGGAAGTCGTCTTCGATGTTCACGCCCCGGAAATCCAGGCAGACAGTCGAATCCCCGCCGAAGTTGAGCAACACGAACCAGCGGGGGCGGCCCGACTGACCCTGGACGCCGGAATGGCTGAACTGGCTCTGTTTATCGACGATCAACCGGCAGCAGTTACAGATTCAGCGGCATAGCCGCTACACTACGACAAAGGAAGGAACAATCACATGATCAGGGTCCTTGTAGTAGATGATTCCGCCGTTGTCCGACAGGTCCTCACAAAGGAACTTTCCAAGGCCCAGGGCATTGAGGTCGTCGGGACGGCCGTCGATCCGTACGCCGCGAGGGACAAAATAATCAGCCTCAATCCCGACGTGCTGACACTGGACCTGGAAATGCCGCGGATGGACGGGCTGACCTTTCTGCAGAAATTGATGAAGTATCATCCCCTCCCCGTCATCGTCGTCAGTTCGCTCACACCCAAGGGCAGCGAAACGGCTTTGCGCGCTCTGGAGTTGGGCGCGATCGAGGTTGTCTCCAAGCCGGGTTCGGCCTACACGGTGGCCGACATATCCGAGATGCTGGTTGATAAGATCAGGGCGGCGTCAATGGCTCGCTACAGCATCGGGCGCACCACCAGCCGGTCCGCGTCCGATCCGGTAAGAACCCCCCCACCGAAATTGATGCGCACCACTCACCGGATACTGGCCATCGGGGCCTCAACCGGCGGGACAAAGGCAATCGAGGACGTTCTCGTCAACCTTCCGACAAATACGCCCGGAACGGTAATCGTCCAGCACATGCCCGAACACTTCACCGCCACCTTTGCGGAGCGGCTGAACTCGCTGTGCCCGATGGAGGTCCGGGAGGCGGTCGATAACGACCTGGTCATTCCGGGCGTGGCGCTGATAGCACCGGGAAACTATCATATGGTCCTGATGCGAAGCGGGGCGCGATACTCCGTCGCTATCAAGACAGGCCCACAGATCCATCACCAGCGCCCCAGTGTCGATGTGCTGTTTCGCTCGGTCGCAGCCACCGCCGGGCCTAACGCCATTGGCGTCATTCTTACCGGTATGGGCGCCGACGGCGCAAAGGGAATGCTCGCCATGCGTCAGGCCGGCGCAAGTACGCTGGCCCAGAACGAAGAGAGTTGCGTCGTCTTCGGAATGCCAAAGGAAGCAATTGAAATAGGAGCAGCGGAAAAGATTCTGCCTCTGAACCAGATGCCCCGCCGGATAATCGAACTGGCGTCGTCAAATTCAGGCCAACACGCATCCGTATCCGCATAAAGACAAGGAGCCACAATAATGGCAACTATAGAAGACATCCTGATGGCCAAAGGCCCCGACGTTATCGTCGCGACCTCGACAAATACCGTCATGGAGGCGATAAAAATGATGGCCAAAGCCAAGGTCGGCTCTGTGATCATCAGGGACGACGATGAAGTCAAAGGAATCTTCACCGAAAGAGACCTGCTCATCCGTGTGGTCGCAGCCGACAAAGACCCGTCCTCCACGCCGATTACCGAGGTAATGTCCTCGCCGGTGAAAAGTTGCCGACTCAGCGACGACGTGGATAAGTGCGCCAAGGAACTCACCGACTCGCACATACGCCACATGGCCGTTATCGAGGACGGTGCACTGGTAGGTTTAATCGGTCTGAGGGACATGCTGACCGCCGCACTCAACAGCCGGGAAGAAAAAATCCGCACCCTCGAAGCAATCACCGGGCAAGGCGCCTGAAGCCGACGGAAGCAAGTACGGCAGGCAGGTCCGCCCTGCGCCTGCCTAGGACGAAACAAGCAGCCCATTCCGACGTGTCGGGATGGGCTGCTTACATGGATACCATTTTCTTGAAATGCTCTGGACGCTACTGAAGGCGCTGCGATAGACTTATGAAGCGACGAGGAACTTTCGTGAGTATACGAATCCTTCTGGCTGATGATCACAGGCTGCTTCGAGACGGCCTCCGAGCGCTTCTGTCGGGTGAGCCCGCCATGAAAATCGTCGGCGAGGCGGACAACGGCCGGGTCGCCGTGGAACTCGCCCGCAGGTTGTCGCCGGACGTCGTCCTGCTGGATGCGAACATGCCCGAACTCAATGGCGCGCTGGCGACGCGGAAAATCCTCGCCGACTGCCCACACGTCAGGGTCATCGCCCTGTCGATGTACTCCGACGGGCGATTCGTGCGGGATTTGCTCCGCGCCGGCGCATCGGCATACCTGCTCAAAACCTGCGGCTTCGAAGAACTCGTCCACGCAATCAAGGTCGTAACCGCAGGTAAAGATTACCTCAGCCCCGACATAACCGCCGCCGTGGTCAAGGATTACGTGCAGGGCATGGAACTGTCGGATTCGGCGCCCGCAGCAAACATCAGCAACAGGGAAACCGAAGTGCTGCAACTTCTGGCAGAAGGAAAAACCTCCAAGGAAATCGCCTCCATGCTGGGCGTGAGCGTCAAGACCGTTACCACGCACCGCCAGAACATCATGGACAAACTGGACATCCGCAGCGTGGCGGAACTGACCAAATACGCCGTCCGCGAAGGCCTGACCACGCTTGAGTCCTGATTCACTTCCGCCGATACAAATAACAGAACGACACCCCAAACCGGCTCACATAAATACTATTGGACGGACGCGACGATGAAGCGGACATATGGGAAATCACGAATAATCCTCGCAGTGCAGATTTTATCGGTACTCATCACAGCCGTGCCTGTCGCGGCATCCGCCCCGCCGGCTCCCATGCCGCCGGAAGACCGGGCCGGCATCGTGTACTACCAGGCAACTTTCGCCGACGGGACGGTCCGCGACCTCAACGAAATCCCAAAGGCCAAAAAAGGTATTCGGCGCGTCGTTCGCATCAGCCGATTCGAGCCTGCTGTCAAGGGATACGAGGTCCTGTCGACCAGACATCCGATGGTAAAATCCGTACGCCCCGGCCGAACGGTTAAACACGAACTCGCCTGGAACGGCAAGGCATGGGTCGGACCGGAACAACGGCAGGCCAAGTCATTCCCTGCCGGGACCAGGTCGATGCGCGACGTGATCCGCCGGGAAGTTCGCAAGACCGAGGTGATCCTGAAGGCTCTGCGCGGACGCCTGAAGCAGCACGATCACGCAGTCGCCGAGGCTGAAAGAAAACTCGCCAAGGTCAAGGACGTCGACGGCGAACCTGCCGCCAAAGCCGACCTCGAAAAGGCACGCCGGTCTCGCCGGAAGGTGCTGGAAGCAATCGAGCAGTACGCCCGGCAACTTGAGGCCCTCAAGGAGGTAACAGAACACAAGAAACCGGAACGCCCCACCGGCAGGGTCGAGCGCCTTCAGCAGCCGCCGGGCAAGAGCAATTTCGGCGTCGCCAAACCCATCACCCGGCGCGCCGTCCTGCCGCATCGCCTGCACGTATGGAAACTTGACCCCGGCAAAGGCCGGCGAACCTGCACGGTCGCCATGGCGCACCCGGAAGCAGGCCGATTCGGGGCATTCCATTACGTCGTCTATGCCGACACCAACGCCGACGGCCTGCCGGACAAACTCATCGCACGATCTCCACTGGCACAGGCCGACGCGCCGGGCCAGTGGACGAAATGGACTTTCACGACGTCCGAGCCGACCATCTTCGTCGGCAACACCTGGCCGGAGGAACACGCCGGCGTCTATTGCCACAGGGCGCCGCCGGAACCGGCCAACTGGCGAGGCCTCGACGCCGAAGTTTATGTCGCACCCGTCTTCGGCGTTACACCGAAGCGGCGATGGACCCGGTGGCCCTACTTCACTAACATCCGAATCTACGTCAATCAAAACCCGGATGCACCCTCACCGGCCGGCGGAGTGAAAATCATCACGAATTGAATAAAAATTGAATATCGAATAATGAACCCCGGCGCGCCTGCCGTGCCGGGGTTCATTATTCAATATTCGTCTTTTTACTCAAACTGACCGATTTTATGCCGCGAGGAGTTTTTCCAGGCGGCGAATAACGGGTTTTTCATGGCTATGCTTGACAACATCCTGCACCGC
>DAOWOP010000058.1 GCA_030642005.1 Planctomycetales bacterium
AGCGCCGTCTGCTTAATCAGTAACAGGCGGCGCTCCAAATACGCCGTGCATCAGCCCCGCCGAGCGACGCTTATAAATCATGTGCATATCGTCGTTGTACTGACCCATCTTGGAGAAGAATATCCACGACAGTTCCTTATGGAGCACGAGGTTGTCGGGGTTATAGTACAGCCCCCTGTCGCGCAGCAGACGGATACCGTTGGATACCCACATCCATCGCTCTTCCGGTGTGTGGGTGGCTACGGAGATGTTCCAGGCCATGTCCCATGCGTGGAACGACCAGACGCCGGGAAAGTGAGGCGACAGGTCGCATATAAGGTCGCGCAACTGCTGGGCGTCGAAAAATTTCCCATCGCTCTTCAGTTGCTGGGATCGCAGCCAAAGGTACGTCAGCAGCGGCGCCCGCAATCCGCCCGGAGCAACCTGCAACAGCACGGTACGGGGATGCTTGGCTATGCCTGCGTCGGAAGTAACGGTCGTCAATTTCAGCCGATGACGCTGGGATTCGATGGGCTTTTGCAGCATCACCGCACCGGTTATCGCCGAGCCTGCTATCGCAAGCATCACAAGTTGTATTAAACGTTGTCGTAACATAATTCAAAGACAGGGACTTGGGACTTGGGACTAGGAAAAAAATCCGCAATCCTCAATCCTCAATCCGCAATCAGGTTACTCCCGCCAGTTCTCTTCGTCGGAATATCAGCCAGCCGACGGTCAGCGCCAGTATTGTTCGCAGGCCCATCCCGGCTTGTATTTCCAGTCCTGTCGTTTGCCAGAATCGGCCTGAACCGGTTCCGGCTTGTTTGAATGTTATCAGGTACTCCCTTATCAGCGTTCGCGGCGGGATATACGCCCCATCGACCAGTGAATCGGTTGCAGAGGTCGTCGAGAATGTCGGCAGGGCTGTGAAAACGCCCTTGACCAGGTAATGGCTGAAATACTCAAAGGCCGACGGATCGGCATCTTGCGGCAGGCGCGTAGCGTCATGAAGGAAGCCGCTCATCATACTGATTGTGAAAATCATCATTACCGACAGGCACGTAATCGGGAACGACAGGAACACGCCGAACAGCACCGCCGCCGCGGCGAGAAACATCAGTTTCAGCAGGATCAACAGGCCAGCGCGAATGAGGTTGCCTTCGAAGCCGCCGACGCGCTGGAGGACGGCGATTTCTTCCGGCTCGATCTTTATTATCGTGCCGGGCTGGCGGTTGATGTAGAAGACGGTCAGCCGGCCGTCGTCGGTAACGCACCGGGGATCGACCATGAAGGACGAGGTCGTTTTCGTCGAATCGCTTCGTGGTACAGGCTGGACGAAACCGGTTCGCGGGTTTTCTATCTTCCAGAAACTGTGGAGGATAGTCGCGTGCGACTTGAACGGGTTGAGTTTATAGCGGACCTGGAGCAGTGGGCCGTCGGCCGGCGCAGGCTTCAGGCCGGTAAAGGTCAGTCCAATGGCCTTGCCGGGCCTGATTAATTTTATTTCATCGAGGATTTGTTCGCGTAGGGCGAACTCGATTTCCGCCATCGCTTTTTGGCGGAACTCAACGTTGTGGAAAAGTCTTTCGGCCTCGGTCTCATCGCCAACCCTTTTTCGTATGTGGTTGCGGATAAGAGTGTCTTCGCCCCTTTCTTCGATGAGTCGCTTCATCCTGTACTGAAAGAGTCTGTCAATGTTGAACGGTTCGGGCAGATATGTCGCGCGGGCGGTGAACATTTCGTTCTCCACGCCGAGGCGGTCGAAGTCAGGCCTTCTTTGCTGCACAAGCCCGGCAGCCGCCTTTTGCTCCATTTGGGTCGGCTGTTTGCGAATGTGCTGTGCGAGGGCGTAGATAGTGCCCATAGCCGCCGCCAGGAGCAGTACGTTCAGCAGTACTACGCCGCACCAGCGCCCCAGCACGTATTGCCACCTGGCCAGGGGCTTGCTGGCGACGGTGAAGATGTACTTGTGGCGGATGTCGCCGGTGATAATGCTGGTGGTCAGGAAGATCGTTACCAGGCAAAGCAGCAGTTGCGTCAGCGATGTGCTGTAGGCCAGGAATGTCTGGATGCGTCCCTTGAGCGTGCCGTCGCCGGTCATTTTGAATCCGACGCCCAGGACGCACACCGCCAGGAGAATGCCGAAGACAACGATAATCCTGGTGCGGGCGCACTGGAGAAACGTTTCACGAGTAACGGCCCAGATGTTGCGCATCGTCAGCGGTCCTCAGAGTCGCCGTGGCCGGTCAGTTCGTCAATTACGTTACGGTCAACACTCCCGTCCTTTTGTGGCGTCGGCCTGGGCGGCGGGGGAGTTCCTTCGGGTTGAGCCGGTGTGGGTTTTGCTTTTTCGTCCTTGGCCAGCAGTTCTGTGATAACGCCGCTGTCGGGCTTTACCCGGCTCGGCGGCGCCGGCGATGGAGGCTGGTCCGTCGCCGCTGCCGGCGCTTCCGGCCTGGCGAGGAGTTCTTCGATTACCTTTCGCGGCGTCTGGTCCGGGGCGGCGAGGAGGAATTCGGCCACCTCACCCGTCTTTACCGAATCGGCCGACTGAAGCCGGGTCTGCGCCTTCCGGACGATGCGAAGAAACAGGGCTTCGAGTTTATCCTTCGGACTCTCGACTGAAATGACCTGTTTGTTTGCCTGGGCCAGGACCCGTCGGACCGCAGCGCTTGTGGCCTCGTCAAGACGCTCCGTAACTATCTGGGTGAGGCTGGCGCGGCTGAGCAGGTCTTCCAGCGTCCCTTCCGAACGGAGTTGACCGGCGAAGAGTATTCCGACGCGGTCGCAGACGTCTTCGGTGTCGGCCAGCAGGTGCGAGGAGAGGATGACGGTCTTTCCTCTCCGGCTCAATTCCGCGATGAGGTCTTTGAACTGTCTTGCTGCCAGCGGGTCCATGCCGCTGGTCGGCTCGTCGAGGATCAGCAAATCCGGGTCGTTGATGAGCGCCTGGGCCATGCCGATGCGGCGCTGCATACCCTTGGAGTATTCTCCGATCCGCCGATATGCCGATCCGGTCAACCCGACCATATCCAGCAGCATTCCGATTCGGCGTTTGCGTTCCCGGCGAGGCTGGCCGAAGAGCCGGCCGTAGTAGTCCAGCGTCTCGTTGGCGTCGAGGAACGGATACAGGTATGATTCTTCCGGCAGGAAGCCGATGCGAGCCTTGGTCCGCACGTCGGAGGGGCTTTTACCGAAGACCGTTACCCGTCCGCGGGTCGGGTACAACAGCGACAGTATTATCTTCAGCGTCGTCGATTTGCCCGACCCGTTAGGCCCCAGCAGGCCATAGACCTCGCCGGCGCGGATGTTCAGGTCGAGGTTGCGCACGGCGGCAACCTTCTCGCGCAGCCAGAAGTCGCGGAAGACCTTCGTCAGGCCAGCCGTGCGAACGACGATGTCGTTGTCTTTATCTGCGGACATAATTTCAAAGAGAATATTGAATATTGAACCACGGCACGCCTGCCGTGCCAGGGTTCGTTATTCAATATTCATTTTTTACCTGTTCCGATCTTTCTTCCAGTCTGGTTTCAACCTGAGTCTTTCTCTGTCTCTTCGACGTCTTACTTCGGGGTCCTCATTGATGCGAAGGACTGTCTTCTTTCCCGGCGTGATGTAGTATTTCAGTATCGTTGGCGCTGTGAGGATTTCTTCTTTCTTTTCGGCCCATAGTCGCTGGAGCATCAGGTCGGGTGTGGCGAGGAACTTGTCGATGAGTTTTTCAAATCGTCCCGCCCGTGCTTCGACACGCTGGCGTATGGTGGCGCTGTATGATTTTGCCTCGTTGATGATGCGCGCGGCGCCCCCGCCGGTCTGATTCGACACCAGCAGTTGGTTGATTTTTTGAAGTTCTTCAGTAGCGGCGGTTTCATAGCCTTTTTCGCGCGCCTTGGCGTAACTCTGGAGCAGGCCGGTATCGCCCGGCTTGTCGTGATCTCCCGTCAGTTTCTTGTAACTTCCCCCGGCGGCGGCCGAGAGCATTTCATTGGCCTGACCTTTGGCCTTGTTTATCAGTTTGTCCCGCTTCGTGGCGGCGCTGCTTACGGCGTCAAATGCGGCAATCGCCGCCAGGGGTACGGTGCTGGTGGGGACCTCGATCCTTTCGATCCTGATGCCGCTGTTAAATTTATTGAGGCGCTGCTGGGCGATCTCTGCGACGGCGTCGGCAAATTCCTTCTGGCCGGCAGGATAGATCGATTCGACGGTGCGTGTGGCAGCGGCGCAGATGGCGGCGCAGCAAACAGCGGATCGCACCGTCTCGTCGGCGCGACGGGATTTGAGAACGCCTTCTTTATCGAGGTCCATCCCGGTGATGTTGTGGATTAATTGCATTACCGCCGCCGGGTCAGGCCCGCCGGATTGAGAGGTTTTGGTTTTCTTTGCGGGGAAACTGTAGAAGCAGGTCAGTTTCACGTGTATCAGTCCGCGGTCGCCGGTCAGCAGCGTCCCATCCCACCCAGGTCGGAGGCCTCCTTTCGGCGCTTGGCGATCACGGAGCGGCCTGAGGGTGTCTTCGGGCGTTTCGTGGCACCAGAAATCGTTGATGTCCACCTTTTGCTGGCCCGTGGGAACTTTCATGACTCGCCCGATCGGTTCCGGTACGGACCACCTCAGCCCAGGCCCCAGCACGCGTGTGTCCACGAGCGTACGCTTGTCTATGCCGCCCTGAATCCGTCCCAAAAGCAGTTTGACGCCGCACTGGGCCGGGGCAATCTGCGTCAGGCCGGTAAAGAAGAACAGCACCACCACGCCGATCATAAAGAATGACAGAAGGCGGAAACTCAGCCTGAGGGCATCGGCCAGGGACTTATTGGCAGTGTCCATTTTCTCTTCGTCGGCCTGCATCGAAGGGCCTGGAGGAGGCACGTTAAGAGGGTTGTCCGGCCCGTTTTGTATATTGTTGTCTTTCATAGTCTTGCGCTCGTCAATCTTCCTTGGCCGTTACCGGTTTTGTGGTCTTCCCGTCGTAGAGCGGCGGCAGCGAGGGGCCTTTGCTGAAGAAACCTATGCTATGCTGCACGGACGGGTCGAGCAGGAAGATGGAGTTTTCCTTCATCGTTTCCTGCAGGAAGTCCAGTTCGCGCAGGAACATGGCGAACTGTTCGTGTCCTTTGAACTTTTCGTAGAACTCAGCGGCGGCGCGGTCGCCCTCGGCGCGGATGCTTTTGGCTTCGGCGCGGGCGAATTCGAGGATCTGATCGCGGGCGGCTTCGGCCCGGCTGCGAATGGCGTCAGCGGCGGCCTGGCCGAGACCCTCGTAAGATTTGGCCACACGGTTGCGCTCTTCCTGCATGTTCTCGATGACTATTTTCGTAACGCTCTTGGGCAGCCCAAGGTTCTTAATGCCCAGCGTTACCACTTCGATACCGTAGTCCTTGGCAGCACGCTCCTGAACCGACGGGAGTATCTCATTTTCCTCAATTTGGGGAATAAGCATCCTGGTCGGATCGGTATTGATGAAATCCTCCAGCCGGTGCTTGCCGACAACCTGCTTCTTGATGTCGCGGACCATGCTGCGGATGCGTACTTCAGCCTCGGCAACGGTGCTGATGCGGCGGATGAACAGGTCGGCATCGTTTATCCGCCATCCGCAAAAGACCGTTACGAGAACGTTCTGCTTGTCGGCGGTCTGTATCTGTTCGTGGGTGTCCTCGAAGATAAATATCCGCGCGTCGTAGCGAACCATGCGCTGGAACGGCCAAGGCCACTTCAAGCGCCACCCCGCGTCCGTGTGACCGTAAATGGCGTTCTCGGCCTTGCCGAAAGTCTCGATGATGACTATCTCATCGAACCCGACCTTGAAGAGGACGGTATGACAAAGCATCCCCAACACCACTATCAACAACAGGAAGACAATCCAGCCATGTTTTCGCATAATCCTACTCCTCTTGTTTTAGTAATTAGTGATTCGTAATTCGTAATTGGTCAAAAAATACCTGATTACCAATTACGAATTACCAATTACTAATTACCAACTACGAATTACCAATTACGAATTACCAGTCTTTCATTTTTCCCCCAGAGGGATTTCGCTCATAGATTGCTGATCTTCTTCCAGGTTCAGCCAGATCTCAATTTTATCCCGGTCCAGTCCCAGGATGTACTTGCGCCGCTTCCGCAGGCCTTCGGTCATGACATTGAGGTATTTATCCAGTTGGTATAGAGACGGCGCCGCTTGCAATCCCAGCAGGTGTGCGCCGAAGGTTTCCGCCCTGGCGCGTTCGCGGAATTCCGTTTTCCATCTGTCCGCTCTCGCACGGGCGATGGTAACAGCCGCAGCGCCGCGGACGTCCTTGAACAATTTGTCAACCTCTTCGCGCGCCTTGACGACCTGGCGGGCCAGATTGGGTCCGTCGGGGTCAGACTGTATCTTCTCCAGCAGAGCCAGGTATTTTTTTCGGCGTTTCAGCAACTCCTGGGCAACCGTCGATTCATTGGGCTTGTGCCGGCCTAACAGCATTTCGGTGTGGATTTGCTCTTCCAGGTCGGCGATTTCGTTACCGGTGCGATCAATCGCTTTCTTTGCAACGGCGCTCACGTCGCCGCCGCTACGCCGGGTGTTCACCATGGTCTGTAGTTCCTGGAGGGCGCTGATCGCCTGGGCGAGTTTGAGGGCTTCGTCAGGATCGCCCGCCACATCAGCCAGAATCTTGTTGGCTTCGGACTGGGCCTGGTATCGATATTTGTCCTGCTGGCGTTCGGCGGCGATTACTCCCTCGAACGCCGGAGCGGCCTCCTTGGGCGGATGGCAACTCAGGAATTCCACATTCACTATCTGCACGCCCAGGTCGAGTTTTTCAGCGGCGTCGGCGATGCGGGTCTTCAGGTCTTCGGCCGCCCTGGCCCGACCGAAACTCAATATGCCCTGAGGGCGAGACCGCCCCTGACCGGCGGGCAGCGGCTCGTCCAGCGTGGCCGAGGCTGCATAACTGATCATCTCGCGGTAGGCGATTGCCTCCAGCAACTTATGCGCGTCGCTGAATGTGTAGCCGAACCTGTATATATCCTCGTCCTTATCCCCGATACGGTAATAGACCGAGACGACCATCTTGATGATACTGACGGACGGGGCCTTTTCGTGGCGGCGTTTGCCCTCACCGGGCGGGATGGCAACCAGTGTGTCGAGTTCGTCGCGCCTCCCGTGCTCCTGGGTCCAGAGGTATATCCTCTTTTTGTTGACAAACTCCTCGGTTCGTTCTTCGCCTACGCCGAGGGTAATCTGGTGTACCCGGTCGGTTTCGAACTTTCTGGCGGTGTCGATAGGCCAAGGCCAGATGAGGTGCGGGTACCGGCGGGGCTTCAGTACCCGTTGCGGATGGCGTTTGCCCCAGTGCAGGACGACATACTGCTGGCCCTCTTCCACGACCACTACGGATGTCATCAGCCAGACGAATACCGCTCCGGTCAGCAGCAGCGGCACGAGCGTCCGCTGGAGCAATTTATAGAACCACGTGCCGGAAACCTCGAAGCCGAACTGGTAATTCAGCGCCTCGGCGATGGAGTGTCCGATGCTTTCGGGGCTGGCGATGAGGTTCAGCAGCCTGCTGTCGTAACTGTAGCGCGCCTCGCCGTCGGGAAGGCGCGGGCGATACAGGTCCAGAACGAAATTCAGCACCAGTTCAGCGCCGATGATGATCACAAATACCGATAGGATATAGGCGACGACCTGCCCGAAAAGAGCGGACTTGTAATATTCGGCCGCCAGGGCGCAGGCCAGCAGGGCCAGGACCAGCGAATTGGTGAACAGGTATGATCCCGGCAACCGCAACATTCGCCAGGCAGGCGCCTTGGCCATACCGATGGCGTATCGGCTGACCAGAAACGCCACGAACGCTCCGCCGATTGCGAAGAACATGGCCGCCGGCTTGTCCGACACCGGCAGACCGGCATCGGTGTCGCTGATCCACCGCAGCAGGAGTATGCCGACCAGCACGTGGCAACCGGCCAGCAAGAGCGTAAATGCCGGCGCCATGTACCGCTGCATCCATTTCAGACGATTGGCGGCGGGGTGGAGGTCGCCTTCCTGGTCCCGGAAGATGCTCTCGGCCTGACCCGGACGACCGGCGAGTTGCTGTATCTCTTCGGCCTCTCGCCGCTGGAGCCATTGGCAGTAGAACATCACCACCGTTATCACCCACAGCGGCAGCGGCAGGATTACCAGCCACAGCACCGCCAGCGCCGCCGGCGAGCCGGTCGCTCGCAAAAGTAATGCCGCCAGCGCCGTCAGCGTCAGTTGCACCACCAGCCCGAAAAGTCCTAGTCTTTGTCCACGCTTACTTGCCTGCATGAACCTCTCCTAACCACGAATTTCGCGAATTGACACGAATTCCGCGAATTATTATTTGTCTTTCCAAAGAAACATTTATGTAATTCGCGTCGTACTAACATTTGTGTAATTTATCTCAATTTGTGAAATTCGCGGAAATAATTCGTGTAATTTGTGAAACATTCGTGTAATTCGTGGAACAATGATACGTTTGTTCGCCATAGCCCGAAACGCTTTCGTCGAAGCCATTCGCCAGCCGGTCTATGGCGTGCTGATCCTCGTAACTTTCGCGGTGCTCGTGCTGGACCTGCCTCTTTCGGGCTACACGATGGGTACCGGCATAGCCGACTTCCAGAAAACCGACCAGCAGATGATGGTCAACCTCGGGCTTTCGACGCTGCTGATTTCGGGCCTGCTGATTGCCGCCTTCAGCGCTTCGGGCGTACTCAGCCGGGAAATCGAAGATAAGACCATCCTGACAGTGGTTTCCAAGCCCGTTCCCCGGCCTATGGTCGTGCTCGGCAAGTTTGCCGGCGTGGCTGCGGCGCTGGTTGTAGCCTACTGGCTCTGCTCGCTGGTATTTCTGATGACCGTCCGGCACAAGGTGATGCCGATGGCATCCGACCCTTATGACTTTCCCGTTATCGTCCTGGGCTGCTCGGCGCTTGCGGCGACCGTTGCGGCGGCTTTGTTTTGCAATTATTTCTTCGGCTGGAACTTTGCATCCGCCGCCGTGGGCTTCGGGACAGTCCTGCTTTCGCTGGCGATGGGGGTAATCGTCTTCATCGGCAAGGGCTGGAAGGTCGTACCATTCGGCCAGGACATATCGCCCGATATTTTGACGGCGTTGTTGCTGATGCTCATGGCCGTTCTGGTTTTTGTAGCGGTGGCGGTGGCCGCCAGTACGCGCCTCGGGCAGGTGATGACGCTGCTGGTGTGCTTCGGGGTTTTCTTTCTCGGCTCGACAAGTCATTACTTTTTCGGCCGATTCGCCCATGAAAGTTTTGCGGCAAAGGCGGCTTACCTGCTGTGTCCGAACCTGACGTTTTTTTACGTCATGGACGCCCTGGTTGCCGAGAGGCCCATACCGGCCGGTTACGTGGGACTGACGGCCGCTTATGCCGCGTGCCAAGTCGCCGCCATTTTGGCTATCGGAATGGTCTTGTTCCAGAGGCGGGAGTTGACCGCACAGGTCGGCGCAGGCTCCTCGGTCGCTCCGCTGCCGGTGTCGGTCCTGGCCTGGACCGGCAGGGCAGGGGCGCTCGGCGCGGGGATATTCGCATTGACTTTGCCCGGCGGCCTCGTCTCGATAAACGCGGTTATCGCAGCAACCGGGCTGGTTGTAACTGCGATCGCCGGCTGGGTGTTCTGGGGCTGGTTCGGGCGGGGCGTAAAATGGACTTATTATTTTATATTCGTCTGCGCAGGTCTGACAGTGGCCTTGGTTGCGGCGGTTGGATTCCGCTCTTCGGACGACGTTTCGACGCAGGCCGTCGTAGCCGTTGTCGCCGCCGGCGGCGTGGCGCTTATCCTGCTGCTTCCAAGAACGAGACATCATTTCAATATTCTCCGCAGGTAGTAATTTGTAATTCGTAATTGGTAATTCGTAGTTCACGGTTTTGTTACCAATTACTACTACGTTACCGGCACTGCTTCTACTCTTGGGGCCGGTTGTTCCTCTTGAGCCGGTTTGTGCAATTCTTCGCCGAAGCGCACCAGGCGGGCGCTGTTGAAGATCACCGCGCAGGCGGCGACGAAGTGGAAAACCGCGCCCATGATCGGCTTTATCAATCCCATCGCACTGAAAATCTCCAGCACGATGATGAAGCAGATTCCCAGCAGAAGGTTCTGATGGATTACGCTTATTGTCCGCCGCGACAGTCGGATCAGGAACGGCAATCGTTCCAGGTTATTGTTCATCAGGGCGATACTGGCTGAATTAATTGCTACGTCTGACCCTGCCGCTCCCATCGCTACGGACAGGTCTCCTGCCGCCAGCGCCGGGGCGTCGTTGACGCCGTCGCCGACGACCGCGACGGTATGTTTTTGGGCCTTAAGCGCCGCGACCAGTTCCAGTTTATCGGCAGGGAGCACCTCGGCCTGGACTTCGGTACAGCCCATTTCCCTGGCGACCCGATGGGCTACCGACCACTGGTCGCCCGTTACCATTACCAGTTCGCTGATACCCATCCGGCGTAGTTCTTCGAGTGCGTGGCGGGCCTCCGGGCGCGTGCGGTCTTCCAGTCCGACCCAGCCGAGCATCTTGCCGTCGCGGGCTACGTACAGCGTCGAAAGCCCTTCAGGCTCGGCCATTATCGCATCTGACATCGCCGACATATCGATGCCGTGTTCGAGAAGCCAGGTCTTTCGCCCGACGAGCGTTTCCTGCCCATCGACTTTGCCGCTGACGCCCTTACCTGTGAATTCTTTAAAATCGACCGGTTCGGCCGGTGTGATTTTCGCCTTCCGGGCGATCTTCACGATTGCCTGTGCTACGGGGTGTTTTGACATTTGCTCAAGGGCCGACGCCGTTTTGAGAAGTTCTTCTCCGTCGATGCCCGGCGCAGGCTGGAGGCGGGTAACGGCCAGTTCGCCGGTCGTCAGCGTTCCGGTTTTGTCGAAGATAACCGCCGACAGGTTCCTGGCCACTTCCAGTGTGGAAATATCCTTGATGAGTATCCCAAGCCTGGCGGCGCATGACAGGGCTGCGACCATTGCCGTCGGGACCGCAAGGATCAGCGCGCACGGGCAGGCGACGATGAGCATGGTGATGGCCCGTTCGACCCCGCCGTCGTTGCGGGTGAAGAACAGCACTATTCCGGTGATCATAATGATTGTCGGCGTGTACCAGCCGGCGTAGCGGTCGATCAGTCGCATGATGGGCGTCCGCGTCTGCTGGGCCTGGAGGATGAGGTGGCGGACCTTGCCGAGCGTGGTGTCGTCGCCGGCGCGTGTAACCTTCACGTCAACAGCGCCGGACTGGTTGGACGTGCCGGAAAAGACCTCGTCTCCGACGACCTTATCGACCGGCAGGGACTCGCCTGTGATGTTCGCCTGGTTGACCGAAGTTTGCCCGGAGACGATTACTCCGTCAGCGGGGATGTTATCGCCGGGGCGGACGCGAACGGTGTCGCCCGCCGTCAGCGCCGTCGGATTGACCAGTTCCTCCGTGCCGTCGGCCCTGAGGCGATGGGCCTTGGTGGGTGAGATGCGGATGAGCGATTCGATACTGGCCTTGGCGCCCAGCGCGGTTCGCGTCTCCACCAGGTTCGCCAGCAGCAGGAAGAACGCCACGACCCCGGCGGTGCGGTAATCCGCCGCCGTCAGCGCGGCGATGACCGCAAGGGCGACCAGTTCGTCCATGTGGGCCCGACGCCGAAGGATGCCCTTAATCGCGTGGGCGATGATGGGAAATCCCAGCAGCACAGCCCCGACCATTGCCAGGCTGTCGGCGAAAAAATTCAGGCTTCGCCGACCGTCATGAAAGGTTACGCGCGAGAAGGCCGGAATCAGCGGAACTATATACGAACAAAGCACCAGCACACCGCCCAGGAGTATCCCTACGATGAATACGCTTGCACGGACGGTCTGTGCCTCGACCGAGTCGGCCAGAATGTCATGAGCCATGTAATTCTCCGCTTTTATCTGAAAAACAGGTTGTTATTGTTACGTTTCAGCCCGGCCGATGGTTCTGCTAATTTGCGATTAATTCAGAAAGAACGAACATCTTCGTCCCTCATCGCTTCACGGAAAGCCCGAAGAAGCAACTATGCCGGTTCTAAAGCCTGGAGGATTCTTTGTCGTGTCTTTGGAGGAAAATGGAGCATTGCAAAAAGGTCTTCGCCGAAGACAACGAAACAATCGGCTGGGTATAGATAATCCTCGCCGGATTCGTCGATGACCCTGATCATGTCGAGATCCTCTTCTCCTTCATTGGGCAGCATCAGGTAGAGTTTATTCGCTTCAAGGGAAGCGGGGTATTCTTTATTGTTAACGCACAGGCATAGTTGTGTTTTTCGCTTGGTCATTTTTTTGAGATTGTTTCCAGGATTCGGAGGTAACTCATATACCGTCGCGGCGGGATTTTTCCGGTTTCGGCGGCGGCGCGGACGGCGCAGTCCGGTTCGTGCGTGTGTGTGCAGTTGTTGAATTTGCACTTTGGCGCGAACTCTGCCAATTCCGGGAAATACCAGGTCAACTCGGCGGCGTCCATTTCGACGGCCAGTTCCCGCACGCCGGGCGTATCGACCAGCAGCCCGCCGCGGCTCGACTGAGCTCGCCGAAGTCCGGGAAGTTCGTGCAGCGTCGCAGCCGACGTAACGTGCCTGCCTCGCTGGTCCTTCATGCGTATTTCCCGAACAGCCAGGTTCGCGCCGGGCACCAGCGCGTTAATCAGCGTTGATTTACCCACTCCCGACGCGCCGGCCAGTACGCTCCGCCGGCCTTGAAGGGCCTTGCGAAGTTTTCGCAACCCCTTGCCCGTCGTGGCTGAACACTGAAACACCTCAAGCCCGCCGCCGGCCAGTTCCGCCAACAGCGTCTTGTCCGGCTTGCCCAGGTCCGTCTTGTTTATTACGACCATCGGCTCCATCTCGCCTCGCTCTGCGACGATGCAGAATCGGTCTATCAGGGCGGGGCTTATCTTAGGCTGGCGGACCGAGGCGATAATCAGCAGCGTATCCATGTTGGCGGCGATGACCTTTTCCGCGATTTCCTCATCGTATCGCCCGCGTCGTTTTCCGCTGGTCGGCTGGGGTCGGGAAAGGGCCGACCGTCTCGGCCGGCGCGACAGGATCATACCGTCGGCTCGCTGCCCGTCGATTTCCTTCTCGCCGGAGGTGTGCCGCTGCTGCGTCAGCGCGACGGCGACCTCATCCCCGACGGCCAGGGCCGACGAACCTTTCGGCGGGCGGAAAGTACCGGCCAGTCGGCAGAACAGAACATCATCGCCAATGCGAACAATTGCCCCGCCCGGAAACAGACCCGTTACGACGGCGATTGCTTCTTCGGCGGGAGGGGTTTCGGTAGCGTCGGAATCTTCGTGGTCGCAAACACCGCCCGCCTGCAAGCCGCAGGCCGGCAGGCGACCACGGCGCCGGTGGGATCGTGAGGCAGGGAGTTTGACTCGCAGAGGCTGGAGTGTCTCTGCCGAATCGGCGTCGAGCGAATCGGCGTCGGCCTCGCGGAAGCGCCGCTCCCAGCCCTTTATCCGCCGCTGCGATTTTCCCTTTCGTCTGGGCATGACGGATATTGTGTCCGCACGAGCGTCAATTCGCAACACCGCGACGCCGACGGCGGTTCACTATCGCGGCGATGCCGACGAGGACCGAGGAGAAAATTACGATCATCGCACCCGTCGGCAGGTCGGCGACGGCGGCAATGAGGAAGCCGAACAGTCCGCTGGCAGCGCCCAGCCCCATCGCCAAAGCCAATGCCCGCCCGTGTCCTTTGACCAGCAGGAAGGCGGCGGCTGCGGGATTGGCCATGAGGCTGTAGATCATCAATCCCCCGATTGTCTGGAAGTTCACCGTCAGCACCGCGGCGGTCAGGACCAGGAATATCGTCCAGATGAGCGTTACGTGCACGCCGGCAGCCGATGCGTGAAGC
>DAOWOP010000096.1 GCA_030642005.1 Planctomycetales bacterium
GCCGTAGCCTGGCCGTGCCAGGGCGGTCAGTGTTCAGTTGTTTCTTTTGCTGAACGCTGATTGCTGAACGCTGAAAGCTGAAAGCCAATTGCTTCAGTCAACCGGAACGCCCCATAATTCGCCGTTGCATAGGGACCAGGAAAATTAGCCACACACCCAGCGGGGGGGTTGTTTTTTCTTGCAGGGCGAGACCTTCGGATTACAATACGGGTTATATGGACAGGAGTAATCCGACAGACTTCCGTATCGGCGCCGTAACGAATGCCCCGTGCAAAAGGTGAAACTATGGATGTCAAACTGGTGATGTTCAAACGGGACGGGCAGCGGAGAAATTTTGCGATTACACACAAAATCACGACCATAGGCCGAGGCGAGGACTGCACTCTGCGAATACCACTGATGAGCATATCAAGGCAGCACTGCGAACTGACCAAGTCGGACGACGAACTGCGAATCCGCGACCTGGCCAGTTCCAACGGAACTTACATCAACAACCAGCGCGTCGATGAAGCGGTTTTGAAGGCAGGGGACAGAATCACACTGGGGCTTGCGACGCTTACTGTCCAGATTGACGGTAAGCCCGAGCAGGTTGCATCGGCCAAGACCAAGGCGGCTGAAGCGGCCGAACCTGAAGAGATCATCGAACCGGCAGCCGGCGTCGGCGAGTCTGAAAAATCCGGCTCCGTCATCGCACTTGAAGCACTCATCGCCGATTCCAACGACGATTAAAAGTAGGCTTGGCCTTCTTGCGAACGTATAATCTCGGTACTCATCGGGTCTTCGGAACTTTCTCATCCGCACGTCTCAATAAACGCACCGAACTCTTTCCACCAAACTTCCTGCCTCGCAATTTGAACGTGATGCGGGAAATGCCCCTCTCGTCGAGCCAGACGCACCTTTTTTCCTGAAACTTCGCGTTGACTTCCACCTCGACATTCAGCGGCTTATTTTTGGGGTTGGCCACGGCGATTTGCAGCCCCTCTTTTTTCTGGCGAACCAGCAGCAAACACGGTTTGTTAACCCCGATAACCAAACCGTTTCCGACCCGAAGCACGCCTGCCTTGTAGTATGCGGCCTGGATCATTTTCAAACCTCTATGCCTCACTGCCTGCAAATCCGGCGTGTTGCTGACAACTTCGACAGGCGGGTTCTCTGCGTACGCTTTCATATTCTCGATCTTGACAGCCGGAGCAACAATGTAGGTGTAACATGTGTTCGACAGGTTCTTGCCGTGGTCAAGCCAAAGGCTGAAAACATCCATGGAGATTTTCTTCTTTTCGGGATAACGGTGCGTGATACTCCACCAACTGCCCGTCTGTGCGTCATTGCTGAGATGAATCACATTTTCCTTAGTGTCGGGGAAAACGTACCCTATCCCGTTGTGGTGAACCCACAGTGGGTTACTCAACTTATGCTGTCCCTTATCAATCGTCTCCTGTTTCTTTCCATCAGATACGACAACGTTTCCTTTGAGGTGGCACTGGTTGATTGATGTAAAGACAGGATTATCCGTCGTGCAGGTAATCCCGGTGCCGAGACAGACGAACTCGTCGTCGAAGTAAAACCAGGCCTTGCGAGTCGTCAGCCGGTCACGAACGAAATCAAATGCGGCCATTCCGTAGAGACCGTCTGATACCCCACCGACAAAACTGCGATTCCCGCGCCTGCGGACCGTTTTCTTGTCGTATCGGGTCCCGGTCTGTTCAATCGTGGCCCCGGGGATCTTGCGCCAATCCCAGACAGGGAAAATGTTCCGGTACTCCCCGCCGGTGCGAAATATAAAGGTTACTCCATCGGCGATGTGGTGACTTTTCAACCCTTCATTATTGCAGGGCTGGTCAGTGTTGAAAATCCGGTTCGAAAACATCCGCGCCGACGTGTAGTAATCCCTTCGATGATGAGTCATCATGTCAGACCGCCAGAAATGACGGTTACCGTGGAGGCCTGCGGCCTCTGGCTGTGCGGCGCCCTTGAGGCGATTGGCAAAGGCTTCGAATTCTGCCTGCCGGGGTGTCGCCAGTTTTGCCATGTACGCACAAGCATCCGAAAGATTCTTCATATCGCGGGCGAACTTCGAATCCTTCCTCGTAATCTCACGCCCAACAGCACCGTAATCAAAGGTTTGGCCACGAACCATCCACTGCTGCCCGTCCAATATGTACTTTGACAATATCTCTATCCTCCGGGCCGGGAATCCGAACTGCGTGCCTTTCAGAATGTAAGCCCACCTTGCACACTCGGAGAAGTTGAGGCCGTAGCCGCCGGAGTAGAGACACGAGCCGTGTTGATGAAAACTGAAATCCGCCTGAATACCTTCCTTCGACGTGATTTGAACTTCGTCAGCCATTCGCCTGGATGCTTTTGCAACAATCTCGGATCTGTCTTCCAGGCATCCACGAATAAGCGTGATCTTCGCCAGCCACATCAGGTTTTGTCCTGTCCCACCCAATGCAGCCCGCTTTATAATCCTGATCCCCGCATTCTTTTGAGCCTCGGATAGATTGTCCTCCATCAAAATGAATATCAGGGACAGAGCCTCCGGCACGCCAATCTCGTTCCACCACCAGTTGCTATTTTTGAAATCTTTCATAAGCCAGAAATCAAGGGCCGAAAAGATGCTCCGCTTCAGGTCCGCGTTTTCATACAGCGCGTGCCCACGAGACCGATAGGCTCGAACCATTGCCTGAAGCCTTTGCAAGTGAAACGTCGTTTCCCACCGCGCCCTGTTTTGGTTTTTGTAATCTATATCCGGCCAACTGCCGTCAGGCCGCAATGATGTAATAAATCCCTTGATCTCGGCGGAACCGGGATCGGGAATCATGGTTGGGGTTCTGGTCAGAAGAGATTCATAAAGTCTTTTTCGGATTACCTGGAAATCCCTCGTCTTTTTATTTTCTTTTCCGTACGCGTTGGACAACAGACCAGGAAAACTGATTGTGAGCACCAATGCCAGAACAGGAATCTTCAGTTTGTAGTTCACATCAATCATTACTGTTTTCCTGTGAACCCAAATCGGCGGCCCGATGCGCCGAGGCCGGCCCGTCGCCGGTGAAGAAATCTTCCAGGATCGTCGCCGCCGCCACAGCGTCGTGCCGGCGCTTTTTCTGCTTGCGGGTAAATTCGCCTTTCAGCCGCTCATCGGCCTGGAAACTGCTCAGCCGCTCGTCCCAGAGGCGGACATCCAGTTCGGTCCGCTCGGCCAGGTTCGCGGCGAACCGCCTCGCCAGCCGAGCCTGCGGGCCTTCGCTGTCGTCGGCCAGCAGCGGCCAGCCGACGACTACGCCGACAGCATCGTACTCGGCAGCGGTTTTCTTAATTCGTTCGACAAAGTTGACATCGCTCGCAGACAAAACCTCCAGCGGCGTGGCGATTCGCCCCTCGGCATCGCCGACCGCTACGCCGATACGCTTCGTGCCGTGATCTATGCCAATCCATCTGGTCATAATAGCGGTCAGCAATCAGCAATCAGAAATCGGCGTTTTGTTTCATCTTTTGCTGACTGCTGATCGCTGAATGCTCATATATATTCCGACCCGAACTTTTGCTCAATCAGATCGACCAGTTCCTTGAGGCGCTGGGAGTCTGACTTATTGCAGATCAGTGTGGCGTCGGCAGTGTGTACGATAATGCAGTCGTCCATGCCGACCACCGCCAGGAGATGCTCCTCATCGGAGAAAATGACGTTCTGATTGCAGTCGATGACGACTGCCCGTGGTGCGACTATCGCGTTGCCGTCATCGTCCGGCTCCACCACCTCCGCCAGCGCAGGCCAGGAACCGACATCAAGCCACTCGCAGGTCAATTCGACCATAAGGACGTCTTCGGCTTTTTCCATAACCGCATAATCAATGCTGATTTTGGACAGTTTCGGGTAAATCTCGCTCAGCAGACCGGTGATGTCCCGCCCGCCCTTTGCGGCAGCGCCGACAGACGCGAGGGCATCGACCGATTCAGGCAGGAATTTCTTCAGCGCATTGCGGATCGCGCCGACCTTCCAGACGAACATGCCGCTGTTCCAGAAATACTCGCCCGATTCCACGTAGTATCGCGCTGTGTGGTGTTTGGGTTTTTCCTTGAACCCACGGACGCGGTGAACGTCCTGTTCGGTCTTATCGGCACAGTGAATGTATCCCAGCCCGACGTGCGGGAATGTCGGACGGATGCCGAAGGTAACAAGCGCCCCGGTGTTCTCTTCGGCGGCCTGGCAGGCCCATTCGACACACTGGCGGAATTCATCTTCCGGACGAATGATGTGATCGGCGGTGAAAACCGCCATCGTCGCGTCTTCATCGCGTGCGGCAATCAGTTCGGCCGCCAGCGCAATGGCGTTGGCTGTGTCGCGCCCCTCCGGCTCGCCTATTACGTTTTCGGCCGGCAGAGAGGTAAAACATTCGCCTACCCTTTCGGCGTAGGCGGCGTTGGTAATAACAAGGATCTGCTCCGGTTTAAACAGCCCCTCCAGCCGGGCTATCGCCAGGTCCAGCAAACACTTGCCATCGACCAGTCTGATTAATTGCTTCGGTCTATTTTCCCGACTCGCCGGCCAGAGCCGCTTACCCGACCCGCCGGCCATGATTACCGCGTAACGCATTGCCACTCCTTTCCCAAAACTTACTTACCCTGTCTGCATTCCCCGTAAATGGTGCTGCGTACAATACTTTCACTTATTTGGCTTTTACTGATTGCTGACCGCTGATTGCTAATCGAGTATATCCTCTCATCGGCATATTGCCACCGATTGCCGGTGCTTTTCAGCAGAATTTGCGCGAACCGTTCAGAAAGCCCAGCCATCCCTCTCCATTTTTGCTTCGTATTTTCAGTATCTGTGATATAATCCCCTTTACGTGATTTCTGCAATTATTACTCGTCGGGCGGGCGGCGATCTTCACTTTCCTGCCTGACGCTGCACAAGAAAGGAGGCATCAGCGGTGCGTTTATGGCGATTGGCCTTGTCCTTCATTTGCATTGTCCTGCTCGCGTCAGCCGTTGCCCCTGCCGGCGGCGAGGAGGTGATCATCAGCGAGGTGCCGGCTTATAACTGGACCCACGGGTGTAGCCCGACGGCGGGGATGATGGTCATGGCCTACTGGGATACCTACGGGTACTCGGCCTTGATTTCCGGTTCAAATATCTGGTCCTCCAACCAAAGTACGATCCGGGACGCAATCGCCAGCCCGGAGCATGTGGCCGACTACGCGCTGTATGACGGCGTTAACGACGGGGGCTATAGTTCTCCCTACACGGACAAGTCCGAATTAGGCGGGGCGCACACGGATAATTGCCTAGCCGATTTCATGCAGACTTCTTTCAGTAGTGAGGGACTCACATATGGTGCGACCTGGGCGGACAGAATTGGTTCCGGTGTACAGGCCTACGCTTCCTGGCGCGGGTACAGTTTCACAGCCGGGGGCAGTTATTATTCCATGCCTGCCTGGTCCGACTTCACACGCGAGATTCTCATGGGCCGGCCTGTAAAACTGGGCGTGGATACCGACGGCGACGGCAAAACGGACCACTCTGTTACGGCAATCGGTTATCGCGACACGAATGGCTACTGGGAATATGCCTGCCGGGACACATGGAGCACATCAAGCACGCCACGCTGGGAGCGATTCAGAGCCGTCTCCGACACCTACTCGTGGGGTGTTGGCGGCTGGAACAGTTTCCGCCCTGCCGGGACAAATCGTGATACGATGTGGACGTCCGCCAGTGGAAACTGGCAGGACACGGGATGGAGCAACGGCGTGCCAAACCCTTTGGCGTATGCGTGCATTACTGACAATGCGGGTATTACGATTTCGGCCAATGCGAAGGCCGGATATGTCATGAATCGCGGAACCATGAGCATCCAGAGAGGTACGTTCACTGTCGGAACGCTTGCTTCAGCGGGTTCTATAACGCAGTCTGGCGGTTCTGTTAATGTATCGGGCACGGTCGCGGTGGGAGTGAACGGCATCTACACTATTTCCGGGGGCGCCCTGGAAGTCGCTGCCGAGTTGGATGTGTCGGGTGAGTTCAATCTTGCCTCTTCGGCTGCTCAGGTAGTCGTAAAAGATAAACTCGCATTTGAAACCGGAAGTACGTTCACAGCCGTTCTTGGGGCGACGATCCACATGACAGGCTCGGCATTTAAGAACGAAAGCACCAATTCGGACAACCTGGGCGGGCTGGGAAACCTGACGATGATCTTCGAGGGCGGCAGTGAGGATGTCGATCCGTTCGAGGCTGCCGGTTTGGATATGGGGGCGGTGATGGAAGGCCTCGATTCCAACTTCGCACTCGGCACGCTGCAACTCGGCGGAACGGCTGCGGGGCGAATACAACTTGTCGATGATTTCGACAACCAGGCCGACGGCAGCGGCGTCGGCGAAGCGGTCTATGTCAACAATCTTATAATGAACGCCGGAGCGACGATCGACACCAACGGCCTGAATCTCTACTACCTCAACGGCGGCGGGCCGAAGCAGTTCTTCTACGGCGACGTCGATCTGAACGGCGACGTTGACTGGCTTGACTATACCACGCTCAGAGGCAACTACGGCATGACGGTAGGGGCGACCTGGGCGGATGGCGACCTTGACGGCGACGGCGACGTTGACTGGCTTGACCACACCACTCTCAGAGGCAACTACACCGAGTCCTGCGGCGGGGTCGTCCCCGAGCCGGTTACGCTTGTCCTAATGGCGGCAGCGGCCCCCATCCTGTTGAGGCGCAAGCAGAAGTCATAGCGACCTTCCACAGGCCCGTTATTAACATCGGCACAACGCCGGCTCTTCCCTGCACCGGCGAGGCGTCTTATAATCCCACCATATATGGCGATTATTGCAGGCATAGACGAAGCCGGTTTGGGTCCGATACTTGGGCCTCTGGTGGTGTCGGCGAGCGTTTTTCGCGTGCCGGACAAGGCTGCGGATAAATGTTTCTGGTCGATGCTGGCTGGTGCGGTTGTGCGGAAGGGTTTTCGCAAATCGCCCGCCCTGCCGGTGGCTGACTCCAAGGCGATGCATGTTCGCAGCGCGGGGTTGGTGCATATCGAGCGCGGCGTGCTGGGTATGCTCGCCCAAATCGGCCCGCCGCCAGGGTCGCTGCGTGAACTCCTGCGTCGCCTCGCCCCGTCCGCAGCCGACCAAATGCAGGGCTATCGGTGGTATGCCGACGCCGACCCGCCCCTGCCGCGACAGGCCGGGGCTGATGACTTGGCGCTGCGCGCCCGTGGTGCAGCCGAGGCAATGACTCGCCACGGCATCACCATCGAAGCGGTCCGGGCCGAGCCTGTCTTCGCCGGGCAATTCAATCGCCTGATTGGCACCACTCGCAACAAGGCTGTAGCGTCGTTCGGCATAACCGCCCGCCTGCTGGCCTACGTATTCAAGACCTACGCCGGCGGTGCCGAGCCGACCTGCATCGTCGTCGATAGGCAGGGCGGACGCATCCGCTACCTCAGACCTTTGCAGCGGATATTCGACGGCGCGGAGATAAAAATTATCGAAGAATCCGACCGGCGAAGCGCCTACCTGCTCCGCGAGGGCAAGGGCAGTGCGGAAATCCGCTTCTGCACAAAGGCCGAAAGCGATTCGCTACCCGTCGCGCTGGCCAGCATGGTCAGCAAATACCTCCGCGAACTGTTCATGGAATTGCTGAATCGCTGGTGGGCCGAGCGCATCGCCGACCTGAAACCCACAGCCGGGTATTACACCGACGGCAAACGATTCCTGAATGACATTGCCAAGGTGATCTCATCAGAACACATCGACAGGTCGCTGCTGGTGAGATGCCGATAAGAATTTCCAATTTCCGATTTGCAATTGAAAGAATCTCCAGCGGCCGCTCCGGTCAATTGAAAATTGAAAATTGAAAATTGGAAATTCGGAGGTTATGCTTAGACAGGAAAATCGAAAGGAAGCGGAAGCCCATGACTATACAGAACTGGTCCGACAATATCATCGTTGCGGAACTGACCGACGACCCGCAGTTTGCCGAGGAAATGGCTTCATTGATGGACATGGTGAAGCAAAAGTGCGTCAGCGTGGTGCTGAATCTGTCGGTGATAAGCCATCTGAACTCCTCGAATCTTTCGGCGCTTCTCCGCCTGCGGAAGCAGGTTCTTGCCGGCAAATGCAGAATGATCCTTTGCGGCGCCGGCAGCCGGGTTCACGGCATCTTCGGCATAACGGGGCTTGACAAGGTTTTCGAGTTCACCGACGACCCATCCACAGCCCTGACGAGTATCCAGATAGCAGCCGGACCTGATGACGCCGATTAGGGGTCAATCAACCTGACTCGTACCGTCGGTGATCGCCGGAGCAGTGCCGTCCACGCCTGCGCACACACAATCACCGGAATCAGACAGGAGACAGAACATGAAAAAAAATACTTTTGCAAAAATCAGGCCGGTTTCATTGCTGTCCGTTTGTCTTGGCTCTGTGTTAATCCTGACATCATGCTCGGCCGGCCAAAACAAGGGACTTATCGCCTGCTGGAAGTTCGACGAGGCAACCGGCGATAAGCTTCTTGATACCTCCGGCAACGGCAACCATGGCGTAATCCACGGGGCCAGGTGGACAAAAGGCAGAGTCGGAACAGGCCTGCGGTTCGACGGGGTGGACGATTACGTGGAGGTCCCCAAGTCCGCCAGTCTGAACAGTATCAGCAAAGAGATTACGCTGATGTGCTGGATAAAGACTCCGCTGACGGGCAGATACTCCATACTGGAAAGATGGCCCTGCGACAATTCAAATCAACGCTGTCTGGAACTGCATGTGGATTCCGAGGGGAAACTGGTCCGTTTTGCCCTTTCTTCCGTCGGCGCGCCTGGAACGTGGCACAAACGCCCCGATGCCATACAGGCCGACAAGTGGGTGCACATCGCCGCGACCTCCGACGGTCGGGCTATGAGGGTCTATGTGAATGGTCAACCGGATCCTTCGGCCTCCGCGCCTGAGGCCACGGGGATATATCCATCCACGGCGGATTTGCATATTGGGGCATGGCGCTCGAAAATCGACAAATGGGAGTCCTTCTTCAAGGGCAGCATGGACGAGATAAAAATCTATTCCCGCGCACTGACCCATGAAGAAATACTGAATGACTATAAGGACGGAAGTCCAAAAGGGACAATTACGGGCAGAATAGTCGATGAAAACGGCAAACCGATAAGGGCCGCGAAGGTTAGAATTAGTTTTTTCCGCACTACTACGGATAGAGAAGGAAGATACAAAATTTCCGTCCCGGCAGAGATTTACGAGGTTGTTATCTCCGTGAAGGGTTACAGGAGGGTAACGAAACCGGGTATTGATATAAGGGTCGATAAGGTTACGAAGGTGGATATTGCACTCACTGAGGACAGGACTGCCCCTTCCATCTCAGAAGTGAAAATAAAGGACGCCGAGGATGTAAGCGCGGCTGTCGGTTGGCAAACGGATGAGGCGTGCATTGGCACAGTCAGATATGGCACGTCTTCACGAAAGTATGACAAGGTGGCAGAAGAGGCTTCGTACGTGAAATCCCACCGGATAGTCCTGGCCGGACTTATTCCAAATACGAAATACTATTTTACAATGGAAAGCGAAGACAAAGGCCAA
>DAOWOP010000215.1 GCA_030642005.1 Planctomycetales bacterium
CGCAACGTTGGCGTAATCTGGTTTGGGGAGGAAAGGAACTGATGTGCCAATCTTCAGCGAACATCAAAACTCGACCCCAGAGGACCGGGGGCTTTTGACACCAGACGAGATTGGCAAGAGACTTCGTGTCACGGCGGAGCAGATCAGGTGCCTCATACGCAAAGGAGATCTTGCGGCGATTAACGTAGGCACCGGCCCAAAGAGGCCGCTCTATCGCATTACGCCGCAAGCACTTCAGGATTTCCTCTTGCGCCGCTGGCAGCCAGGACTTTCCATCCGGCCCAGGCGGGCATCTAAGCAACGTCAGCCCGTTCGGGATCTCTTTCCGAATCTCCGATGATACGTAGGCCGCCGAGCAGCTTGCACCGGGCCTTCTTGATGGCATCATCCACCTCATTGTCGGGGGTATGGGTGTAGGTCACTTGCTGCTGGAGCTTGCTGTGTCTCATAAATTTTCTTTGCACATGCGGTGTGGTGACCAATGACATCGCCGTCGAGGCACAATGCCGCAGCCGGTAGAAGCCGTAACAAGGGACATTCGCCTTCTTGCAAAGCCGACGAAACTGTTCGGCTACCGAATCCTTGCTCCAGGGCTTCCAGAACCTCGTTGTGAAGACCGAGCCTCCATCGGAGCGACGTCGTCCCCGCATGGCCATCCTGGCAATCAGTTCCTTCCGATGCCGTCGCAAATCCTCCAAGGCCTGGAGAGTCTCCGGCCAAAGCAGGAACGTCTGGCAGATGCCGGTTTTCGACCGCGGGAGCGCGACTCTCTCGCCTCTGATGTGTTTCCATGTCAGGTCATGGAGATCCTTTGGTCCGAAGCCGCAGTTAAGCCCCAGGAGCAGCATCACCTTCATCTGAACGTCGGCATGCTCTAGAAGCCAGTGGACCTGTTCGATTGTGTAGAGAGGCTTTTCCACCGAACCGGCAGGCCGTGGTGGTTCGTTCTTGACCCTTTTGAGCTTCGGGACTTTCTCCAACAGATCGAGATCGTCGGCGAAGTTGAATATGCTCCTTACCGCTGTAAGGTAGTGGTTGATGGATTCGGGGGAGTAGTTCCGTCTCCGAAGGGAGACCTTCCAGGCGGCGAACATCTCCACGGTGAATTCTCCAGCCCGCAGGTTCGGGTGGTCCTTCAAGAATCGTCCGAGCCAGCCCTTGTAGCTCCGCAACGTCGTTTCCGGAGCCTTCCAGTTGGCTTGCTGAGCGGCCAGGAAGCGATTGGCCAATTCCTTGACCGTTATCAGGCTGCCCGACGGTCCGAACGGTTTCGGGTCCATCGCCACCGAGCTCATCCCGAGGGCCAGATGGTGATATCGCTGCAGCGCCTCGTCTCTGTCTGACCCAAGATAGACTCGCTTCTTGTCGCGAGTAACATAGTACTGGCCAGTGTGTTTGTGATAACTCAGCGGGTTCGATGCTGGTCGGCTTCGTGACATTTTTGCACCTCCCTACACGTTCAAAAGTGTAGTCAAAAGTGTAGCATCACGATTGCCGGTGAGGATGTCGCAGGAATGACGGCTTGTAACTCTTTGGATTACATGCCGATATGTAATGGGCCGTACTGGACTTGAACCAGTGACCTCCTGCGTGTCGAGCAGGCGCTCTAGCCAACTGAGCTAACGGCCCTCTGAAAACAACGTCATTGTATGCCTGCCCGGTTGACCTGTCAAGCCGCATAAACGATTCGCCCGATTTGTCATTGTGTCCAAAAGCGCGAACTGGTAAATTGAAGGATTCGTTACACTGCATGGAAAGAAGGTCCTTATATAAGGTAGCCAAGTGTTCAAGGTAATCAGCAACGAGCAGGTCGGCCCGAATGTCCATCGCATGGTGATCGCCGCGCCGCGAGTGGCGAAGGCCCGCAAGCCCGGACAGTTTGTGATAGTCCGCAAGGCCGACGGAGCCGAGCGAATCCCGCTGACGATAGCCGATGCCGACGCTACGGCAGGAACTATAACGCTGTTCATCCAGGCTGTCGGCGCGAGCACGAAGCGAATAGTCGCGACGCCCGCCGGCGAATCGCTCCGCGACGTAGCCGGTCCGCTCGGCCTGCCGACGCATCTGCAAAAATGGGGCAACGTAGCCTGCATCGGCGGCGGGGTGGGAACGGCCGTCCTCTATCCGCTGGCCAAGGCCCTGGCTGAAGAGTCCAACAAGGTCTATACCGTCATCGGCGCTCGCACCGCCGAGCAGGTGATCCTCGCCGATGAACTGGGCGAGTTCTCCGAAGAAATCTTCATCGCCACCGAGGACGGCAGCAGCGGGCGCAAAGGACTTGTTACCGTGGTGCTGGCCGACATGCTTGCCGGCAAACTTCCCAAACCAGACGCGGTCTTCGCCGTCGGGCCTGTGCCGATGATGGAAGCCGTCGCCGAGATGACCCGCCTTCACCAAGGCTTCGGCGGGCAGGCCCGCCAGGCCGCCATTCCCACCATCGTCAGCCTCAACGCCATAATGATCGACGGGACCGGCATGTGCGGCGGGTGCAGGGTTACGGTCGGCGGAGAGGTGAAATTCACCTGCGTCGATGGCCCGGAGTTCGACGCCCACCAGGTCGATTTCGCAGGACTCCGCAACCGCCTCGGAATGTATCGCGAGCACGAGGCCGACGCCGACGAAAAATGCAAACTGGACCAGTTCCTCCAAAGCCACAAGGAGGCCGATTAGATGACGACGTCGGCGCCGAAGAACGAACTGACCGCCAGGCAACGGATGGCTATTGAGCGGGTAAAGATGCCCGAGCAGGACCCCGCCGAGCGCGCGGGCAACTTCGGCGAGGTCAATCTCGGCCTGGCCGAAGCGGCTGCCGTCCGCGAGGCCCAGCGGTGTCTCCAGTGCAAGAATCGCCAGTGCGTCCGCGGCTGCCCGGTCGAGGTGGACATCCCCGAATTCATTGCCAAGGTGGCTGAAGGCGATTTCGCCGAAGCCGCCGAGATACTCTTCCGAACCAACGCCCTGCCTGCTGTCTGCGGACGGGTCTGTCCGCAGGAGATTCAATGCGAGGCCGAGTGCGTTCGCGGCGTCAAGGGCGAATCGGTAGCCGTCGGCCATCTGGAGCGCTTCGTCGCCGATTGGGCGAGGCAGCACGCCCGGACCGGCGAAACGACAAAGGCCGCTGCAAGCGGATTCAGGGTCGCCGTCGTCGGAGCAGGTCCTGCCGGTCTTACCGCCGCCGGTGAACTGGCGAGGATGGGCCACGATGTAACGATCTTCGAGGCCCTGCACGCACCCGGCGGGGTGCTGCGATACGGTATTCCCGAGTTCCGCCTGCCCGAAAGCGTCATCGACTACGAGATCGACCAAATCATCAAACTCGGCGTGAGGATCGAGTGTAATGTCATCGTCGGCAGGACCATTACGCTGGGCGAGATTCGTCAGGAATTCGACGCCTGCTTCATCGCCAACGGCGCCGGGTTGCCGGTGTTCCTGAATGTCTCCGGCGAGGACCTCAACGCCGTATATTCCGCCAACGAGTTCCTTGTCCGCGTCAACCTTATGGGCGCGTATCGCGACGGGCCTGAGCGGACGCCGATAATCCGAGGCCGACGGGTGGTGGTAATCGGCGGCGGGAACACCGCGATGGACGCCGTGCGAACCGCCAGGCGACTTGGAGCGGAAAAAGCCATGATCTTCTACCGCCGCACCGAGGCCGAGATGCCCGCACGTACAGAAGAAATCAAACACGCAAAGCAGGAGGGTATCGAGTTCCATCTGCTCGAAGCGCCGGTCGAGATTCTCGGCGAGGACGGCTGGGTGGCCGGGATTCGGATGCAGAAGATGGAACTGGGCAAGCCGGACGATTCAGGCCGGCGGCGCCCCGTACCGATCCCCGGCAGCAAGCACGAGATCGAGTGCGACGCCGTGGTCGTAGCCGTCGGGATTAACGCCAATCCGCTGCTGACCGCCACCGAGCCGGAACTGAAGACCAACAGTTGGGGCTACATCGAGGCCGACGAAACCGGCCAGACCTCGATTCGGGGCGTATTCGCCGGCGGGGACATCGTCCGAGGCTCGGCGACTGTCATTCTCGCGATGGGCGACGGAAAACGCGCCGTAGCGGGTATAGACAAATACCTGCGGAAAGCCTCCGTGATGCGGGTATCCTCAAGGGACAGGTCTCGCCCGTGATGGTGCATGCCGAAAACGGAACGAAACGGAAAGATTCGGAACAATTCGGAACGATTCGGAAAGATTCGGAAAGAATGGGAAAGATTGGGAAAGTTTAGGAAAGTTTAGGAAAGTTTGGGAAAGTTTTAAAAACACGTAAATCATTGGTCGCCAAGCACTTACGTATTTTGCCCCCGAAAATCACCCCGTTTTTGAATTTTCCGTCTTGCTTATCTTGCCCATCTTGCCACTTTGTGGATTCGAGCGGTACGAAATAGGTTTGGTATTGCGAAGCGGCAAGCCGCGTGGCTGGCCGCTTCGCAATGTTTCAA
>DAOWOP010000089.1 GCA_030642005.1 Planctomycetales bacterium
AATCGCAAAATAGGTTAGCGTCCCCTATTTTCCCTATTTTCCTATTTTCCAAATAGCCTCACGGCGATCCTTCGAACGCCGGGACATCTTCACTTTTCATCCTGGCCGGAGTTTTCGGTAGGGACATGCCGTTATTTTATCCGAATTCCAAGCCGAAATTCCCCTCAAAAATCATCGTTCACTTTCGCTGGTCCACTTCACCGGCCCGGCGCAAAATTTCCACGATCGGCTGAGGTGTATGGATTGTTTTCATTTTGTAAACCATTCGCGACGAATCATGGGAGTGAACAGTAAGAATGGTCTCGCATCTCACGCCACTAAAAGGATGTTCCCCAGACTTGTCGATTGGAGACTTAAGGTCGTTACTGGCTTCCATATAGTGGTACGCGTCAAACATTATCTGGCCATTTTCTACGCGGGCGTTTTTAATCTCTATTCGCCAGGTATCATTCGCCGGCACGGCTATATTTATGCTGCCCTCCGGTCCAGAAGAGATGACATAAACAGATTCGCCTTCATCATCTACCCATGTACCTATAAATTTGGATAGATCGCCAACGTCGCCTGTGATTCTTCCGCTGGCTGGCTGATCGTGGGCACTGATGATCTTTTTCCAATCTGGTAGATTCTGGGGACGGTCCCACACCACGATCATATCCCTTGTTCCTGGCTCGTAGCCCTGCATCATGACATCAGTATGATCCGGAAACGCCGCTCGTAACTCCTCCCACAGACGCCGTGATTTCAGCGATGGCACGGAGATATGTAGCAAAGGAAACTCTCGACGTTCAAAATAACCAAGTGCCACAAGAGAATCTCTGTGTTTTTCGTAGGCTTCGATCGATTCCCTTTGTTTAGGATTGCCAGGATCGACTTTTCGGGCCTGGGCTAAAGAAGCCCTCATTCGATTCTGATGATAGGCCACAGCGAGCTCTTTGTGAAATATCACGACAAACGCAACCAAGCACAACAGCAACCCTCCAATGGTAAGCACTGCGACCTTGCGAAATTTTGACATTTTCCATTCTCCTCAAGCAAGCGCCTGACATGTTATCTGGGCTTATCTGCATTATCTGGATTATCTGGGGACACAATACCAATTTCCGAGGTCCAAGTCCACAAAATCAGTATTGTGTCCCCAGATAAACGTTGCACTTGCGGTGTGAATTCGCCTACTTTGTGCGCCCGGAATAACATCCCGTATTTTCCCCGTCCACGTATCCCCTATTTCAAGCGTCCCCGTATTCCCCCTTATTCCCGTTCCCTTATTCCCCGCCACTTTGCTGGAAGCCGGGCATAGCCGTCAAGCAGACTGACACGGGTGTCGTATTCGGCCTTTAGTTCACCCGTAAGTTTGACTAATTGGTCGGCAAATACTGGTGGTAGTGCCAGACGACGACCGGGCAGGCGGAGCCTTTCCCAGAGATGTTCGATCATCCGCAATGGCTCTACGATCACTTCTTGCAGATTCCTAAGATCGGCCAGTTGCTCCACACATGCCCATGCGAAACTCCACGATACAGCACTATTGCATCGAACAGCCGGGTGCGGATGAGAGTCGCCCATGCTTGCGGGAAAGTCTCCGTCCCTTTCGAGTACACGGAAAAGGACGCCAATCGCGAAGGCGTAAGCCATTATTGCTGCATCCTTGGAGCTCACACCAGGCCAACAGAATGTCTCACTCCAAGATTCATGTGTTCCCTGCCAGAAGGTCACGATGCCGTCAACGTGGGCCGCGAAGAAATCGGCGTCAATCTCGAGAACTTGTCTTAGCACCATATTGCGCATTTCCACGGGGGAGTTGGCCTCAGACATTTGGGATTGGCCCAACCGGTGGCTACTCAATTCGAGATGCCCTCCAAGGACGTGACCCAATTCGTGAAAGATGATAAATTCCAGAGCCAAATCCGCAAGCATCATTGCGAAAGCCATTCGTTCTTCATCTGCTGGAAAATAACACACGCATGCACTTTGCCCATCGGTCATAGGCCAGGGCGGCAAACCATCCTCAAAGGGGCCTTTGGGCTCCTTTTTACCATATGGGTTGCCCACATGGGGGAAGCAATCTGGACAGCAGAAAAGGGCCGACATAGTGCCATATATCTTCGCAATGGTCCCTAATGTGATAAAGACATAATCGGCCTCATCACCAGAAACTGCTTGCGCATTGACTTCTTCAGATCGCACAAACTCGACGTGTAATGCCCTGTCCTTCCACTGATTATGCATGTGCGCACGTAGCCCATTCACAAGCTCGCTGGCAACATCCCGGAGGTACGACAATTGTTTATCCCACAGTTTTAGCGGTTCACGTGGGTCCAATAGTCCGCCAAAAGGAGCAGCCAGCGTGTGGAGTTCCGTGTTGTGCCGCGGTTCGTCCATGTACCACCCTCAGTTTTATAAGGTGGGACTTCGTCCCAGCTTACCTACTGCGTATCTTCAATCGTGCCTCGATTTGCCTGATGAGTCTGACGGCCTGGCTCTTGACTGGGGTGTCCAGCGGCAGGATGTACTCGTTCAGTATATCGGCGGCGGCCTGGTATTTGCCCAGTTGTTCGTAAAGCAGGGCAAGGTATATTACCGGTTCCGGTCTGGTCGCCTCGGCGCGTGAGGCCAAAAGCAATGCGTCTTCAGCGGCGGCGAAATCGCCGTCGACCCAGCCGCACAAACCAAGACGCATCCGCACATCCCAATTTTCCTGATTGCCGACCGATTCATACATCTTCTGCGCCTTTTCGGCAAGGCCCTTGCGGAGGTACAGGTCGCCGAGGAGGAGTCGGCCCTGGCGGGGAAGGTTTTTCCCGGCTGATTCCAGTTCCTTTACCGCGCGGTTGATAAGCCCGACATCCCTTCGCAGCAGCAGCAATGCCCGCATGTCAGGCGTCAGGCCGGCTGAATTGAGGCGGAATTGCCCGGCGGTAATTTCGGCGGTCCGGCGGGCAGCATGGAGCGAATCGCGGAACTGAAGGTTCGACCGCCCCGGATGCCAACGTTTGGGGATCGGGAGGTTGTCCAGGTACTCGCCGATGGCCTCGGCGGCGGCGTCTATCTGCCGGGCCTGTTTCAGTATCCTCACCCGCACAAGCGCATACTCGCGAGCCTGTTTGCTCTGAAGGTCCGTCAGGTCCGTCTTCTCAAGCAGCGCCAGCGCACGGGCCAGGTTGGGATCAACCGGCAGATTCCTTTCCGGCTCGATGTCGTAGAGTTCCCCCTGCCGACGGTGTGCTTCAGCCGGCAGGCCCGCACGCGAGATCGGTTCGGCAAAGCCCAGCCGCTCCGCCACTGCCAGGTAGCGAATCGCCAGGTCGTCCATTCCGAGGCTGAAGAATACCGCTCCGGCGTTCCAGTGGGCAGGCGGGACGTTTTGGCGATACCATCGCCGGGTTGTTTCGGTGCCGGGCAGTAACCCATCTGTCGATTCCGGCATCAGCGGCTTATCGAACTGCTCCACGTTGGCCGGCGGGAGTTTTTCTTCGGCGTGCCATTTTCTCAGGAGTCGGGCGTTCTTTTCGCCCGGCATCGGCAGGCGTGCGAAGCAGACGCCCGCGCGGTCGATGTAAATCAGTCTGAACCGCTCGGATTCGTTCAAGGCCCGGATATGCCGTGTGTCGTCGAATCGAACCACGACAAAGCGGACGGTTGGCGGCAGCGGCGTTTCGTCGGTATCGTCGGCCCAGTCCGGCGACAGCATGTTCCTGCCGATTTCCTGGAGCCTCTCGAGTTTGGCCGGTGGGTGGACCTCAAGCCGCCCGTCCATCCAGACCCGCCGGCGGGGGTAACTGTGATAGATGAACGTCCCGCCGTCGCCGAAATCCAGCGTCAGGACGTCCCCGGACAGTTCGGACCGTCCCAGCCACCGGGCCATATCGACCGGATGCAGCCCATCGACCAATCCCAGGCCGAAGCGGCACGCCTGTCGGCCCTGCCAGCGATAAATGGTTTCCGTGGCGTATCCCGCCGCCGTTGCCGCCAGCAGGCCGAACATTATTACCGAGGCGACCTTGCCCGCCTTTCGCCATGCCGGCCGCTCGCGGATTGCTTCGCCGCCGTGGACTGCCAGGAGGAACCCGGCCGGGATGCAGAACAGCGCCACGTTCCGCACAGCCATCACAGCCAGGGCGCCGAACCCCAGATACCAGAGTATGTGCCCGACCGGTACCGATTTCCGGCGTGCTCGCATTGCCTCCAGCGCCGCGGCGGCAAGTATCAGACCCGTTATCACCGAAACGTTCTTGAAGATGTCGGTCCTGTATGTCGGGCAGAACTCCGAGACGCCGAGGCTGTACATCGCCTGCTGACCGGTAACTCGCGTTCGCAGCAGCAGCGGGTGCAGTGCAGCCTCTATCGGCCAGGGACTGATCAGGCACGCCGCCGTTGCGATGATAATCGGCAGCAGCACTTTCCCGGTCGCCAACGCCCCGGCAGTATCCCGCCGGAGCACCCGGTCGATGAGCGCTCCGATTACCATTGCCCACGTGGCTGCGACGCCCACGAAAAACAAACCGTGCATGTTGACCCAGACGATGTTAATCGGCACCAGCCACCATAATCGCTTCGGCGAGCCGCCCCGGCGGACAGATTCGACCAGCACCAGCGTCGCTATAAGGAACAGGAACGTGAATATCTCAGGCCTGACGCGCGCGCGGTCCTCGATGCCGATGATGATCGCCAGCGCGGCGAACATCAGCATCGCCGGGCCGCTGCGCTTCCGCAGCCAAATCGCAAAGACCGCTATAGCGCCGGCGAAGACGCACATCTTCAGGACCACCAGTCCGGCCCATCCGCCGAGCCGGTGCACCGCTGCGACGATTACCTGAAAGCCCCAATGGACGTTGACCCACCTGCCGGGTGCCTGGCCGGGCGTGTCGGCGGCGGTGAAAGGATCGTGATCGAGGATGCGGAAATTTTCGAGCATCCACTGCCCGCTCTTGAGGTGCCAGAAGGTGTCGAAGTTGCGGACCTTGTTGCACGCAACAACAGCCGTCAGGGCGATCAGCGCCCCGACGGCGATGTTCCGCCACAGTGGCCGCCCCGCGGATTGATTCGACAAATCAGTTACGTCGCGTCCCGTCGGCATGGCATGAATGTATCGCAGGATTCGACGGGTGGCAAGCGCGGCACCATGCAACCATCGCTATCCGACCTTGACGGTCTTCATCGGCAGAGAAACCGTCTCGAGTAATGACAGGTCCAGTTTCGTGCTGGCATGGTCGATGTCAATCCCCACAAGGTTTCCGTTCTCGTCAAGATCGATTACCACCCCATCGGCGACTTCGACGGAGTTGACGCTGACATGTTCACTCATGTCGATATAAAGCGAATCGGTTTCGGGATAATATTTAATCTTCATCTTTTGCTCCAGGCCGCTTATCCCTGACCGGAAAACGACGGTCAGGAAAAGCGTTGTGGACGGTTTTTCCGTCTTCCAGGGTTACCACCCGCAGAGCCGTTCCGCCCAAGGCTTCTACGAAGCCCCAAAAACGGATACGCCCGTCCGGCTGAACTTCTCGACGCTCCGGTGCGTTCAGTACCGATTCTATCTGTTCGGTTTGAAGATAAGGTCGTTTTCGCAGCACCTGTTCTCGAAAATAGCGAGTGGTTTTGAACAAAGTATTACATCCTTGTCTTGATCTTCAATGGCAGCGCCTACTGGATTATCGCATTGAAACCGGTGCAATTTCAAGCCCGAACTGATATTCGGATTGCAATTAGTAGTCGGTAGCCCGTAGCCTGTAGCCAGTCAAAAAAACGATGTTTTGTTCCAAAATTACCGGCTATCCCATTCTTCAAGTACAAGCGCAAACGCGGCCTCGAATGCCGCTATTGCGGCTGCAAGCACTTACGCGTAATCTACACCCGCCCGACATGGGGCGCCAGAATCATGCGCCGCCGCGAATGCCGCAACTGCGGAAAGCGGATGACGACGTGGGAGAAGACAAATTTGTAAGAACTTTCCCAGACATCAGGTCGGTCTATAAAAGGGATTTCAGAAATTCTATCTCGCTTTCCGTCTCATAGATGCGTTCCCGTGCTCTGTTGGCGGAATCATTCAAGGTGGAAATCTTCTCGTCTTTATGGTCGGACCGTGAACGGGGATCCTCCCCGCTTTCTATAGCATCCATTTCAGACTCAATCTGCGTAATTTCCTCGCGACCCTCGTCGATAGCACGTCGCAAGTCCCAGAGTTCTTGAACAATCCGTTCTTTCGACCATGTGCCAGCTTTGTCTCTGTCAATTGTCATAAATGGATATTCCTGCTTGTGTTATGTACGAAAATCTTGGCTATACGTGACCCTTCCCATTACACACCCCGCACTTTACGAGTCCAGAACCCCCACAGTTTTTACATGTATAAGGCGATGGTCCGAACGCTCCCGGCACTATCCTTCCCTGTCCATTGCAAGTCGGGCACTTAACATGTCCTTTACCATTACATGCTTTGCAAGTTGCCGTGCTTGTACCTCCTTCCGATCTTGTCCTGTCGCTAAGCGCGGACACAAGAATGACCAATCACTCACCTTCCTTTACTATTTTTCGATATTGCAAGTATTTGTAAATGCCACCACCAAAAAAGCCAGCGCAAGGTGCAACAAAAAGCCAGAGAATTATCATTAGGCAACCTGATATTTCCCGCCCAAAAATCTTTCTTCCCCACCTGCTGTTTGCCACAAAAATGAATCCCCAATACCATGACCAGATTATGTAAATCCAGAGTATGGCCATGAAGAATTTATCTGCCACAGACAGAACTTCTTCCCTTTCCTTCCAAAGAGCAACGACAAGAATAGTGCCAAGTACGACGGTTATTATCCAAGACCACAGTATTATCTTTTTCACATGCCTAACGTCCAATCTCCTCCGCGCTTCTACTTCCACAAATTCCTGTTCCTGTCTTACGGCTTCCTCCTCTCGGAGCAGTGCTATGCACTGGCTGCACAGAAGGGCTCCACCAACATCCTCGGCACACGCACTACAAAGGGCTTTCCCGCAACGTGCACACATTCCAACAGCATCCTGATCTGGATGATAGAAGCATTTCATTTATGCGCCTTTCCAAAGAAATATCCACTGTGCTTCAAAACCAAAACTAAGGTCATATCTCACCCGACACCCGACAGTCGTCGCTTTCGACGAATCAGGGGTATTACGCCAAAGATCAAAATTGCCAATGTTGTGGGTTCCGGGACAATCGGCGAGCCGGGATCGAAGTCTATTCCGTAATCCGAGTAAAATCCTAGGCTATCTACTTCCACTTCGATTGGTTCCTCAAGCCACGGGAAACCCTTGATTACGCCAGCACTCCCCAGTTCCTCCACTGTGTATTGCTCTTCCAAAGCTAACCGAATCTCGTCAAATGAAAGCGCTTCGTCCCCGTTTTTATCGGCGCAGGCGAAATCTGAAGTTTCCGGATCTAATATCTTCTCCAAGACCCAAGAAAACTTCCCGCGCCCCCCGACAAAGGGTATAAATGGCGAGAATGTGTAACAAAACTCCCCTTCACCACATGCAGCAAGTAGACCAATATTCTGAAGTTTGTCTAGATCACCCGTGTCGGAATCGTTTCCCTCTGTTCCCCAGAAGCCGCCAGACATACAGCTGTCGAGGATGACAATCTTATGAACATCCGTCATTTTTGGATCTTCGGACAACAAAGAAGTAAGAAGGTCATCACTTACATCGGTTAAAGCACCTCCCAAGAACAGGACTTCGTCACCAGTGTTCGAGTAATCTCCCGTCTTATCAAACACACATTCAGAATTGACTATGTGGGGCTCCGAGTTATCATCGTTGTTGTACCCATGGCCGGAAAAGTAGAAAAGGAACTGGTCCCCCGGACGTAGTTGTTGCACGACTTCTCTCACAGTCTTTTCGACATCTCGAAACTCTGTTGGATTCAGGAGTAATCTAATATTCCCACTTTTCACCCCAGGATATTTAAGCAGCGCTCGCTGGATAGCCTCAGCATCTTTATCACCACGAGACCAGAAGTCGCCTGTGCCAACAAGCACGGCATAAAACTGTGGACGCGGCGGCTCCGAAACCGGCGTCAGAAGAAAGGTACGTTGTTTTCCCTCGGTGTTGAAACCGTTGGCGACAATTTGACCACGATCATTGATGTCACTTGCCATGTGAAGATTGGACACGCATGAACTATCTGAAAGAAGCGTGTTAAGGTCCCAGACCTGGTCGCCGCTCCAAAGTACGGCCCGGCTATCAGAACCCTTCGATTGCCCTACTATTTCGCCTTGGTTGTTGATTGCACACGCAAAGCTACGGTAATCGTTGGGAAGGGCGGACAGTTCTTGTATCGTCTCGTTTCCGTTTCGCCAGACAAAGGCATGATTCACTCCCCCGTGGTGTTCCGAATAATGCCCGACAACTTCGTCCCAATCATTTATGTCGCTTGCACTACTACTTCCATTCCCACCGCCCCATGTGCCCAAGTGGGTCATAGCGCCCTCTCGCCATAGAAAGGCACGCGACCCGAAGTCACCTTTCTTGACTGTTGAAAAACCTACCACATGCCCAAGACTGTTGATGCCCGTAGCCGCAGACCAAGTAGTATCACCCAGTGTCCCAAGGGTATCACCAAGTGTTCCCAAATCGGACATTACCTCATTTTCCCAGATGAAAGCATGGGTTTCTCCTGCACTCGTTTGCGAAAGGCCAACGATTTGGCCGGAGTTGTTGATGTCGGTTGCACCAACAGGTTCCGCTCCAAGACTGCCTAGGTCAGTCATCATCCCGCCTTGCCAGAGGAAAGCACGCGCGTCTCCAGCGCTACCAGCTATGCCCCAGGATTTTCCAGCCGCTTGCCCTAAATCATTGATCGCATTCCCCCTGCTCTCTTGCTTGTCTGGTAGAAGGCCAAGGTCAAGGATGCTTGTACCATTCCAGATGAAGGCATGGTATTGCCCATTCTCAATTCGAGAAAAACCGACTATATGACCGAGACTGTTGATGCCCGATCCACCGCTAAAATCGCCACCGAGGATCCCGATCTCGGTAACGTCGTACTTTGGCATGCCGGCGAGAGATAAGCCGTGAGGGAAAAACAATCCGGCGAGAATTACAAGCGTGAGCATGCGAGCATTAATCTTCATTGTTCTGTCTCCTTCTGCTCCAAGCACAGGTGTGTAAGAGCATTTGTAATTATACCACACATGGCGATTTTACAAAGCAAAAAACGCACGCCTGTACAAGTTCGTTAGAGTTTGCCTTCGATTTTTGCTCCAAGAAGTTTACATGCGTAACGATTTCACGCATCCGTCTGGAAAGCTCTTGCACGTCCTACAAACCAGCATAAGAATGCGATCAGACAACCAGACCGGGCGACGGTCCGAAGGCAGGTTCCCGCCGGGCCGCTACCGACAGAAATCAGGCTATACGAGGCCGTACACCCGTCCGGCCTTTTTTTATTGGTTCGCCCAGGCCGGTTGTCACAGAGAAGCCGAACGATGGCAAGCCGGCTGCTGACTACTGACTACCGGCTACCGGCTACCGGCTACTTGCTGTTCGTACGCTGTTGGTGGTTCGGCTTTTGCCAGCACTGCGACGGTAACTTTTTTGGCACCGGCGGCGAGGAGTGTTCGTGAGGCCTCGTTGGCCGTTGCTCCGGTGGTGAGTACGTCGTCTATCAGCAGTACGTGCGCGCCCCGAAGGCTTCCCGGCCTGGTAACGGCGAATGCGCCGCGGACGTTGGCCGCCCGGCTGGAAGCGGGCAGGCGGACCTGCGGCGGGGTGTTGCGGGTGCGAATCAGTTCATCTCCGACCGGCAGCCCAAGCCGGCCGGCGACGCTGTCGGCCAGGGCGTCTGACTGATTCCACCCACGTCCCAGCCGGCGAAGCCAGTGCATGGGAACGGCCAGTACCAGGTCGATCGATGCGACGTCGCAACGGGCTGAAACCGCCCCGGCCAGCAGTTTGCCGACGTGGCCGGCGACATGAGACCGGCGGCGATATTTCATCCAGATTATCGTCTGGCGCAAGGGAGCGGCGTATGGGCTGACGCGGACCAGGTGAGCGAACCTCGGCATCGTGGACGGGCATGCGTAGCATCCGTCCTCATCGGCGCGGATTCCCAGCCCGACGGTCGCGCCGCAGCGCGGGCAGTAACTCAGCGCCGCAAGGGACAGCAAATCCCGGCTGCAATTTGCGCAGAAACCTTCGCGCACCTCGTCGCCGCAGCCACAGCCGGCGCAGACCTCCGGCCAGAGGAGATGGAAAACGCAACGAAAAACGTCGGGGACGAAGGATAGCATAGTGTCTGATTGCCTGATTGTTCCGACGCATCGGGCTGTGTCAAGATTTAAGCGGTCAGCGGTCAGCAATCAGCAATCAGCAAAGACTCCAGCCTACATACTTGACAGGCCCGCCGGGTCAATTAGACTTGGGTTCAGAGTTACCGAGGTAACGTATGAAAGCCGATTTTCCGGAATTTCGATTTTCCGCCAAGGCGGGGCGCACGACGACCCAGCCGATCAGTTCCCTTGTGGACCTGGCCGTTCGGGACAAGAACGTCATTTCGCTTGCGGCGGG
>DAOWOP010000014.1 GCA_030642005.1 Planctomycetales bacterium
GAACCAGAACGTTCCATGCCGATACAAGAGAAGTAGCGTCCATGCCGATCTCCCGTGGGATTGCTTTGACAACAATCACATCGGGTTGTCGGCATGTTTTTTATCATGTTAATTACGTTCCAAATTGGCTAAAGGGCACAGAACACAGAGGTCCTTATTTTAAAAGTAGTTATGTCAAAAACACCTCCGTGTCCCCTGCGGTGATGCCGGAGGCGCCCCGAAGAACAATATTCGGGTTAGAAATATGGGCAAGGCGCAAGAAAAACGGGATTTTGCATCCTTGCAAAATCCCGTCAAAGACTCCGAGTCTGGAGTAATACGTTGTCAAATCCCCATAGAAACAATCCTTTCGGCTGCCCTTTTGACAGCCTCAGGGGTATCCAATTGGCCTGATTCGAGGAGTTTTTTCGCTTCAGCAACGGCCTGGCGGTTCACCTCATCGCAGGCGGCTGCCTTTTGGATGTAAGGCTTGCACGCTGCCTCGCCGATCCTGGCATTTGCCGCCGATGCTTCGGAGGTGTCGGTCGGCCTGGCGGCCTGACGCTTCACCTCGTTGCTATCCGGCTGGCCCGGCATCTCCGGTCTGTTAGGTCCGTCTATTCGCACGTTCATAACTCCCAAGTCTTTCCGCCACTAACATTCTCGTTTATAGACCCGATGACTTAAAGGCATTTCGGAAATTTTTTTCATTTTTTTCTAAAGTTGCCCACCGCCGGGACTTCCTGTTTGTTTTCACCTCAGGCCCGTCCGGGAGGGTCGCAACGACTTCGAATGCGACGAATTTCTCAAACGCCTTGGGGCTGATCATCGCAAGTTGCCAGTTCATCGGTTCGTACCCGTCCCGCATCCGGCTGTCGAAGAAGCACTTCACCCGCTTAGTTACGGTCTTGTCCGTCGTGTCCCAGACGTGGTTGATTCCCCATACCAGCCGGCCGCTTCTCAGGTCCATCAGTCGCAGGTCCAGCCCCATCTGCATGCGTGGATGCGGGCGAAAATCCCTGACCGTCCCAAGCAGTATCGCATCGCACTGAAAGGTTTCCCGCATGTCCCGCAGTTGCTTGATGGTGAAGCCCGCCCACCCGTCCAGCGAGAGCGTTTTACACCGCGGGTCATCCCTGGTTACTACGTCCAGGCGAAACAGCCTGCGGGCCCCAATGGCGTGGGACAACGCGACGGTCATGTCCTCGGCTATGCCGGGACAACTGTCCTGCCCCGTCAATTGCACGAAAACCACGCGGTTGATGCGGGCGAGGTCTTCGGGCCGACCGAGATAGTGGCCGATGTCAGGGGGCTTCTGGCAACCCGGCAGGACAAGCCAGCCCAGGCATAGCAGCGTCGGGATCGCGATTTTATTAAGACGCATCACCGGTTTTCTCCTCGGCGCCGGAGGTCTGCATCGCCGGTTGCGTCGTGGGCGCATTCTCGACGACTTCTCCACCGATTAGCGTCAGTATCCTTACCAGGGTGTCCAACTGGGCCTTCTGAGACTGACGCATCTCGTCGCGGAAGCCCAGGACGCTGGTTTTCCATTTCTCAAGTTCCGTTTTCATCTCCAGCAACATACTGTTGGCCTGGGTGAGTTCTCTCTCTGCGCGGTCCAGTTCGAGTTGCAGTTTGGTAATCTGCTGCTGGGATGTCAGTTGCTTCTGTCTCAACTGGCGGTTTTCCTGAAGCAGCTGGTCGCGCTTTGACGAGGCTTCGGCGTATTTCTTGGCCCATTCCATCGCGGCATCGACCGCGTTGTCAGTCTGGGCTCCGGTTTCGTCCCGAATGGCCGTCTTGTCAAGATACGCCTGCCCGCTGGCCTGCGGGGGCTCGGCAGCAACTTCCGGGCCGGTGAAATTGGCCGTACTCCAGTCGCACCCGCCCAGCATGAGGCTTCCAGACAAGGCCACAACTGCAATTCCTGTAATCAGTCGCATAAGTCAATCTCCTTTCTGAATTTAAGGTCGTTTCGCAACTTGTCATTTTCGCACCTTCACCCCGCCAATTGTCCAGTCGATTCGGCATAGGTGCAATGCAGGTAAATCTTTTCGCCGCAATGACATACAACCTCGATAATCATGTTTTGGTCGTTTTGTTCGACGATTCCGGCCCTTGGCCTGACGGAGGGCGTAACGCCCGGCGCGACGTCGCCAAGTTGTTGCCGGCCTGTTATTTTCACTTTTTCCCGCTTCAGTAATCCTGATGTTTCCGAACTCATTAACACGCTCCTTTCAACGCCGGTTCAGGCGTAATAATCCACCAAGTGGTCCGGGTCGGTTTTTGTTTCGGCGCTTTCGGCGGCGGAGTTGGTATGTTCGTCCGCTTCCGCTTTGGGCGTGCTGCGCTTCTTTCGCCTGGATGGTTCTTTTTTTCTCCGGTCCTTCCGGTCTGACAGCGGCGTCGGTCTGGAGGAGCCGTCCGTCGCGTTCACCCTGTAGTCTGTGTCTCCGGCCATGGCTGTTTATCCGAGTTTCATGGACAGTTTGAACAGCGCGCCGGCGTGTAACTGGCTGACGCGCGATTCGGTGATGTCCAGCACCTGTGCTATCTCCTTCATGGTCAGGTCGCGCTCGTAGTACAACAGCAATAGTGTTCGATCCCTTTTCGGCAGTTCGCTGATTGCTTCGGCCAGGTGTTCCAGTAATTCTTTTCGTTCAACCTGCGTGTCCGGTGAGGGCATCTTATCGACAATCATAGGCCCAATTGCGGGCTGGTCTTCGGACAGGCCGTGTATGGAGAGAAACTGCTGCTTCCTCGCTTCCTGGAGCGTTTGATACAACTGTTCGGGCGACAGCCCGACGGCCCTTGCCAGTTCGGCGTCGTCGGGCGGGACGCCCGATTCGGTGAGCAGGTCCTGGTAGGTCTGTCGAATCAGGCGGATTTGCTTATGCACAGCCGACGGGACGAAAGACCTGCTCCTTAATTCGTCGATAATGGCGCCTCGGACGCGGATGTAGGCATAGGTTCTGAACTCGGCGTCCCTGTCGGTATCATAGGCCCTGGCCGCCTGCACCAGCCCGACCGTACCGGCGGAAATCAAGTCTTCCATGTCCGCGGCATTGGATACGTACGAAGCGACCTTCTGTGCAATGTGCTGGACCATCGGCAGGTTTTCGGTGATCCATCGCTCTTCAGCCGCTTCCCGCGACTGTTTGGCGTAGGCCTGTGAAATTTTCGCCTGGAGCGCCTTTGTGGACATCAGGCCGGGCGTCGTTTTGTCGGTTTGAGTGCTCACTATTATTTACTCTTTGCCTGTGTTAGTCCTGTCCGCACCGGTCTTTACAGCCGCATCGACGATAATCCGTATGGCTGCGGTACCGGCCAGACTGATTACAATGTACATTATTCCCGCACCCGCCAGCGCCCTCATCCCGCAAACGAAAACGGGTACGTCGCTGCACCACCCGACGAACGCCAAGGCAAAAAAGACTATCGCAGCCATTGTTATCGCAATCTGTCGCACGTTTTTATCTCATTCATTTTAGTTTCAATCCAATCAGCCTGCGGCGGCGACCTCCTCGGCCGGAAGGGCCAGAAGGGCAACGGTGGCGACCGACTCAACTTTCGTACCGATAGTGATTTCGTCGTAGGCCAGGATAGAAAGTTGCGGCAGTTGCCGGGACAGCATCTCACCCAGGTGAGGCCTCAGGCGCGAATCGCACAGCATGACGGCTTTGTCGTTACCGGCCTCCATGGCGGTCCGCCACGCTTCGGCGATTTTTCGGCCTAGTTCCAGCGCCCGTTCCGGCGGGACCGCGAATGTTTCCTCACCGCGATCGGCGTTGATACTGTTGCGAAGTTCATATTCCAGCGACGGCTCCAGGATGACCGCCTGGATTTTCCCTTCACCGTCGCAGTACTGCTCTGTAATCGTGCGGGACAGCATCTTCCGCGCCAGTTCCGTGAGCGTGCCGACGTCCTTGGTCCTGCCTGAGTGGTCTCCGAGAACCTCCAGAATCTGCGCCAGGTCGCGTATGGCGATACCTTCGCGGAGGAGGTTCTGGAGCACCCGCTGCAACAGGCCTATGGGCACCCGTTCGCCGATGACCTCGTTGACCAGCGTCGGCTGCTTCTCGCGCAGGCGGTCCACCAGCCTCTGGACGTCGTCGCGGCTGAGCAACTCGTATGCGTACCGCTTCAGCGATTCGGACAGGTGTGTTACCAGAACCGATTCAGGATCGACGACGGTGTAACCGCTCAGTTCGGCCTGCTGTTTTTGGTCGGGGTCGATCCAAAGCGCTGGCAGATTGAACACTGGTTCCTGTGTGGCTTGACCGGCGATTTGATTCTGTACGGTGCCGGGGTCCATCGCCAGGAGTTTCTCCGGCTCAAGCCGGCCGGCGCTGATTATGTGGTTGTGCAGGCGGATTTCGTAGCTGTTCGGCTCAAGCGTTACGTTATCCCGCAGCCGGATCAGTGGCAGGACGATGCCGTACTCCTGGGCGAACTTTCGTCGCAGCGGCGAGATGCGGTGAGAGAGGCTGTCTTTGCGACGGGGATCGACCGTCTTAATCAGCCTGGCGCCGACCTGGATGGAAAGCCTGTCAACGTCCAGCAGTTCTTCCACGGGCGTCTGTTCGGCTTCCTGGTCGGGTTTTGCGGGTTTTTTGACTTTTGCTTCTCGTTCTCGTCGGCTGAGCGCTCTGGCCACCAAGCCTGCGCCCAGCGACAGTACGATGAACGGCGTCTTCGGGAAGCCCGGCACAAATATCATCGCTCCCAGAAGGAATGAGGCGATACCGAACGGCCTGGGCCTGGCCATCATCTGACGGATCAGGTCGTGGCTGATGCTGCTTTTGGTGGTGGTCTTGCTGATAAGGAAGCCTGCGGCGGTGGAGATGATCACAGCCGGTATCTGCGATACCAGGCCGTCGCCGATGGCGAGGATGCCGTAGGTTTTGACCGCTTCGCCAGCCGACAGCCCGCCGCCCATCCCGACGGCGAAGCCGCCGATGAGGTTGATAGCGGTGATAATCAATCCGGCAATGGCGTCGCCGCGGACGAACTTGCTGGCGCCGTCCATCGCTCCGTAGAACTCGCTTTCCCGGACGATTTTTTCGCGTCTCTGGCGGGCATCTTCTTCCCCGATAAGCCCGGCGTTAAGGTCCGCGTCGATTGCCATTTGCTTGCCCGGCATGGCGTCCAGGTTGAACCTGGCGGCTACTTCGCTGATTCGTTCGGAACCTTTGGTAATCACGACGAACTGGATCACCACAAGGATCAGGAAGACCACCAGCCCTATGACCAGGCTGCCGCCGACCACCATATCGCCGAAGGTCCTGATAATCGCGCCGGCGTCACCCTGGAGGAGGATCAGCCGGGTCGAGGCCACGTTCAGCGACAGGCGAAACAGCGTTACGAACAGCAGCAGCGAAGGAAACGTGGAAAGTTCGATTGACTCCCTGGCTGAAAGAACCACCACCAGCGTCGCCAGCGCCACTGCGATGCTGCATGACAGCAGTATGTCCAGCATGAACGTCGGCATCGGGATCAGCAGCGTCGCCAGCACCACCGCCACGCCAATCGCGAAGATAACGTCGCTATGCGCCATCAGCCGGTTCAAAGGCCCCTGCGGCAGGTCCAGCGGTGAAGATGCAGCGGTATTTTCGTCTTCAGCAGCCATTATTTACCGTCCCGTCGCCCGGAGCGCTTGTTCTTTCGCATCCTGTAGATCATTGCCAGCACCTCGGCAACGGTGATGAAGAGCGTTTCGGGTATTACCTGTCCGACCTCTACGGCGGCATAGAGCGTTCGGGCCAGTTCCGGTTTTTCGATAACCGGCACGTTGTGTTCCGCCGCGATTTCCTTAATCTTCCGGCACAGGAAGTCGGCGCCCTTGGCGACTACCTGCGGCGCCGCCATGGTCCCCGCATCGTAGCGCAGGGCAACGGCGAAGTGGACCGGGTTGGTTATGACCACGTCGGCAGTCGGAACATCCTGGAGCATCCGCTTGCGGGCCAGCGCCATTTGAACCGCGCGGATCCGACCCTTGACTTCCGGGGCCACTTCATGCTGCTTTCGTTCTTCCTTGACTTCCTGCCGGCTCATTCGCAATTCGCGTTTGTAGTTCCATCGCTGATACAGCAGGTCCGCACAGGCAATGGCCATCAGCGCCACCACGACCCTGCCGGCCAGGCCAAGTATAAATCCGGCGACAGCGCACAGGGTGCCGGCCGGAGTGGCCCACTGGAGGCCCAGCAGCGAATCCATACGTCCGGCGATGTACTGCCAGGCGATCACCAGGATCACGGCGAGTTTGGCCAATGAAACCAGCAGTTTGACCACTGATTTGACGGTGAAGAGGTTTTTTAGTCCTTTAATCGGGGATATGCGCGACATATCCACCTTGATGGCCTTCGGCGCGAACGCCCATCCACCTGCCGCCATGCTTCCCATGACCGACATCCCCGCCGCAACGAACAGGAACGGCGCCAGGACGGTCAGGCACGCCGCCCCGCTGGAATGTAACAGTTCCGCGAACGCCTCATTGTCTATCGAACCGGATACGTGCAGCGACAACCCGCCGGACAACCGCGTAGCGAACCATTGGTACAGTTGGCCTGACATCAACGCCAGCAGTATCAGCAGTGAGCCTATCATCAGGGCGGAGGGAACCTCCTGGCTCTGGGGGACCTGGCCTTTGGCGCGGGCCTTTTTCAGGCGTTCCGGTGTAGCCTTTTCGGTCTTTGCTGATGCGCCCTTTTCCGCCATTTCAGTCGGTTCCTTGTCCTATGCGATCAGGTATTTACTCATCCACCTTGCCAGTTCTATTGTGAAGGCGTTCATGGACGGCATTATTGCCGCTGCCAGGAACAGCCCTACTCCCACGCGTAGCGGGAAACTGGCCAGCAGGATGTTCATCTCCGGCAGGACCCTCGCCAGGATGCACAGCATCACCGCCATTACCAGGAACCCCGCCAGCATCGGCGCGCCAAACCGCAGCGCGAACAGGAGCATTGCCGAACCGGCCCTTATAATCCCCTCGGTCAGTGCGGGCACGTTCACCCCGGCCGATACCGGAAATGAATTGAAACTGCGTCCGAGTATGACCAGTAAAATGTGATGCCCGCCGGCCGACAGAAAGAGTATCGCAAAAAGCATCTCGAACAATGCGGCAATCGGGCGGGATTGTGCCCCGGAGATCGGGTCGATAACGCCGGCGTCGGCGAATCCCATCTGCTGGGCCGCTATCAGCATACCCTGCTGAACGGCTGAATATATGAACCTCGCCGCCAGTCCCAGCGCCAAGCCTATGGTGGTTTCCTGGACGATCAGCACGACCGCTTGCAGCCAGTTCGTACCGGCGGGGTTGAAGGCTGGGGGCAAAATCGCGGCGAAGAACACCGTAATCAACACAACAACGCCGGCCCGCACGACGACCGGCACAGCGCGCCACCCGAAGATCGGACTGACCAGGATGAAACCAGCCACCCTCGCCATGAGCAGCACAAACGGTAACAAAATAGCAATCCATGCTTCCAATGTTATTGCCCCAGGCCGACGGATTGAATGTGATTGAATATCTCGGCGGTGAAACCGACCGCCACCTGCATTATCCACCCGCCGAAAACCAGCAACGTGATACCCACGCAGGCGATCTTCACCACCAGCCCCATCGTCATGTCGCGGATGGACGTAACCGCCTGGATCATCGCGACGACCACGCCGACGATTAACGTTACCAGCAGCACCGGCGCCGCCATCAGCATCGCCGTTTCCAGCGCCCTTCTGCCTATAAATAGAACCAGGTCCGCATCCATCTGACACACCTTATCGAAAACTTGTTATCAACGTACTTGCCATCAGTCGCCATCCGTCCACCAGCACAAAGAGGATTATCTTGAAAGGCAGCGATATCATCGCCGGCGGGAGCATCATCATCCCCGCACTCAACAGGATGCCCGACGTTACCAGGTCAATCAGCAGGAACGGAATGAAGATTAAACACCCCATCTCGAACGCCTTGCGGAATTCGCTGATTGCAAATGACGGGATCATTATGTGCGACGGAATATCGGCCACCGTTTCGGGCTTGGCTGTGCCGGACATTTCCATGAACAATTCGAGATCGACCGGGCGGGTCTGGCGGAACATGAAGCCTTTGAGCAGACTATTCGCTATGGCGCAGGCGTCGGGGAATTTTATCTGGTCGTTCAGGTAAGGCTGGATTGCCTGGGTGTTAATCTGCGTAAAGGTCGGCGCCATCGTGAAGAGCGTCAGGAACAGCGCCAAGCCGATCAGGGCAATGGTCGGCGGGATGTTCTGCGTAGTCAGCGCCCTGCGGAGAAACGACAGGACGATGACGATCCGCGTGAAGGAGGTCATCATCACCAGCAGGCTCGGCATGATGGCCAGGATGGCGAATACCACCGCCAGTTTCACCGGCGCCGACCAGTCGCCGGGCTTGCCCGCCTCTTTCGAGGTTGTGGCCTTTTCGACCAGATTCAGCAATTCATCCGGGCTGGGAAGGGACGACCTGGCCGGCTGGGTCGTCGGAGCGGCCGAAACCTGCGCAAAGACCTCCCCTGTACTGCACGCCAGCACCACCAGAAACACCAATACGACTTGTAAAACCAGTACCTTCATATCGTCAGGGTCAGTAGTCTGTCAGACCTGATAATGCAGGTGATAATTCTCGTTTAGCCGTCGCCGGTACGGCGATGTTATTGCCCAAGCGATTTTCCCCATCGCCGTACCGGCGACGGCTAAACAACAACTCAAGGTTTGACAGAATGTCAGACTTACCTCTAATCATCCTTTTCTTTCGCTTCATTCTCGATTCGGCGTGCGGCTTCGGCGTAATCGCAAACCAGTGCGTCGGTTACATCATCCAGCCTGGTCAGGCCTTCGGGCGAACTGGCGAGAAGGAATTTCCGGGAACCGACCTCTATCAGATGTAATGCCTTCTTAGGCTGGAGATAGACCGTTTCCAGGACAGATATGCGTTTGCCGGCGGTTCTGGCGATTTTAGGCAGCAGCCTTTTGACCACGACGAAGGCCAGCACGCCGAGGACCAGGATAACCACCGTCGCAGCCAGCATTTGCCACAACAGGTCGGTGGTATCAAGACCGGGCGGTACTTCCGTCAGGTCTGGCTTGAACACCGCCGGTACGGAGGTAGTGGTGGCCGAGGCTGGGCATTTGCTGCCCGTCATCATCAGGACGCTTACCACCGCAACACCCACCGCGCACGCTCGCCAAGCGGTTGAGATGTGTTTAGACGATGTATGCGCAGCCTTCATGCCGGAGAGATGTGCATATACCGTGCCAAAGACGAAAACCCCCGTTTTCAGGGCTTTTTATGCAATTTTCGCTGTAAAATGCCTCTTACGAAGCGTCTCATGCAAAAGAATCAGACGCGCAGAACAGGAAAAACGTCGAAAAACTTTACGAACTGGTGCTTTTCAGTCCTGCTTTTCGTCCTCCTGGTCCGGCGCAGGCGACAGTACCTCCTTTACCCGCACGCCGAGCCGATCGCCGACCACGACCAACTGGCCTATGGCGAATTTGGTTCCTCGCAGGAACACATCCACCGGTTCGCCCACCTTTCTGTCGAGTTTCAGCACCGATCCCGGCGCCAATTGAAGCAGTTCCCGCACCTGGACGCTGACCTGTCCCAGTTGGACCGAAACGGGCATTGTCGATTCCAGGAGGATGTCGATCTGCCCGTTACCGTTGCCTTTAGGTTTATCGGTCGATTCCGGCAGTTCAGCCTCCTGCACCTGTACGGAATCATCGCCTTCCGGTGGGGTCTGCTGTTCCGTTGTTGCCGCCGCTTCTGCTGTTTGTGTATCCGCCATCAGTTTTGTCCTTTCTTCGGCAATGGCGCCGGAGCCGGAGCCTTGTGGTTCACTTTGATGTTTCTTTTGCCTCCGACCTGGCCGACGGGCCTGGCAATCCGCAATGCGTATTGTCCCTCGCGGCGAGCTGGATAGCCCGACAGAACCACCTTGCCAGACATGATGAGTTCGGCCGGTTCGTCAATCTTTTTGTGTAGCAGCAACACGTCGCCTTCCTCAAGGCTCATAACCTCGCGTATTGTCAGGTTTACCGTTCCCAGCCTTACGTACCCTTCCACGTGCGCCTGCTCGACATTGGCCAGCATTTTTTTTCGGATGGTCTCCGGCGACTCGCTGTCCTGTTTTCCAATACCTGCGCCGGCGGCGGGGGCCAGAACTTCGCTGGTCAGGGCGATTGAAATTACGGGGCGTTGGGCCTCCTGGTCGGCGCGAAACGACAGCAGGATATACTCATCGCTCCGGTTCGATCCAGGCAGTTCCGCCTTTGTAGAGATTTCCGTACCGGCCCGAACCGCCTTGCCGCCGACCTGCTGAAACGCGCCCGAGAACGCCTTAGCCACCGAAGCGAGAATATCATGCAACAGCGCCGACTCCAGCGAAGACAGTTCCCTCTCCTGCTTCGACGCGCCGGTTGAACCGCCCAGAACCTTTGTAATCCATTCGACGGTCTGCTCGGCGGGAATCGCTATCAATCCGCAGTTTGGGCCTCCGTCCGTCGCAAGAACAGCGCAATAATTTGCGGTCTCGCTGCTGAGCAGGGGAAGTTTGTCGGCGTAATACTGGCCTGGTTTGTCCAGGTACAACTCGATTTGCTCATGAAATTGCCCGCTCAACGCCTTTGAGATTTCGATACCGGCCTGTGCGGCAAAGTTCTCCAGGTTTTCGAGTTCGGCCAGTGTAAAGGATGAAGGCGAATCCCAGTCGTAATCGCCGGTGTCGGTTTCCGCCGACGCAGGGACCGGCTGCTCCTTTGCAACGGCAAGGAAGTCGCTGATCAGCCGATCGGTTCTAGCGGCAGCCGATGTCATTGAATCACCCATTCTTTATAACCCACTTTGACTATCAAAGGCCTTTGGTTAGGCCAGAGCCTGTCATTGAACGAGTCCTGTACTTCGCGCAAGATGCGGTTGAGGTTTTTTGTTCCGCGAATCTCATCGAGCGAACAGTCGGACAGGTAGAGGATGAGGCTGTTCTTGAGTTCGGGCATCCTTTTCTCGATGACTTTTGAGGCCTCGCCGTAATCGTCTTTACGAATAGCCAGTGTCAACGTCGCGCGAATGTACCGCTCAAGTCGTGGCACGTTGGGATTGACGACGATTGGTTCCATGTCGTAATACTTGTACTCTTCGTCGTCGGTCGGTGGCGGTGGTGGTTCTTCTTCCGCAACTGCTTCAGACGGAGCGGCATTCGAGCCGCCCAGTTGGCTGGCAAAATACCCCGCCCCTATCGCCAGAACGAGAACTCCCGCAGGCAAGGCGAACCGCAATATTTTACCCAATCCGCCGCCGGAACCGCCTTCATCACCTTCGGCAAGAGCATCCGCGACCGACTGTTCGTTTGTTTCTTCTTCTTCCGCCATAGTGTTACTCCACTTTGATGATTGCAATCCGAATGAATTCATGGCGGGACGCGGGGTCGTAGCGTGAGCGTTGTCCTTTTCCGCCTCCCGCTCCCCAGGCAATCAGCCGCCAAGGCCCGCCGCCTGTTTGACCCGCCATCGCCTTTGCCAGAAAATCCGCCACTGCCTTTGCCCGATGCGTCGAGAAAATCCATTGTTTTGGGCCTTTTGACATGTCTGCCGCCGAACCGACGATGTAGATTCTGACTGTATTTCTATCCAGGTTTTGCTTCAGATTTTCTGCCAGGTCGCGGAGGTATTTTTTCGCCGGCGTATTCAGCGTGGCGTCGGAAGGTTTGAAAGTAACCGGCGTCGAGATGATATTTATCTGCCTTGTCTGAACGTCGGCGGTTTCCGTATAGGTCTGCTGCTTGAGTTGCTGAAATATACGGCGTATATTTTCATCCTCGACCCCGAGCGCTTCGCTTTTGGTGATATTGTTTTTGTCTTCTTTTGTCGGATGTCTTTTTTTGCGTGTTTTACCCTCAATTCTTTTTTCCTTTCCGAAGAGTATATCCGGGATTCCCAACCCTGATATTGCCCTGCGGAAGGCGCCCTGACCCTGGTAGAACAGTTCGGGGTTCTGCTCCTTGGCGAACGACTGGAGGAGAACGAAGAACGCCAGCAGTAGCGTGGTCATGTCGGCGAATGACACGATCCATGCAGGCGTCTCGACGCCTTTGTCTTCCGGTGGTCCACCGTTCTTGTTCATTGTGTCAAATCCTTAGCCAGCAGAGTAATCTGCATAACTGCGCCGCCGCCGAAGCGATATGGAGCGGACGTACCCGTCGGTGCGATACAAAATCTCTCGGATGCCAGACCATAATCTTCGGTAAGTAACCGCAGGATTACACAGGACCTTCGCAGGCCGGTATCGGTGGCGCCTGCCTGCATCGCCTGCGACCCGTCGTCCGGTTTTATCTCGCCTATAATCACTTTGCACGGCACACGTTGCATAAATGCCGCAATTATTTCGAGGTACTCTTTTCCCTTTTGCGTCAGGACGCTTCCTTTACCGATAAAAAGTCGCGTCGAAGCGATATAGAATACTCTTTCGTCACGATATGCTTCCGTATCAACAATGGGGTCTGGTATTTTGGGGTTTTCTGTAATTTTATTTTCTGAATCGGTCGGTTTTGCGGCGCCTTTGTCCGTTTTGTCAAACTGTGGTTGCACTTCCTCGTTCACCGAGTCATCGATTGTCTGCTTGTAATTGAAGGCTGTAGGTTCGCCCCGACACTTAAAAGCTCCTTTCAGCGGCATGAGCGATGCCCGGTCAAATGCCGAGAAACTCAGCAAAAGTACGAAGAACGTCAGCAGCAGCGTCATGCAGTCGCTGAAGGTCATCATCCACGCCGGCACGCCGCCTGACGAGTCTTCCTCAACTTTTCTTTTTCGCATGAACATTTACGCCGCCTGTGATTTTCTTTCGCCGCTGATATCCGGCTTGACTTCTTCACGGTGTTTGGCCGAGACGAGCGCCTGCATCCGTTCGCGCACTACGGTCGGGCTTTCGCTGCGAACGATGCCGATGACGCCCTCGATGATCATTTCCCGCATCAGTGTTTCCTCCTTGGAACGTATTCCCAGTTTTCCCGCCAGCGGGATGAATACCAGGTTCGCAATCAACGCCCCGTAGAATGTCGTAATCAACGCCACGGCCATGCCTGCGCCCAGGCCTGACGGGTCGGAAAGGTTCTGGAGCATCGCCACCAGACCTATCAGCGTCCCGATCATGCCGAAGGCGGGAGCCGCTGCGCCCATGAACTCCATGATTTTTTTACCGTCGGAGTGTCGTTCCTGGAGGTATTGAATTTCGGTTGAAAGCGCCTCGGCGACTGCGTCCTGCTCCTGGCCGTCAACAACCATCCGCATCGCCTTCAGAAGGAACGGGTCCGTTACATCGGCAAGTTTCTGCTCCAGCGCCAGCGCTCCGTCCCGTCGGCTGATGGCGGAGTAATTCACCATATCCTGGACCAGTCCCTGGTGTGTCGGCAGTTTGCAGAACAACGTTTTCTTTATCACGGGTATGATGCTCATTACCTGCTTGAGCGAGAAGTGAATCAGCGTCGCTGCAAGCATCCCGCCGATTACGATCAGCATCGAGGGGATATGCACGAACAGTCCGATGCTGCTGCTGGTAACGATAGCGCCGACAATACATATCAGACCCAAGATTACGCCTACGATAGTTGCGATGTCCACGGCATTACCCCTTTTCCTGTACTTTCTTCAATTTTCCGCACAGTTTGGCGGCAAGGGTTTTGTCGGTTATTTCCGATAGGAGTTTTCCGGCCGACCGTTCCGACATGTAATAAAGTATCTTTACCGCGTCGTCTTCCTGGTTGTTTTGGCACATTCCGGTGAGCATCTGGCTGCTGCTGGCGGTGTCCATCTTTTCGCACATGGCTGCGATGCGCTTCATGTTGGACTGCTCGGTTTTATCGATGCGGACACGGGTGCTTTCCAGTTCGGCGATGGTCTCCTTGATGCGCGTCAGCGGGGAGACCAACTGCATACGCAGGGCTTCCAGTTCTTCTGCCTGTTTCTTCAGCACTTCGCCGGCGATGTGAATCCGCTTCTCGCGCTTTTCCAGTTCCTTCTGCTTCTTCTTGCAATCGCTGATTTTCAGCCGAACTTCCCTGATCAGTGCGGTCAGTTCGGCTTCCCTCATGCCGATCGTTATCGACTGACCCGATACCGATTCGAGTATCGGGCCGAATTCATCCGACTGGCCCTCTGCCTGTTCACCCGCCGGCTGCGTGGAGGGCTGCTTCTTGCCGCCCAGTAAGGATGATGCGAGGTATGAACCACCAAAGCCCACCACCGCAATTCCCACCAGAATGATAATTTTCAGTTTGCCGGTCATATCGTGCTCCTCATGCCGGACTGGTAAGCCTGCTGTTTAATCAATTTGCGGGCAAAGGCAGTCCGGGCGCTATCATCCAGTTGTTTCTGCTGCTGCCTGATCATCTCGGTCGTGTAGCGCTGAAGCGATTCTTCCTTCAGCCGCTCCAGCGTCTCCCGCGAGGATTTGGTTTTAGTGAATGTGGCTATCTCTTCGGTTCGCTGTTGTTTCAGGCCTTTGAGGTTTTCTTTCAGCCGGTCCAGCCTGGCCTCCTGGGCCTCGGAACATCGCATAAAGACCTGTTGCTCGGGCAGGCGTTTTTCGAGTTTTTTTTCGGCCAGTTCAGCCAGCGCGCTGCGCAGGGACGCCTGGTGACGGAAGATTTCCCGGTGCACGATGGCGATCCGGCGGGAAAGACTAAACAGTTTCGCCCTGACGGCGCGCTCCCGCTGTACCGTAACATCGAGCAGACGCTGTAATGGCCATTTGAACCGCTTCATCGGGTCGCCTCGCTATTGCCGGTAGCGCCGGGGTCCTGTGCCTTCGGCAGGAGGACGTCCCAGGACCGGGTTGCTTCGCAAAGTCGCTGGACCGTCTCGGAAAAACTCGACCGCGTACCGATGGGCTGAACCAGAAAATCATTCACCAGGTCGATCAGCGAAATCGCCTTGTCGATGCGATGGTTGCTGCCCGGCGAAAAAGCGCCGATGTTTATCAGGTCCTCGGAGTTCTGGTAGGTCGAATAGATCGCCTTGAACTTGCGGGCCGCCGCCTGGTGCTCGTCGGTGGTAACTGAATCCATCAGCCGGCTGACGCTCTGGAGGATATCGACGGCGGGGTAATGTCCCATCTCTGCCAGTTTTCGTGACAGAACGATGTGCCCGTCCAGCAGGGAGCGTGCGGCGTCGGCGACGGGGTCGGCCATGTCGTCGCCCTCGACGAGAACCGTCAGGACACCGGTAATGCTGCCGGCGTCGGTACAGCCGAGGCGCTCGGTCAGTTTCGGAAGGAGCGTAAAGACGCTGGGGCAGTATCCCTTGGTGGCAGGTGGTTCCCCTGCGGCCAGTCCTATCTCGCGCTGGGCCTGGGCGAAGCGGGTCAGCGAATCCATCATAAACAGGACATCGTTGCCCTTGTCGCGGAAATACTCTGCGACGGTAACAGCGGTGAAGACGCCTTTGACCCGCTGGATGGGTGAGACATCCGCCGCCGCTACAATCACCACGCTCCTGGCCAGTCCTTCGGGGCCAAGGGCTTCTTCGAGGAACTGCCTGACCTCTCTACCTCGCTCGCCTATGAGCGCCACGACGTTGACGTTCGCGGTGCCGGCGCGGGCGATCTCGCCCAGCAGCAGGCTCTTACCGACGCCGCTGCCGGCAAAGATGCCTATCCTCTGGCCCTTCCCGCACGTCAGCAACCCGTCGAATGAGCGGATGCCGAACGCCAGCGGCTCGGTGATCTTACGCCGGTTCATCGGCGGCACCGAAGCGCCGTCAAGCGGGCGCGTCTCCGAACCGTCCAGAGGGCCTTTCCCGTCGATAGGCCTGCCAAGACCGTCGATTACTCTGCCCAGAAGACCGGCGCCGAGTTTCATGTATCGCGGCGAAGACCGGGTGATAACCGGGTCGTTCGGCGCGATCCCCCCGATGCCTTCCAGCGGCAGGAGGATGCAGTTTTCATCGTGAAAGCCCACGACCTCGGCCAGTACGCGCCGACCGTCGGCCAGGCGAATTTCACATAACTGACCGATACCGACAGGCGGGCCTTTGGATTCCACTACCATACCGGCTACGCGGACAACCGTACCACGATAGGGTATCGGGTTGACCCTCTTGAGCCTGCTCTGGAATATGTCTAGATCAACCAGCATAAAACATCACTCCGGGTTCTCCAGTGCCTGACCGATTTCCTCCAGTTGTCCGTCGATGGAGGATTCCACGGTCCCGCGTGCGGTTTGCAGCAGGCAGCCCCCACGCTGCACTTTCGGATCGGCTACGAAACTTATGCTGCTTTTGTCGGCTGCTTCATCGGCCTGTCCGACCAATTCGCAGCGGGCCAGGTCGTCGGGGTGCAGATGCACAACGACGTCCACCCGGTCCTGGACCCGGCTGAGCGCTTCGGTAACGATCGGATCAATCTTATGGCGATCTGCCTGGATTTCCTGCATCAGTACCTTCTTTGCTATTTCGAGGGCCAGGCCCAACAACTGCTGCTGGGCTTCCTGGATGAACTGTTCCTGGATTTCGCGAAATTCGACGCCGGCCTGTTGCAGGGCCTTGTGCGCGCTGCGGAGTCCGTCCGGTTCGGCATTGACTGTTCCGGCCGATTCGCCCCGCATGGTATCCGACGGCCCCGTCGCATCGGCACTGCCTGAGCGACCCGGGATAACGCCGACCGCCGACGGCGGGCGGGGAAGTTGTATCTCCAGATAATCCATCATTACCCCTGGCCTTCCTCGAACTGCAATTCGCCTTTGGCGTTCAGTTCACGCATCGCAGTCAGGATGTCTTCTCTTGCCTGCTCGATCTCTTCCGGTTTTGGCGATGACAGCAAATCCGCTTCCTCATCGAGCATCGCCTTGGCGCGTTCGGAGATGTTGTCGCGTATCTTTGAGGCTGTTTGTCCGTCCGCATCGACCAGCGCCAGGGCGAGTTTGCGGGAATCGGCTGATCGCAGCGCTTCCTGGAGCGGGCGTTCGGCCACGAACACCACGTCCTCCCATATCACCATTAATTTCTGCACCTCATCGGCTGCTTCGCTGTCCTGTTCCGTGAGGGATTTAGTCAATCCGTCGCGTGCTTCTACTTCCAGTCCCCGAAGCAGGACGGCTACTTTCCTCAATTGCTTTTTCCGGTGTTCGTCGTCATCTCCGGCGACGGCAGCGCCGGGTTCGGCCTGAGCGGCAGCCTGGGCGGCGGCCTGGGCGGCTTCGGCCAGGCGGGATTGAACTATGCCGGCAATGCGCAACTTCGCCTTCTGGGAGACTCCCTGCCCACCGGCCATGCTTTGCACAGCATGGGCACGGACGTCTTCGCCCAGCAGTCCCAGCAGTTCGGAGCTTTTCTTTGCGGGCAGTTCCGACAGCACCACCGAGACCACCTGCGGCGACTCGCCCGCCAGCGCCTTGGCGATGCCGGCAACTTCGGCGGAGCAGATTTCCCGGAACGGGTCGCGAGCCTTGAGACGCTCACCGACCTGGACGAGGACTTCCTGCGACTTCTGCTCACCAAGGATAATCTTCAGTATCTCGCCGGTGAATTTCTCTCCGCCGACTGCGTCGCTTTTGTTGTAAAGCAGGCCGAAGAACTCGCGTATCGGTTCCGCTGAGACGGCTTGCCCCGCCCGGTCGGCCTGACTTAGGTAGGCCAGTTCGGCGGCGACCTCGGTGAGCATATCGGGTTCCGCCGACCGGAGCAGTTCCGCCGCCGTCGGCGGGTCGAGGCTCATTAACAATGTCGCCGCTTTTTGCGCGCCGCTCAATGCCACTTACGCACCTCCTTTATCGGAATTGACCCAACTGAGAAACAGACGCTTTACTTCTTCGGGGTTCTCCTGAAGTGCGTTTGTTATCTGCGACTTCAGGAGTTCGGCGTTGGCCTGTGGCGACGCCCCCGGAAGCAGGTTAAGTCCGGCGCCCTGTCCGGCCAGGGCCGGTACGGCGCCCTGACCTTCCAACGCCTCTGCCTCCTCGGATGACTTTTTCTTCTTGCCTCGGAACATCTTCAGCACCAGCAGCGCACCGATAACCAGAATCCCCAGCGAAAACCGCCTCGCTATCTCCAGCAGGAAGCCCGGCGTGAACATTCCGCCGTCTTCTTCGGGTATCTGAAGCGATTCGGCCATAGCGGCCTGCGGGAAAGTTGTCGATACAACCTTCAGTGTATCGGTCGATTTCAGGCCTATGGCGTTTCGGATAATCTCCTCGACGTCCTTGATCTGAAGGGTTGCCGCAGGGGTTTGGTCTTCGGCGCCTTCGGGTTTTTCGGGGGGCGTCAGGTCCACGAACACCGCTACCGTCAGGGACTTCACCTTGCCCGGCAGGTCCGTTTTCTGCTGGACGGTCCGGCTGACCTTGTATTCGCTGACGACGTTTTCTTCGGTGGTCTTGACGCCGCTTTTCGTCTCACCGCCCCCGCCGGCTGAACCTACCGGGATGGATGATTTACTCTTCAATTCTTCTTTGGTGACAACCCGCTTGTTCGGGTCGTATGTTTCGGTCGTTTCGTCGATCCGGCCGGTCTCGATGATGGCATCGACGCGGACCGAAGCGCGGTTCGGCCCCAGCGCCGCGGCCAGCATGTCTTCAGCCTTGCCGGCGAGGTAATCTTCGACCCTGCTTTTGTAATCGAGGAAGGTTCCGGCCTTGCTGGCCAGTTCGTCATTTCCGCCCTCGCCGGAGAGCAGTTTCCCCTTGCTGTCAACGACGACGACTCTTTCCGGCATCAGGCCTTCGACGCTTCCGGCCACCAGGTGCACGATGGCGGCGATGTTGGAAGGCGTAAGTCTCCAGCCCGGTTGTGTTCGCAGCGCCACTGTGGCCGATGCGGCGTTCTTCTGTCCGGCGAAGAGGGTCGCTTCGGGCTTGACTATGTGCACCCGCGCCATGGACACGCCCTCCAGCAGCCGGATGGTTGTGGCCAGTTCGCCCTCGACGGCGCGTATGTAATTGATTCGTTCCTTGAATGGGCTGGTGCCGATTTTACTCTCGTCGAGTATTCGGTATCCTTTCGCCTGCCCGGCGGGCAGACCGGCCGACGCCATCGTCAGCCTGAGTGAATAGACCTTTTCTGCCGGTACGTTGACCGTGGAGCCTCCGGCGGTCAGTTCATACTTCACGCCGGCGTCGCGGACCTTATCGACCACCTTGGCGGCATCTTCCTGCGTCAGTCCGCTGTAGAGCATGGCCATGTGCGGCTTGCGCGCCCACCCGACCAGCAGCGCAGCAGCGCAGCCGCAGGCCAGCACGATCGCCAGCAGCATTACGCGCTGGACAAGGCTCGTCCGCTCCCAAAGATTTCTGAAATCGTCAATTGCCTGCGCCACTGGTTTTTACCTTTAAAAAGGCTTTCAGCATTCAGCAGTCAGCGTTCAGCACTGATTGCCGACTGCTGATTGCTGATCGCTATATTTGCATATTCATTGTCTGCTTGTATGCCTCGATGACCTTGTTTCTCACGCCGATCAGCAGTTTGAAACTCATATCCGCTTTAGCGGCCGCTGCCACTACCGGCATGATGTCCTGGGTTTTGCCGGCAAGGAGGTCCTGGATAGCGGCTGCGGAGGTCTGCTGATGCTCGTTGACCTGGCCGATGCAGTCTTTCAGCGTCTTGTCGAAGCCGGTCCCCGAAGCACCCTGCGTTTTCCCGTCAGCGCCGGAAACGTTCGGCGAAAAGATCGGCGGTGTCGGACCATTAATTGGAGTTATTCCAGCCATCTGTTCTCCCTTGAACTATCTCAATAACTCGATCGCCACGTTTATCATTTCCTCGTATCGTTTCAAAACGGCGGCGTTTGCCTGATAGGCCCTGCTGGCCGTTATCATGTTTATCATCTCAACGGGCAGGTCCACGTTCGGCATCATCACGTAGCCGTCATTGTCGGCGTCGGGATGGCCCGGCTGATGGACACGCTTGAATTCGGTCAGTATGTCCGCTGCGATTTCTTCGACCGTTACTCCGCCGATGCCTTCGCCGATCGCCGACAGGATGACTTCCTGCCTGCGATAGGGTCCGCCTGAAGGTGTGCGAGTCGTATTGGAATTTGCTATGTTGCCCGCTATGACGTTCATGCGGGACGTCTCTGCCCGCAGGCCTGAGACCGCAATATCAATCGGATTCGGATTTGATATGCCGTTGACGCTCATCTTTCACTCGCCTCGAAATTATGGCCCCTGTATGGCCAATTCCATCTTCCTGTACACCTTCCCCAGTAATCGCATATATGTCTTGTACATCGCGTTGTTCTTGATCATCTCGCCGACTTCCATTTCCAGGTTCACGTCGTTTCCGAGTGAATCCACCGGCGTATTTTGAGGCCTGAGAATGTCCATCGGAATCTCGTCCAGGTCAATTTGGCGTCCGTCGGCGATGGCCTCGGCGAGGTGTTTTTCAAACTCGACGGCAACCCGCCGGTAATTCGGCGTATTAAGGTTGGCGATGTTATTGGCAATGGTTGCCTGGCGGAGGCTGGCGCCTCGCAGAGCGATTTCCAGGTATTCGGTTATAGCCGGTTGTTTTATCATTTGTTTTCTCCCACTGTTTGCAATTCGTCGGCCTGGCGATACCTGCGGAGTTTTTCACGGAGTGTCCGGTCGGTTATGCCCAGCAGCCTGGCGGCCTTGACCTGGTTTCGCTCGGTCCGTCGGAGCGCTTCGAGGATTGCCTGTCGTTCCAGTTCCTGAAGTTGCAGCGTGCCTGTGGGGCAGTCGGGGGTTTGCTGAATCTCATTTGCCGGCCTTCGGCTCTGAAGCTCATGCTCGATGAGCAGCGGCGAACCGTCCAGCGACAACGTGGCGCCCTCGTTGAATATCAGGGCGGCGCGAACGATGTTGCGAAGTTGGCGAACGTTACCGGGCCAGTGATACTGATAGAAGAACTCCATCATCCGCTCGTCAAGCCCCGTGATCTGTCGGCGGACTTCTCTTGCATACAGGTTGACGAAATGCCACACCAGTGTAGAGATGTCTTCTTTTCGCTCCCGAAGCGGCGGCACGTGGATATGGACACCACTGATGCGGTAGAACAGGTCCTGCCTGAACCGCCCCCGCCTTGCCTCATCGCCCAGGTCGCGGTTGGAAGTGCTGATGATCCGAACGTTGACACGGACGGTCTCGCTGCCGCCGAGACGCTCGAAGTTCTGCTGTTCCATCACACGCAGCAGTTCGGCCTGGAGCCTCTGGTTCGTTTCGGACAGTTCATCCAGCAGCAGCGTTCCTCCGTGGGCGCGCTCGAAGCGACCCTTGCGCCGTTCGTGCGCGCCGGTGAACGCGCCCTTCTCGTGCCCGAAAAGTTCGCTCTCAAGCAGCGTCTCGCTCAAGGCTGCGCAGTTGACGTGGATGAAAGGCCCGCCCGAGCGATTGGACCGCCGGTGGATGAGGTACGAGATAAGTTCCTTGCCGGTGCCGCTCTCGCCGGTAATCAATACAGGCACCGAGGTCGGCGCGACCTTTTCGGCCAGACGGATCGTCTGGAGGAAATTTTCGCTCTTGCCGGCTATCTGATACCGTCGGCAGGCGTCTTCATCCTCGGCAGAGGCGGCCAGGTGAACCTTATGGTCCGGCAGGAGCACCTCAAGGGTCGATTTCAGCGACTCGCGCCGGACCGGCTTGGTCAGCAGTTCCGTGCAGCCTTCGTTCAGGATATTTTCGAGATGGGGTATGGAATTGTCGTCGCCGAAGAGTATTACGGGCAGTTCAGGCAGGGCTTGCCTGACCTTCCGCAGCAGCGCCGGCGTGTCGCCGTCAGCGGCCAGGTCGCCCATAAGAAGGTCCCACTGTCGGGTTTCGACCTTTGCGGCGGCTGAATCCATATCACCGACGATGAGTCCGCGCACGTCCTTTTCGGCCAGCACCTCATTCACGAGGCGGGTCGTTTCGGCGTCCGCTTTGGCGGCGACGACAAGCACGTTCAGGCGTACCGGTTCAATCATTCGTTATTTTTCCGTGCTGTGGAACGATCCTTCTGCTGAGTCCGCTTTTGCAGTTCGCCCAGCAGGTCGTCCAGGTTATTTGCCTTACGCCACTCGATGATGTGCCTGGGCATATACGCGGTGGAGCTCCAGAGCGAATTGGGATGCTCGGCCAAAAGTTTCCCGTATGCCTTGACGGCTGCCGACGGGGATGCCTTTCGATAGCAGTTCGCCGCCTGGAACAGCAGCCAGGCTCTTTCTTCGGCCTCCGTCTCATTCTCCATGGCCATTTCATAGAAAAAGGCCGCCGATTCCAGATACCCGCTGAGAAACAGCGTATCGGCCAGGGCGGCTGGGTCCGTTATGCTGTCGGGGGACAATTGCTTCAATTTTGTCAGTATTTCCGGCCCGATCCGCCCCGGCTGGGTGGTTGCGGTGGGCTGGGACGTTGGGCGCGAAGATGATCCGCTCGAAGAATCTTCAGCCTTGGCCGACTGGCTGGACTTTGCCTGGAAACGGACCGACTTGAGTCGTCGCAGCGCCTCGGCCAGCCCGGCCGAATCTTCTTTGCCGGTGGGAGGTTGAATATGGCAACGCCACAAGTCCCACCTGCTGCCTTCGACGGCAGACCGCATCGAGGTAGCGCTTGAGGCGGGATCGGCCTGGGCTGAAAGCATCGCCACACCCGTTAGTATCCCGGCAGTCAGACAGACGGAAAATATAATCCGGCGGTTCATTCTGGTTTTGCTCCCGGCTGGGTGGTCGGCGTCTTCGACAATGTCCGTGCTACGTTTTCGTATTCCCGTTTTGCCAGGTATGCGTCGGCGAGAAGTTTCTGCGCTCGTTTGCGACACTGTTGCGACGCCGACGAATTCAATACACCTCGTGTAAGCGTTACGGCCTGGTCGGGTTTGCCGGTTTTCAGGCAGATTTCCGCCAGCCTGCAAGCGGCTTTGTGGGCCGAAGCGCCCGGCGGGAGGACCTCCAGCGTATCGGTCAGCGTGTCGTACGCTTCGGAAAACTGTTCCGCGTCGTAGTAGCACTGCGCCAATTCCACGCCGAGTTGGGCCCGAAGCCGTGAATCCCTGACCGAAGTGATGTTTCCACGGAGGAAACTGGCTGCTTTTTCCGACAGACCCATAGCCCTGTAGCACTGGGCGGTGAGGGACAATATCCGGCGGTTCTGACGCTGGCCTCGGACATCCTTGTCGATCTTGCGCAGCGTTACGATTGCCTTGGTGAAATCTCCAGAATCCCGGTACGCATGGGCAAGTTCAATTAAGGTTTCCATTCGCTCGGCAGACCCGGGGCGGGCTGACAACGCCAGATGAAAGGCCCTTACCGCCCGCGAAGCCGCCCCCGCCGCTGCGTAACTCTTGCCCAGCAGCAGGTATGCCTCCGGCAGGTCCTTTTTACCGGCCTTGGCGGAAAGACCTATATAGCGATTGATCCACTCCACAGCCTCCTTGTAATCGCCTTTCTGATAGAGGCACTTGCCCATTCCGAAACATGCAAACGCCCTGGACGAAGCTGAGAGGTCCAGAAAGTAGAGTTTTTTGAATATCCGGAGTGCTTTGTCGGGCAGTCCTGATTTCATGGTCGCCTCGCCGAGGGCGGCGTAGGCGTCGCCTGATTCCTTGCAATCGGGGTAGCTGTCCAGCAGGCTTGTCAGGTTGGCCCGAGCGCCGGTGTAGTCACGCAGCCCCATGCGGAGGTTCGCGCTTCGCAGCAGCGACGGCGGGGCGATCCGCATCTCGTTGAAGCGCCGGGCGATCAGTTGGTATTCATTTATCGCGTCAATTGTATTTCCGGCGTGTTCATACAGCACAGCCACAGCGAAATAACCTTCGGCGATCCGCTTATCCTGTGGCATTCGCAGGAACAGACGACGCCATACCGAAATCGACTCGCTCATGAGCAGGTCTCGTTGCTGATTCATGGATCGGCAGGCGAGGGGATTGTGCACGATGATCGCCTTGCCGGTAAAACGCGCGACCAGACCGGCCGAACCGGCGGCCAGTTCGCAAAGCCTGTGACTGGTAACACGGCGAAAATGCAGGCTTACAGGCCTGTTACGCACCGGCTTGTCCACGAGAACCCAGTGCAGGTCGATGTGAACCTGGCTGGCGAAGCAGGACAGAAAGTCCGCAATGGAGGTTTGCAGGCAGGATGCCGTCCAGCGTGTTATCGGGCTTTTGTCGCTCACCCGCTGCACCTTCGGGCCCAGCATCGCCTGATCGGATTCGCTGACGGCCTCGCCCAGCAACTTTCGCAGGTCCGGCTCGTCAAGCCCGGCGAAGGGGTCCGACCATTGCGTGTCGCTCCAGGGGATCAGGTGGTCCATGCCGTAAAATGACAGGGTCTTCCTTGTGAGCACCCTGGCGATCAGGAAATCGCAATCCGCCTGGGCCGCAGAGCAATCAGACAACAGAGCGGCGAAGGATGACGCCGCCTGGCAGGCCTTCATCCTGGCCTGTAGATGCCGTCCCTTTTGTTCTTCGAGCGCCGCCAGTCGATAATCTGCCGCACCCCGCACCGCCGGGGACTCACTTAACGAGGCATTGACAAGGTATTTTTCGGCCCGAGAGGCCCTTCCCAGGTGCATAAAGCATTGCCCGATACGGAGTTGGAAGAAATCGTACATCAACTCCCCGCCGGGGGCCTTCTTCGCCAGGTCCGACAGCGGAAAGTACTGGGCCAAAGCGACGGTGTAATCCTTCTTTGCAAAGGCTGACCGCGCCTTCTGCCAGGAAACATTCTTGACGTCTTCCGGTCGGCCCTGAGTAACTGTGAAAAGGTCATCCGTTTCCTGCTGAGATTCAGTTGCTTCTTTTACAGGGTCAGACTGATAGCCCAGGGACATCTGCACCCGCCGAAAAGACAGGCGAAATATGGAGGCTGCGAGTATTACGACCGCAAGTGTGTTGGCAATGAGGAACAGTTGCGCGGTCGTCAAACGCCTGAACAGGCCGGTCTTTTTTGATGTCCCGCCGGCATGATGGGTAACGGTGGCCGGATCAGGCTCGGCAGGGAGTTGCTTGTCGGTGTCAGGCTCGACAGAATCGACCGATTCGGCCGTGTCGCCGTCGGCTTTAGCGGCCAGTTCCGCCTGTAACTTGGCCTTTTGGGCGGCGATTGCCTGGGCTAGTGGATTGGAAGAACCTTCCGCTTCCTGTTCAGATGATGCTTCAGCATCTTCGTCGCCGGAGGCTTGAGCGGCCTCGTCGGCTGGTTCTTCGACTTCTTCGGAGGCGGATTCGGCGCCCTGTTCGTCGTCGGCTTCCGACTCGGGCTTGCCGGAGGCTTGAGCCTCCTCGTCGGTCGGTTCTTTGACTTCCTCGGAGGCGGATTCGGCGCCCTGTTCGTCGTCGGCTTCCGACTCAGGCTCGTCGGGGGTCCGGGCTTCCTGGTCAGCAGGCTTGTCAGCCTCCTGATCAACGGGCCTTTCGGCATCCTGCTCAGGATGTTGGTCAGATTCTTCGGCCATAGCAATCCGTTGCTTTCCTTTCCGGCTTTTTCTTTCTGCGTTAAAAGTTGCGCTGCGCAGTAAGCGTAGAACCGGTCGGGAATTATGTTGCAAGCCCTGTGCCAAATCCTTTGGTAAGGGCGGGATACATCGAAGAAGGCTCTCGAAAAGCCCGTAAATAGTGAAGAAACCCCTCTTTCGGTCGAACTGATCAGATTGGGATTTCACTCCGAAGGCGAGCGAGTCGGGCTGGGGGTGTAAGGATTTTAGTCAACGGGCGTTTGGTTTTCAGACACAGACGTATTAACTCAAACCGACCGTTCTTGAAAACGAAAGCAAGATTACAGGATTCAATATTATTATACGCCGAGCGCATAAATGCCTAATGCCCAATGACCAATGTCTAATGAATGTCTAATGCCCAATGACTA
>DAOWOP010000159.1 GCA_030642005.1 Planctomycetales bacterium
GACCAATGCGGGGGTGTTAAGGACCGATCCGTGACAGTCGCGGGTCGTAAGACGCTCACAATGAAAGCGCAGGAACTGGGTGCGCGTGGTATAACACGGAATTTCGTTAGTCATCTTGTAATGTCAGGGCGCCGGTCGGGCATGCGTCGGCGCATTGGCGGGCGGTCTTGTTGAGGGCGTCTGCGAGGGAGCGGTCGAACGGCACGGCGACGCGGACGTCGAAGCCCCTGCCGATGAACGTCAGGCCGAGGCTCTCGCGGGCGGCCTCGGCGATTGCGACGAACAGGCCGCAGGAAATGCACTTGCCCGGCTCATAAATGACCTCGGGATGTTCGAGGTGCTGCTTGAAGGGCCTGCGCTCGCCCTTATATCGCCTTGCCTGTGCGCCGTACATCTCGGCATAGAAGCGGAGTTTGCAGGCGTCGGCTTTTCGGCAATCGCAATGCAGGCAGCGGAGCGCCTCTTCGCGCGCCTGGCTTTCGGTCAGGCCGGCGGCGGATGGTTCGACTCGACCGGCCCTGTTTGCGCCGGCCATGAACTGCTCGATTTCGCCTTCACGCAGTCGGCCTATGTGAACCGAAAACGGCCGGCGACTGTCGGCCTCCGAAGGCTGAACGGTCAATCCCGCAGCGGCTGCATATTGCATCAGCAGACGGATTGAAACGGGCGCATCGAACAGGCGCCGTCGGCAGGCACGCTCGCACGGGGCGGGGCAATCGTCGCAGGGAATCGCCGAAGCGACGGCGGCGTCGCCGATTTTACCGGCCGCTATTTGACGGAGCACCAGCGGGATGTTCAAGCCGGCAGGGCAGGCGATTCGGCAGGGCCCTTCGCAGTCGCCGAGGTGGTCGCTCAGCAGCAGTTCAAGCGCGTCTTTGCGGGCTTGTCGGATTTCTTCCGTATCGGTCCATACCTGCATACCATCCCTGGCCGGCGTCGCGCAGGCGGGAACCAGCCCGTCGATGCCTTCGATCTTCACTACGCAGAGCATGCACGAGGCATTCGGGCGGACGCTTTCGAGGAAGCACATCGTGGGAATATCGATCCGAAGTTTTCCGGCTGCTTCGAGGATCGTCCCACCGTCGGCGACCTCGACATCGCGATTGTCTATCGTCAGTGTCGGCATATTCATTGCGTCCGAAAGAATGAACCGCAAAGAACACAAAGGGCACAAGGAGAAACAAAAATAGAATTTTAATTTTCTGTTCTTTGTGCCCTTTGTGGTTCAATTTTTTATCTATTCAACCTTTATCGCATCGGACTGGCATACCCGCATACAGGTTCCGCAGCGGATGCACTTCTCGTCGTCGATTTCATGTTTCTCATGCGGGTCCATCTTAATGGCCTCGGCCGGACAGTGCTGGGCGCAAAGCGTGCAGCCGATGCAGTCGTCTGTAATTACGTACTTTATCAGGTCCTTGCACACCCCGGCTGGGCACGTTCCGGCCAGGTGCGCCTCGTATTCGTTACGGAAGTATCGCAGCGTGGAGATAACCGGATTTGGCGCGCTCTTGCCGAGTCCGCAGAGACTGGATTTACCGACCGCTTCGGCGAGGTGCTCCAGAGACTCCAGGTCGCCGGAGCGACCTTCGCCGGAACAGATGCGGTCGAGTATGTCCAGCATTCGCCGCGTGCCGATGCGGCAGAAGGTGCACTTACCGCAGGATTGGTCCTGTGTGAACTGGAGGAAGTAGCGTGCGATATCGACCATGCAGTCGGTCTCGTCGAGGACAACCAGCCCGCCGGAGCCCATAAACGCCCCGACGCCGGTGAGCGATTCGTAGTCGATGGGCGTATCGGCGAGTTCGGCAGGGATGCACCCGCCGGAGGGTCCACCGATCTGCACGGCCTTGAAACGCCTGCCGCCGAGAATCCCGCCTCCTATTTCCTCGACGATTCGCCGAATGGTCATGCCCATCGGCACCTCGACCAGCCCGCCGCGGACTATCTTGCCGGCAAGGGCGAAAACCTTGGTGCCTTTGCTGGCGGCAGTGCCCATTGTCTGAAAGGCCTCGGCCCCGTTTTGGATTATCCAGGGCGCCAGCGAGAACGTTTCGGTGTTGTTGACGAGTGTCGGTTTGCCTCGCAGCCCTCTTTCGGCTGGGTACGGCGGGCGCGGGCGGGGCATCCCCCGACGACCCTCGATGGACGCCAGCAGCGCCGTCTCCTCACCGCAGACGAACGCACCTGCGCCGCGGACTATCCGAAGATGCAGTTTCCGACCAAGCAAGCCCCGCTGCTCGCATTGCTGGATCGCATCGGTCATCCGCTTTACCGCAAGGGGGTATTCGGCGCGGATGTAGAAAATTCCCTCATCGGCCCCGACGGCATAAGCGGCGATTGCCACGCCTTCGATTATCCGATACGGCTGGGACTCCAGCAGCAGGCGGTCCATGAACGCGCCGGGGTCGCCTTCGTCGCCGTTGCAGACGACGTATTTTTTTTCGCCTTCGGCCCGGCGGACGTGCAGCCATTTCAGGCCCGTCGCGTATCCGGCCCCGCCGCGACCTCGCAGGCCGCTGCGACGGATTTCGTCTATGACCCGTTCGCTTGTCAGTTCGGCGGTGCATTTCCGCAGGGCCTCGAACCCGCCGCGAGCAATGTACTCATCCAGGTCCGCCGGATCGGCCTGGCCGCAGTGCTCGGTCGCGATCCGCTTCTGTGGGTCGATGTACTCGGAAATTATCGGGTCGCGGGCGCTTACCGAATATCGCGCAACCGGCGGCCAGGCGTCGTCGGTCAGTATGTTTTCGAGGATGCGCGAAGCGGCCGATTTGATTTTCCGTGCAATTCCCGCCGGCCTGAAATGGCGCAGGACGATTGCCTTTGCGTCTTCAGGCCTGACGCCCGCATAGAGGCTCGTCGGCCCGCCCGCCACGGCGACCTCCACCAGCGGCGTCATGTAACTCATGCCGGTGCAGCCGACGCGCTTGACAACGGCCATCGCGCCTGTTTGGGCCACCGCCTCGGTCAATGCCTGCCAGACGCTCCCGCAGCCGCGGGCGATGCAACAGGTATCCAGGCTGATGCGAATCTGGCCGATCTCTGCGCCGGCTTCGACGGGCTTTGACGCCTTTCGCCGAGCCTCTCGGCGGGCCTGCAATTGCAGAAAATCCCGCACCGCCTCGCCGGCTGTATCGCTCGTCAGGTGCCCGAAGGTTACATCGCCGATCTGCACCACCGGCGCGAGCGAGCAGCAGCCCAGGCAGGCGACCTTCTCGACGGTGAACATTCCCGCCGCGTCGGTGTCGTCGTCCGGAGCGATGTCGAGGTGTCGGCAGAAGCCGTCATGGACCGCCCGCGCGCCCTGGACGTGGCAGGCCGTTCCCACGCACACGCGAATCATGTGCCGCCCTGCAGGACGATGACGAAACTGCGTATAGAACGTCGCCACGCCCTCTATCCGCGCCGGCGTAATCTCGGTAATCTCGCAGACCCGCTGAAGCGCCTCGCGCGGCAGGTAACGACAGTGCTCCTGAACCGCCTGGAGGATCGGGATCACCGCATCGGGTTTTCGCCCGATTCGCTCGACAATCCCATCCACGAATGTCAAATCCGTCTGATTCATCGTTTCGCGCCGCTTATGCAGAACAGGTTCTTTTCGCCTCGTATGTAAATCCGCCCATCCGTGAATGCCGGGCTTGCATAGACCTTTTCGCCCAGTTCGGCCCGGCCGATTTCTTTATATTTCAGGCCCGCTTCGATGATGATCGTTACGCCATCGGTGCTGATAAGATAAACCCGCTCGCCGACCAGAGAGGGCGAGGCATTGAATTCCATATCCAGGTCATTTTCCCAGATCACCTTGCCGGTTTGGGCGTCGTAGCAGGTCAGTGTCCCGTAGGTCTCCATAAGCCAGAGGAGTTTGCCGTTGCTTAGCGGGCTGGAAATATCCGGCAGGCCGTCAATGGCTGTCCATGCGACGTGGGTTTTTGTAACGTCGCCGCTGCCGTCGGGCCTGATGGCGGCGACGACCGAGCCGGTGTTGACGGCGAAGACCATCCCGCCGGCGTAGATCGGGCAGGGCGCTACGTCGCCGTCCAGGCATTTCGCCCGCCATAGTTCCGTCCCGTCGGCGGGATTGTAGGAAATCACCCACGGGTTGCCGCAGGTGATGAGTTGGTCCTTTCCCGCGGCGGAGATGACAATCGGCGAGGACCAGGAATCGGGTACGGGGCGGGATTTCGACCAGACCTCCCGCCCGATCAGGCCGTCCAGTGCGATAATCTCGGATTTTCCTTCCCCGCTCCTGCCCTGGTCGAACTTCACCAGCAGCAGAGACCGCCACATCGCAAGCGACGTGGAATGGCCGTGCATGTTGTCGGGCAGGCCGAGGTTCAGTGCCCAGAGCCGCTCGCCGGCGAAATCGAAACATACCAGGTCGCCGTTGGCGAATATCGCATAGACCTTTTGGCCGTCGGCCACCGCTGTCGGCGCGGCGTATCCCGTATCTTCCATAACCGCCGGCGGTTTTGCGACGCCGCCGGGAACGTTGGTTACATCCCGCTGCCAGAGGAGTTTTCCCGAATCGGCGTCGAAGCAATAGACCTGCCTCGCGTTGGCTGTCGCCCCGGTCAAAAAGACGCGATTACCCCAGACAACCGGGGAGTTCTTCCCCGGCAGGGGCACGGGCGTCTTCCAGAGGATTCCATCTTCGGTCTTTCCGTTCCAATTCGAGGGCACGTTTGTATAAGCCGATATTCCCAGCCCGCCAGGCCCGCGAAAGCGAGGCCAGTTCTTCGCTATTTCCTCAGCCGACGGGAAGCGGGCGACTTGCCGAGTCGGTTTTTCGATATGCCCGTCGCCGGCGGGGAACCCTTCAGTCGGTGCGATAATCGCCAGGACCGAGGCCCCGCCGAAAAAGGCTGCCCCAATTACCGCCGCCGCCCACCGTGCCAAGGCCGATGACCGCACCTCGGCGCGTTCCTGATTGCCCGGCGGGGCGGGCATTGGAACAGATTTGCGACAACCGGCGGCGATCCCGGCTGAAACCAGAAAAACAGCAAGCCCGCAGGCCAGCAGATAACCGCCCCTGACGGCCAACGCCTGCCTGCGAAAATACTCCCGCCGCAACTCCAAGTCCATCCGGCGGATGCGATCCTTGAGTTGCTCGTCGCCGGAGTTGTCCTTCAGTTGGGCCTTGAGTACCCTGAACTGCTCTGAGTCCAGCGGGTCGGCGACGTCGCTGTTGATGTAATTCCATACAAGCAGCGCGCAGACAATCGCGGAAAACGCGCCCGCGACAACGGCGGTCGCCACGGCTGCGCGATACCGGATGTCGGAACCGACGGCGTTCATTTAGTTTCCCTGATCCGCTTCAATCTCGCTTGTTCGCGCGGGCAATACCTGAAGCACCTTCCGCAGGCCAGGCAGGTCGCCCGGTCCGCTTCGTAATCGGTCCGGTTCCGCCGGACAGATAGTTGAATCAACTTGAACATCACAACCAGGGCGATGAACGCGCCGAGAAGCCGACCGCCGAGGAGAAAATCGGCCCGTTTGCCTGCCGCCTCCTCGTAGAGTTCCGCCACCGGCCTGCGACTTTCGCGAAAGACCTCTCCGGCGTCGGTGGTTCCTTTGACCTTGCCGGCGTCTTCATCCCTGATTCGCTTGGCCAGGCGGACTGTCGGGTTCCTGCCGGACAGGACGGGCGAGACCTTCCCTCCCAGCCAGCCGCCGACGGCGACCATCACCGGAAGCAGCAGAATCAGCGCCACCAGGCGCAGTTTCCCTTCGCTTCGGCTGACGTGCTTGCGGTGGATGGGCTTCTGAATCGCCCCGAATGGACAGGCGTCCTCGCACAGGCGGCACTGGATGCACTCATCCGGCGTGATGGTTACACGCCACCGGGAAAAGCGGCTCAAGATGCGCAGCAAGGCCCCGTACGGACAAACGAATCGGCAATAAACCCTGCCCACGAAAGCACTTATCAGCAGCACGCACGCGCCCAGCGCAAGTAAGTCAAAACGCCCGCTCACCTCCGGCGCCTGCCAGGCGCCGCCGTGAATGAGCGCCTGGCCCCACTTGCCGAGCGGAAGCAGGCGGAAGAATGAAACAAACGGGTCGAGCCGGCAGATGATAAACGCGCTGCCGGTGGCCGCCATAAGAACCGCCAGGCC
>DAOWOP010000191.1 GCA_030642005.1 Planctomycetales bacterium
AGTTGGTTGGCATTGTTCCCGGAGGCCTCGCTGTTCCAGTTTTCCACGAATGGCAGCGAGATGTCAGCCCACAACGTTGCCCCCGGTACCAGGAATGCACAAAGACTCACGACCAGAACAAACCTGCTGATGATATTGACAGGCATCCCAACCCTCCTTCCATGCGGATAACATCCAGGCTCAAGTAAGGATTATACCACGATTTAGCGAAACGACAAGCGCAATCTGACTCAAACCTGTTGTTTTTTTCGAGGTTACGGGCATATCCGCGCTATTTGGAGCCTGTTTCCGGTTATGCAGGAACCTGCTGTAAAGAAGGTTGCGAGAAAAAAAACCGCAATTTGAGGGGTTTTTGAACTTGACATAATCGGGATTTGTGATATACTATTGCAATCCCGATGGCGGGATAGTTTTATCGCTTTGTTTAGCTCGCTGCTTAGCTCGCTTATCACGTTTTTCTGATGTGGTGAAGCTCGATCTGATAAGGATTGGAAAAGGAGGCTTTGATGTTTCGCTCTGGGTGGATCGTGTCAATAGCCGTCTGTATCGTGCTGGTTGTGGTGTCCGTTCCGGCGGAACAATGCCAAGGCGGTACCCATACCTGGGGCGGCACTATCAACGACGATTGGTATGAAGGAGGCAACTGGGACCCGACGGCGACGGGCGGTCCCGACCGCGCCGATGTCCTGTACGTGTACTCCGGCTCGCCGACGACCACTTCGACTGTTACGACCGACAGCGGAGGGTCGATTACGGTCAGCGGTTCGTCTGCGCACGCCTCATTCGAAAGCCTTTATATCGGCGAGGCGGGCGCAGGGGCGCTGCACGTTCTCAGCGGTGGGACTGCATCGAGCACGCAAGGCTGCATCGGCCGTGGAAGTTGCGCATCGGGTACGGTTGCTGTTACCGGACCAGGCTCGATCTGGGCCAACGACGGCGATCTATTCGTTGCCCTGTACGGCCCGGGCACACTCGATATCACCGGCGGCGGGTCTGTTACGAACGGTATCGCCCACATTGGTTACGCAATTGGAGCCTATGGCGCGGTTACGGTGAACGGTGTCGGCTCGACGTGGACCAGCAGCGGTCCGCTGTTCGTCGGCAACCAGGGGACGGGCACGCTCGGGATTGCCGGCGGCGGGAATGTTTCCAATGACAGCTGCTACATTGGTTACCACAGCGGGTACGAGGGCACGGTTACGGTGGACGGCGCCGGTTCGAAATGGACCACTGACGGTTACCTTCGTGTCGGCTATGAGGGCATGGGCGCTATCGAGATCACCGGCGGCGGGAAGGTTTCAAACAGCACTTACAGTTATATTGGCCAAAAAAGCGGGGCCACGGGCGAAGTTACGATCAGCGGCGCCGGTTCGACGTGGATCAATAGCGGCTCGATGTACATCGGCGGCGACAACACAGGCTCCGGCGGGACAGGCAGCGTTACGGTCCGGAACGATGGATACCTGGAAGTCGGCGGAACCCTTCGGGTCTGGGACGCCGGCACGCTTGGCATCAGCGGTTCCGGTCAGGTCGTCGTTTCGGATAAAATCTCGTTCGCAGGGGACAGCACCTTGGCAGTTGCAGCCGGTGCGGCCGGCGTCAGCACGATCGAGGTCGCCGGCACAGCCACTTTCGCCTCCGGCAGCATCCTCAATCTGACCCGGATCGCCGGCGCCTCGCCGCCGGAGAAGGACCAGGTTTTCACACTGCTTTCGGCCGCAGGCGGCATCGCGGACAATGGCCTGGACTTGATCTATGACTCGACCTTCTGGGACGTTACGGTCGGCGCAAACGACATAACCGCCACCTTCAAACTGTTCCCCGGCGACGCCAACGCGGACGGTTTTGTTGACCCGCAGGACTACTTCATCTTTGCCGTGAACTGGACGGGCGACGCCCCCGGATCGGGCAAGGAGTGGGGCACCGGCGATTTCGACAACGACGGCGACGTGGACCCGAGCGATTACTTCATCTGGGCTACGCACTGGACAGGGTCGTCTTCAGAGGGTGCAGGCTTGTTACCGGAACCTGCAACTATGGTTCTGCTCGGTATCGGCGGTCTAGGCCTCTTGAGGCGACGCCGCAGGGCCTGAAACTGTAAAGGAAACCCCTCCGTTCAGCGGAGAGCGAAGTGGATACATGAATGCGAATATGATTGTCAGAAAGGAAGGAGAAAATACCATGAGAGGTACTATTTTGATTGTGTTTGCGGCAATCGCCCTGATGGCTGTGAATGCGCCGGCGACCGTAATCACGTGGGGGACCACCGGCGGGACCGCCAACGGTGACGGCACCAGTTACTTCGATATCTATGCACAGACCGATAACATGGCGATTATCGGTTTCGAAGGAACGTTCTATTCCAGCGGCCCCATTACGCAGAATGTGGGCGATCTCGGTTCCGGCATGGGCGATCCGGATCCGCCGTACGAGTGGGTGCAGATTGATGCGAACGCCCATGCCTTGCTCGCCCATGCGAACGCCGGATGTGGCTATTCTATGCTCAAAGACACATGGGTCGGGCCGGACTTCAGCGTCATCCCGGCGGCGTTCGTGGAAACCACGAACACCTATTCAGGGTTCGCTGGCTCCATGGCGCCGTTAGACTCAAATCAGGGCAAGGATCCCGACTGGGTAATGGTGGTCCGACTCGTTGTGCCAACGGGTTCGAATTTCGAGACGTCCATCGGTATGGGCGACCTTGGTTACCGCGGTTGGCTGGGTTTGTGGGACGGTACCGGCGACGCGGTACCAACGGATGCGCCCTTTGGTATCCCCGAGCCTGCGACGCTGGTACTTCTGAGTCTTGGCGGGATAGGCGTTCTGATCCGCCGCAGGCGCGCGTGATCAGCAATTGTTGACGATTGTGCCAATCGGTTGATGGGAAAAGGGACGTTCTTTCCGCCCTGACAGGGGCAGGAAAGAGCGTCCTTTTTTTTCGGGGACATTCGGGACGGAGGGGCTGTTGAAAAAGTCCGTCCACTCCCGTCAGGGACGACTGAACGCGATTTGCGGTGTCGGCTGGGGGCGCTGACGGTTCCGAAAAGCGTTCCCCCGAATTGAACCAAGCCGAATCTACTTGTCTCATCATGGCACACCTCCCCCGCTCAAGGGCCTAACGGCCTGCGCAGTAACGACTTATGAAACATTGAACCTGTCGGCGTTCGTCGTCATTGACAGGCCATTAGGCCCCCAAGCGGGGGGGTGCGCCCTTAAGTCTGAATTCTGCGCTTAAAAACCTTGAAAAAAAGCCCACAGTTTGAGGAATTTTTCCCTTGGTGAAATCGCGATTTAGGTTATAATGCAGTTGTCGAATTGAAAGTTCAGACTCATCGGTGGAGGTGTGTCTTTGGGAGTGCCTCCAGAGTCTTTTATAGGGCAGAAAAGAGGTAGCAGTAGAGTGTTTGCGCCTGCTTACCTGTCGGATGCAGGCAGGGATTGTGGATTTCTTTTCCAGGTCCCTAATCCTTGGTTCCAAGTCTCTGTTTTTTGGTATTTCTGCCTGCCTTATCGCCATGTCCGTCTAAGCCTTGACGAAGGCGGGTAGTCCGGTCTGGTTAAATGAAGATAGGAGATGCGAATGGAGAAAAATGAGCAGTAAGACGTATTTGCTTGAAGCAGTGAAGTGTTTTTACCGGCGGCGTGGTGTCGCCGGGACGTTTCACGGCGGGTGATTTGTAAAAGGAGAAATATGATGAGAAAGGTAATTGTAGCAATGTGTGTGTTGGGCCTGCTGGCATGGGCCGCACCGGCCTGGGCGACAGACAACATCTGGCAGGGAGACGATGGCACCGACCCCAACGATTGGTTCAGACCTGCGAACTGGAGCCTGAACAGTGTCCCGACCACCCTTGACGGTGCTTTAATAGAGGACTCCGCTGTCGTTAATCACCCTCTGGTTACCGGCACCACCGCCGTGTGCCAGGATTTGCGTGTGGGAACCGCCAACGGTAACGGCATTCTCAACGTAGGCGGCGACCTCACCGTCAATTGGACCTCAGGCATCGGCGGCGGCGGCGTTTTCATCGGCGCCGACGGTGGAACCGGCCTCATCAAGCAGACCAGCGGCACATTTGGCGAACTGCCCCCGAACGGCACCGGCTGGTTCTTCAACATGGCAGCCGAAGGCGAAAACAGTACCGGGACGTTCGAGTTGGAAGGCGGCACTTGCCTGGTCCGCGGGCAGGTTCGCATGGGCCGTTACCTGGGCAGCAGGGGCTTCTTCACCCAGAAAGGCGGTATTTTCAACATGCCCTCCAACTGGAGCCTTATGGAAGTGGGCATGTGGGAAGGCTACGGAGAGTACAAGATAAGCGGAGGCAAAACAACCATATACGGACTGACACTGGGTGGTACGCGTGGATATGCTGAGGGCGGAGGCGCGAAGTGGGAAATCCGGGACACAGACGGCACCCCGGAGATTACCATACTCAATGCCCTCAAACTCGGCGGCAAAGGTATCGTGGGTAACTATACCAACGTTACGATCAAAGCCGATACGGGCAGCGTCGTCCACATGCAAGGGCACTTCTACAACTGCATGGGTCACTACACCGCCGCGCTCGGTGATCCTAAAGGTGTCGATGAAGAGGATGTAGATGGTCTGAACAACATCACGCTCCAATTCGAACACGGCGGCGCTATTACGGACACTCTGGAAGTAGCCGGTGCTGATTTGGGCGATGATTATCACGGTCTGTGCGAGAATTACGCCCTCGAAGGTCTGAGAGTGGGCGGAAACGTCGTTGGCGGCGGCTACCAAACCGGATCCGTCATGTTGCTGGATGCCCTGGACAACCAGTTGGACGACGTCGATAACGAAGTCCTCTACGTTCAGCACCTCGAAATGGGCGTCAATGCAATCCTGAACCTGGGCGGGCGGACTCTGTATTCCTACACCTCGTCCATCGACGCCAGCGCCACTGTCCTCAACGGCACCCATACGCAACTCACTTGGATCGTTGGCGACCTGGATCTGGACGTGGACGTTGACTGGATTGACTACACCACGCTCAGAGGCAACTACGGCACGATGGTAGGGATGACCTGGGCCGATGGCGACCTTAACGGTGACGGTGCTGTTGACTGGTCTGACTACACCGCTCTCAGAGGCATGTACGGCGAAAACGCATGTTCACCGGC
>DAOWOP010000124.1 GCA_030642005.1 Planctomycetales bacterium
AGCGGCCTCATCGGGGCCGGTGGATGAGGCAGGCCGTCGCGTAGCCTGAATCTCCAGTCGCCCCTCCGGGGCTCCTTCCGATTCAGGCTACGCGGTTATGATCGAGGCGAACGAAATTACAGAAACTATGTTGCACTACTACAGACTATGTGTAGCATAACGATAAAATAAAATTATTTAATCTGCTGCAGATTACTACCTCCGCCTTTTCCCCGTCATTTTTCGCTTACGTACTCGTACATCCTCAAATACCCCAGTGCTATTTCCCAAGTGAACGTCGTTTCCCTTGTAGCGCCGGCGACGCTTGTGTATTGTGAATGCCGATATGCTGAATCGGCCACTATGGATTATCCTCTGCGTCGCGCTGGTGTTGCGGGCGAGCCTGCTGGTAGCCGGCTGGCGCCAGCCGGAGCGGTTCCTCGCGCCCGACTCAGCCGGTTACGACGCCCTGGCCCGTTCACTGACCGAGCGAGGCGAGTTTTCCCGCACACCGGCCGGGCCGGCAGAACTGTTCCGCACGCCGGGTTATCCGCTCTTCCTGGCCGGTGTCTATGCCGTCAGCGGCAACTCCGTCGGCGCGGTCCTGGCCGTCCAGATATTCCTGGACGTCGCCCTGTGCTGGCTGGTGTATCTGCTGGGAGCGAGGCTTTTCGACCGCCGCGCCGGGCTATGGGCCGCCGGCTTGCAGGCCGTCAGCACAGTGGCGATTGTCTCGTCCGTACGAATCCTCTCCGACAGCCTGTTCGCCTTCATGCTGACCGCCGCCATACTCCTGCTGGTGCATCATTTTAAGACGTCGCGATGGTGGCCCCTGCTTCTCGGCGGGCTTGTCGCCGGGGCCGCCTGTTACGTCCGCCCCGTCGGCGTGTTCTTCGGCGTAATAGTGTTGCTGGTGCTGCTGCTGCGGTGCCGGGCCGTCAGAAAAGCAATAGTATTCGCAGTCGTCTTTGCGGCGTGCCTTGGGCCTTGGGTATTGCGAAATCACATTGTGGCCGATTATCGGGGATTCTCCAGCGTCCCCGCCGAGGCTGCATTCAAGTTCCAGGGGCCTTATGTAATGGCGAAGGTTGAAGGCATTTCCGTCGAGTCAGCCCGCAGCCGGCTTGAAGCGGAACTTGCCGAATACAAAGCCGCCGAGGACCCGACCTGTGGCCAACTGGAGGCAAAGCGGGCCTCGCTGGGTTTGGGCGTCCTTCGTCGGCATCCGTGGACGTTTCTGGCGATGCACGCTCGAGGTAGCCTGATGGTATGGGCGCCCGGCGAGGCGGAACTGCCGGCGCTGCTGGGCGTCGAGACCGGCGGTCGCGGCACAGCCGAAGTACTCGCCCGGCAAGGTCTGCCGGCGGCGGTGCGGCATTACCTGGGCGGGCGGATATGGCTCCTGTGGCTACTCGCGCCGTTTGTATTATTCCTGCTGGCGCGATATGCCCTCGCAGCCATCGGCGTTATCCGGCGTGCCCGGCTGCGAATGAGACCGGCCGGCTGGCTGGTGGTACTGACGGTTGTGCTGTTTGCAATTTTACCGGGCGTCTTCGGACATCCGCGATTCCGCGTACCGATTACGCCGATGCTGAACGTCGCCGCCGGGGTCGGAGCGGTCTGGCTCATCGGTCGCCTGCGGAGGCGTCAGGCGCGCCCTACAACGACGACCGATTGACCGAACGGCACGGGAATTAAACGTTCAACGGCGGAGAATATCGGCACGAAGCGATTGAACATCCTGGCCTTGGATGCGCTGATTTGCGATTTTTTCATCACCCGACCGGCCCACCACCATCCCATCGCCCCGGCAAGGTTCATGTACCGCCCCCAGACCGGTTTGAGTCCGGCGGCGCGAAACGCCTGCTTCAGCGACCCCAGCGTGTATCGCCTCACGTGCCCCATCGCCAGGTCCATCTGCCCGAACAGGATCGGCAAGGCCGGGACAAGCACGATCACCCGCCCGTCGGGACGGAGAAGGCGCCCCATCCGCCGAATCGCTTCAACGTCGTCGGCGATGTGCTCCAGGACGTTCAGGCACAGGACGGAATCAAAATCGCCCCGCCCGGCCTCGGCGTTGGGACATTGCTCGATCCGGCAGGGGCTTATTTCGACGTTCAGGTGTTTGGCGAAACGCCGTGCTAGGTATTCGCTATAAGGCTCGAACGGTTCAAGGCAGACGACCCGCTCGGCGTTCAGCAGAAACTGCGTGATGTTGCCGACGCCGGCGCCGACTTCGACCACTGTCGGGCCGAGGTGGTCGCGCACCATATCGAAAATCCACAGGTTGTAGTGATAGAGCGTCGAGAGTATCGCCAGGCTGGCCGAAACGGCGTCGTCCGGCAGGCCCTTCATCTCGACCGGCGCGACGCGGGAAGACGAATCGTTATTGAACGTCGGACTCATGGTTCGAATGCGCGGAGGTTTTCGGTGAATTCCTCGACGATCCATTTCGGCGTTGAGGCCCCTGCCGTGATGCCGGCGATCTTTTTGCCGCCGGCCATCTCGGGCTGAAAATCGCTCCATTTCTCAAGGTGATGCGTCGAGACGCCCTGTTCGGCGCAGAGGTGGGCCAGTTCGCGCGTGTTGGCCGACTGCCTGCCGCCGAGAACGAACATGACGTCCACCTGCCTGGCCAGTTCCACCGCCGCTGCCTGGCGGTCCCTGACCGCGCTGCAAAGCGTGTTGACGACCTTGATTTCGCTGTAGCCGCGAGCGACGACCAAGCCGACCATACGCCCGAAATGCTCCAGCGAGTGCGTCGTCTGGCAGATGATGCCCAGTTTCCCGCCGGCGGGCAGGCGGTCGAGTTCTTCGGGCGTATCAATGCAGATGACGTCCGGAGCATAACCGCAGACGCCGCGGACCTCCGGATGGGACGCCTGGCCTATGACGACCACGCGATAACCGTCATCGGCCAATTCCGCGACGATCTTCTGGGCGCGTTTGACCAGCACGCAGGTGGCATCGACGATCTCGGCGCCTCGCCCCCGCAGTTCCGCCAGTACATCAGGGCCCTCGCCGTGTGAGCGGATAAGGACGGTACCGCTGACGTCAGATGGGTCATCGGTTACTTTCAGGCCCTTGTCGGCGAGGGCCTCGACGACCTGGCGGTTGTGGATAATCTCGCCGAGGCTCATTATAGGCCCGCCCCGCTCGGCGAGGGTTTTTTCAGCCGTCTGAATGGCGTGCTCGACGCCGAAGCAGAAACCCAGTTTTTTCGCCAGCCTTACTTCCATCACGCCGTGGAGTGTAAGCCCAAACCGCCGGTCAAGTCAAAGTTGATCGGCCCACAGTCTGTTCGGCGCGAGCGGTAACGACGCGGTTTCGACCTGTATTTTTGGCCTGGTAGAGGGCGGCGTCGGCCGATTCTATCAGGGCTTCGGGGGATGACAGGCCGGCAGTATCGGCAACGCCGAAACTGACCGTTACGGACACTTTTTCTCCGCCGGCATCGACGCGGATGTTTTCGACTTCCTCGCGGCAGCGTTCGGCCAGGGTGGCGGCGCTTTGGACGGATTCGTCCGGCAGAAGCACGGCGAACTCTTCCCCGCCGTATCGGACGGGCAGGTCAGACTGGCGGGAATTCTCGATGAGGACATTGGCAACCCGACAGATTACCTCGTCCCCGATGCGGTGCCCGTACGTATCGTTGACGCGCTTGAAATGGTCGATGTCGGACATAATGAACGCAATGGGAGTACCGTGACGCTGGAGTTTCGCCCATTCCTGCCCAAGGTGGTCCGTCAGCGCACGTCGATTCCACAACTCCGTCAGCGGGTCGATCCGGGAGTACTTGACCAGCAGGTCCTGGAGGTGTTTCGTTCGCAGCGCCGCCCGGACACGCGCGCGAAGTTCAAACGCGTCGAACGGCTTGGTTACGTAATCGACCGCGCCGAGGTTCAGACCTTTGACCTTGTCGTTGACGTCGGTCGAACCGGTTAGAAAAATGACCGGGACCATCTGGAATTCCGCGCTACCCTTCAGTTCCCTGCAAACGTCGAAGCCGGACATGTCCGGCATGTCCACGTCAAGCAGGATCAGGTCGGGATTTTCGCGGCGTGCGGCATCCAGGCCGGCGCTTCCGCCCTCGGCGCAAATGATGTCGAGGCCGTCCTTGCTCAGCCGAGCCTTCGCGATAGCCAGCGCGTCCGGACTGTCGTCTATTATCAGAACCTTCATCTCATTTCTCTCCTAGGCAACCTTGGCGCCGTCGAGTCCGCGGGCGACCGCCTCACACAGAGACACCAGTCGTCCTATCGCCATGCCGGCGGCTTCGATATCCTTGCCCTTTGCAGCGTCTTCGAGCACCTTTGCCGCATCGGTCAGCATCGGGAAGCCGTAACCGCCCCCGGCGCCCTTGAGTTGATGCGCCAATCGCTGAAGACGTTCAAAATCGCTGTTGGCCGCCGACTGCCGCATCGCTTCCATGCGTGCCGAAAGGCCTGTGATGAAATCATCGACGATGCCGGCCAGGTCAGGGTCGTCGGCGAATTCGGAGAAGATCACCTCGGCGTCATTCGTCTCCGGCTCTTTCGAAGCGGGCGCTTCGGCTGGGGCGGTTTGTTCGGCTCGTCCGTTACCTTCTGCGCCGGCATATTCAGCGACGGTGGAAATGAACTTTTCCCTTTTGATGGGCTTCGTGAGGTGGTCGTCGCATCCGGCCGATATGCACCGTTCGCGGTCGGAAGCCATTGCATGGGCTGTCAACGCGATTATCGGGCTTGTGTAACCCTTGCTGCGAAGGTAAGCGGTGGCTTCGTAACCGTCCATCTCCGGCATCTGCATGTCCATCAGAATCACGTCGAACTTATGGGCCTGTGCTTCTTCGACGGCGAGGCGCCCGTTCTCGACGCCGACGACCTCTGCGCCGGCCTTCTTCAGGATCACCATAATCAGGCGCTTGTTGTCTTCGCCGTCCTCTGCCAGCAGGATGCGTTTGCCGGCCAGGGCGTCGGAAGACAGTCGCACTTTGCCGCACTGCTGAACAACGGCTTCGGCGGGTCGTTCGAGCATATCAATACCCTCCAGATCCCCTGTCGGGATCGTTATCGTGAATGTGCTTCCTTCGCCGAACGTGCTCTCTGCCTTCAGTTCACCGTTCATCAGGTCGGCTATTCGGCGGGTAATAGCCAGTCCCAACCCGGTGCCGCCGTATTTACGGGAGGTTGACGTGTCGGCCTGGGTGAACGGTTCGAAGAGGCACTGGAGATTTTCCGGCGCTATGCCTATACCCGTATCGACGACTTTAATCTCAACCGCCGGCGTATCGCTGCGCCACTTCGCCAGAAATGAGACGATCACCTTCACTCCGCCGGTGTCGGTGAACTTGACGGAGTTGCCGATGAGGTTAATCAGCGCCTGGCGGAGGCGGGCTTCGTCGGAGGTGATCTGCTCAGGCAGTTCGCCGGTGTACTCGACCGACAGCGAGATACCGCGATCATCGGCGCGAACACGCATCATGCTGACGACTTCGGCCACTACGGGCGGAACGCTGAACCGGCGGGATTCGATGGTCAACTTGCCGGCTTCTATCTTGGAAATGTCGAGTATGTCATTAATCAGCATCAACAGGTGCTCGCCGTTGCGACGGACGATTGTCAGGCATTTCATTCGCTCCTCGGCATCCTGGTCCGGGTCCATCATCAACTCCGAGTAGCCCAGGATCGCCGTCAGGGGGGTTCGTATCTCGTGGCTCATATTGGCGAGGAATTCGCTCTTAGTCTGGTCGGCCGTCTCGGCGGCAACCGCCATCTCGTTGGCGCGCCAGATCGCCGTCTCCAACTGCTTATTTGCCTGGGCTATCTCAACAGCGGATTGTTCGGCGGTTTCCTTGGCCTGACGAAGTTCCGCTTCAGCCTTTTTACGCGCGGTAATGTCGGTATCAATACCTCTGTAGCCGATCAGTACGCCGTCATCGTTGAAGATCGGCGCGCCGGTGGTCAACAGGCAGACACGCCGACCGTTACTGGTGACGTTCCAGTTCTCCAGGTTGCGGAACAAGCAGCCCTGGCGGATGATTTCGGTCCACTTGGGGCGGAGCCTGCGGGCCTCTTCCGACGCCATGAAGTCAAACGGCGTCTTGCCGACGACATCCCTTCTATTGTAGCCCAGGATGTCACGAACGCTCTTGGAACAGTAGGTATAGACGCCGTTGGTGTCGGTTTCCCATATCCAGTCGGACATGCTCTCGGCAATGTCGCGGAAACGCCTTTCGGACTTGCGTATCGCCACCTCCGCACGCTTACGCTCGGTCAACTCGCTCCTCAGTTCCCACTGCGCCTGCCTGAATCGACGACCCAATCTGATCGCGAATGCCGTCGCCGTCGTCATCCCCGCCATCATCGCAACGGCGAGTACCAACCAATACCAGTACTTCCTGGCGACCTCCCCGGCCGTTACCTTGCCGTAGTTCTTGTAGGGACCGAGGCGGAGTTCCTTAAGGCATTCGTGCACAGGCTGATAGTTCAGGGGAATCGTCCATCCGGCGCACTTGGCGGCTTGGGAGGCGGAACTGTTGGGAGGCATTTTCAACAGGGCTGAAGCGACGTTTTCGGCCAGTTCTATCGAGGCGCCCTTGGTCTTGGCGAAAGGCCACTCCGGATACGGGCGAGTGGAGTGGAGAAAAGGCAACTCCTCATCCACCTTGCCATGATCGTGGTCATGAATTACACGGAACTGCTCAATGCGAATCTTCCCCTCGGCCGCCATTCTCTCCAGCGTCCCGGTGCGAACCGTTCCGGCATCGACTTTGCCGTCCCTGACGGCATAGACCACCGCATCGTGCGTCCCGCCAAACTCGAGCGATTTGAAGTCGCTATGCGGATCAATGCCCTCTTCTTTCATCTCCCGCCACGCCGTCTGCCAACCGCCGAAAGCGATCTTACTGACGGCCATGAATCTTTTACCCTTCAGGTCGGTCAGCGATTTGATGTCTTCACGATCCGATCCGCAGAAGATCACGCCCCTGAAGGTTGTGGCGACGCCGCCGGAATGACGGTTCTTCAGCGTTACGATCGGGCTGGCGCCATAGAGGATCGCCAGTCCTATGTATTGAGTAGGACATGCCAGGACGAAGTCCACCCTGGCATCTCTGACGGCCGGCTCGACTTCGCCGTAACTGAGCGGGACAATCTGAAATGAATGGCCTGGAACGTTATCCGAAAGATATTTGGCAGTCAGCCCCCACTTTTCCATGCACTTTTCGGGACCGCGCTTGGCCAGTACGCCTATGCGGACGGTTTTTTCCCCATCGGCGCAGAAGGCCGGACAGGCCGCTGCCGAGACTATCAACAGGAGCAAAAACAGACCGACAGATTTCCTGTGTCGTCCTGCTGATAACAAAACTGAAACGATTGATGACTTGACGGCATCTGCCGGGGCATGCCTGGCCATATACAGCACCTCCATCCTCTCACGCCTGCTCTGCGAGAAAGGCGCATAACCGCAAGCCCCGATCCGACCCAGGAAAAGACTATAAAGTCCGATTGTTTCATCGTCACCCCGACAGGGCAACTTGAATTAGACGACTGAAAACAGGATAAGGCGGGTAACATCATGGATACTCGCTTCGCAGATAACGTCATAGCCCATTAGGGCGTTTGGCAATAGCCACGGGCGCAAGTCGAAGCACAGCGTAGATGCCGCGGGTGCCCGTAGTAACGGGGTGGCGTGGTCGCGGTGTTTGCGACCACGTTTGCGCGCGCGAACGTGAACGGAAAAATCGCAC
>DAOWOP010000151.1 GCA_030642005.1 Planctomycetales bacterium
AGGAGCGGTCGTAGGCACACGATCGCCTCTACGAGGCTAAAAATAAGAAAATCCCTTTCCCAGGGCTTGCCTTCGGCTGCGCCCTGGGCTAAATACGACCGCCCCGTCTGGGGCTATTGAGAAGGTAGCGCTGTCATACTACTGACTACCGGCTACTACACTTTGACCTTGAACCGTTCGCCTTTTTTCAGGTCGAGGCAGAATCCCGCCAGCAGTTCGGCGGTGCGCTGCAGGTCTTTCAGGTCGAGCATCTCGACGGTGGTGTGCATGTAGCGGTTTGGTATGCTGAGTATGGCTGACGGGACGCCGCCCTGCTTGCTGAAGATCGCCAGCGCGTTCGTCCCCCCGGTCAGGCTGAAGGTCTCAATCTGGAGATTGATTTTTTTCTTTTTCGCAGCCGACCGGAGCCGCTGGACGACAACGGGGTGGTTTTCCCGCCCGAGGCTGACGGTCGGGCCTTTGCCCAACTTGACCTCGCCATGCTGCTTGAGGTCGATGCCGGGCGTATCGGTCGCGTGAGTAACATCGACGGCGACAGCGGCGTCAGGTCTGACGTTGGCGACGCTCATGGCAGCGCCGTGCAGGCCCAGTTCTTCCTGGACTGAACTGCACGCATAAATCGCGCATTTCAACTGCTGCGGCTTCGAGGCCGCCAGGCGCAGCGCCTCTATTACCGCCCAGGTGCCCACGCGGTTATCGAAGGCGCGGGCAACCGCCACGGACCCGTTGAGCACCTCGAAGTCGTCGGCGAATGTAATCGGATCGCCGACGGCGACCTTCCTGGCGGCGGCCTTCCGGCCGGATGCGCCGATGTCTATGAACAACTCGTGCATCTTGGGGGCCTTGGGTTCACCCTTGTCTTTCTTGCTAAGGTGGATGGCGGTTGCGCCGGTAACGCCACGGACAATCCCCTTGTCGGTGTGGATGTTGACCCGCTTGCCGCGGACCAGGGCCGGGTCAACCCCGCCGACTCGTTGAAAGTAGATAAAGCCGTTCTCGTCGATATGCTTGACCATCAGGCCGATTTCGTCGGCGTGCCCATCAAGCATAATCTTCGGATTCCCCCCAGGATTCAGCACCGCTATAGCGTTGCCGTAGGCATCGGTGTGGACCTCGTCGGCGAATTTCCGGGCGTAGTCGCACCAGACCTTCTGGCCGCGAGACTCGAATCCCGCCGGGCTTGGCGTAGTTAACAATTCCTTTAGAAACTCAAGTGATTCTTCACGCATCTGTTTAGTCTCCTTGTCGCAATACGTTGTAGCAGAGCCATACTATGCGCAACCGGGGCTGTTTTGTCGAGCGCCATTACCGGAATACTGAAAACAGGGACTAGGGACTTGGGACTAGGGACTTGAAAAAAAAAAGGAAATCCGCAATCCGCAATCCGCAATTATCTTGACCAGTCTGCCGACAGCCGATAAACTGCTGCCCCGTCGCAGGCAGGTCATTTTTCAGACTTTTTTATGGAAGGAAAAGTGATGTTTAAGACGCCCGCTGAAGTGGTTGATTTTATTCGCAATAAAGAGGTCCCCCTCCCCGGCACGGACCATGCCGGTAAGATCGAGTTTGTGGACCTTCGGTTCATGGATTTTCCCGGCCTGTGGCAGCACCTGACGGTCCCAATCAGTGAAGTAACCGAAGACAGCTTTACGCACGGTTTCGGGTTCGACGGTTCCAGCATCCGGGGCTGGCAGGCGATTAACGAATCGGACATGCTGATCGTGCCGGTTCCCGATACGGCTGTGGTCGATCCGTTCATGACCAGACCGACGCTGATGCTTATCTGCGACGTCAAAAGCCCGCTTAATTTCAAGGAATATAGCCGGGACCCGCGATCCATCGGAAGGAAGTGCGAGGCATACCTAAAAGAAAGCGGCATCGCCGATAAGGCGTACTTCGGCCCGGAACTGGAGTTCTTTATCTTCAACCACGCTCGCTACGACCAGACCATCAACAGCGCGCACTACTACGTGGACAGCAACGAGGGCGTCTGGAACCGAGGCAGCGACGACCCGAACAACCTCGGCCACAAGATCCGCCTCAAGGAAGGCTACTTCCCGCTGCCACCGGCCGATCAGGGACAGAATATCCGTTCGGAGATGATGGCCGTTCTCCAGCAGTGCGGGATCGCCGCCGAGGCGCATCACCACGAAGTCGCCACCGGCGGGCAGGCCGAAATCGCCATACTGTACGACACGCTGATCCGCATGTCCGACAAGGTGATGCTGTACAAGTACATCACCAAGAACGTCGCGGCCAGGTACGGAAAGACCGTTACATTCATGCCCAAGCCGCTCTTCCAGGACAACGGATCGGGAATGCACACGCACTTTTCGCTCTGGAAGTCCGACAAGCCGCTCTTTGCTGGCGGCGAATATGCCGGATTCTCAAAGATGGGCCTGCACGCCATCGGCGGTATCCTTAAGCACGCCTCTTCGCTGCTGGCGTTCACCAACCCGACGACAAACAGTTACAAGCGTCTGGTGCCTGGCTTCGAAGCGCCCGTGAACATGGTATATTCAAGCCGGAACCGCTCCGCCGCCATCCGAATACCCATGTACAGCGAAAACCCCAAGACAAAGCGACTGGAGTTCCGATGCCCGGATTGCTCCTGCAATCCATACCTGGCGTTTTCAGCAATAACGATGGCGGCCATCGACGGAATCAAGAATGAAATCGATCCGGGCAGGCCTATCGATAAGGACATCTACCACCTCAGCGCCAAGGAATACGCCGCAATCGCTTCAGCGCCGGTCGATCTGAACGCAGCCCTGGAGGCACTGGAGGCCGACCACAATTACCTGCTGGAAGGCGATGTCTTCACCGACGACGTGATCTATTATTGGATCAAGTACAAACGCGAGAACGAGGTGGACGCACTCCGCCAAAGGCCTCACCCGTTCGAGTTTTGCATGTACTTCGATTTGTAGCCGATGGGTAGCGCCGGGCTACCGGTTACCAAGCTCTGTCTGAAAACTATTTCAGACAGGCAATTAGTAAAAAGCGGTCAGCAATCAGCGTTCAGCAATCAGCAAAGGAAGAAACTGAATGCTGAATGCTGATTGCTGAACGCTGAACGCTGAATGCTCTAGATTGTGGCTTTTGTCGCGCCGGTCGAGATGCCGCCATCGACGAGCAGCGTCTGGCCGGTGATGTACTCGCCGGCGTCGGAAGCGAGGAATACCACCGCCCCGTCAAGGTCGCGGGGCTGCCCAGGCCGCTTCAGTGGTATCCGGTCGCAGATGTACTCAACCCACTCGGCGCTCTCGTACAGCACCGCGTTCTGGGCCGTCTTGAACCAGCCCGGCGCGAGGCAGTTGACAGTGATGCCATGAACGCCCCAGTCGTCGGCCAGGCTCATCGTCAGTTGCCGGATGCCGCCCCGGCTGGCGCAGTAAGGACCAAGCCCGGCATAGCCAGCCACGCATGTAACCGAGCCGATGTTAATAATCCGTCCGTACCGGCGGGCGATCATCTTCTTCGCAACCGCCTGGGCTACGAAGAACGGCCCGCGAAGGTTGGTATCGAGCACGAGGTTCCAGTCGTCCCACGTAACCTCCACCGCCAGTTTGCGAACGTTGCATCCGGCGTTGTTGACCAGGATGTCGATCTTACCATAAGCGGCAAAGGCCTCCTCAACGGCACGCTGAATACTGTCGTAATCCCGCACGTCGAGTTCCGCCGATACGGCACGCCGGCCCAGCCGCTCGATTTCACGCTGGAAATCTTCGAGGCGGTCGCGGTTTCGGCTGGTGATTACGAGGTCCGCCCCCGCCCTCGCCAGCGCCCGAGCCATGTACTGACCCAGACCCCGACTTGCGCCGGTAACTATGGCTGCCTTGCCGGTAAGATCGAACAGGTTCTTGTCCATAATTTATCGCTCCTTGAAAAAGAGGATGGGAGTCTTTTTCCTACGGAGTCAGGATAACCTTCATTAATCCGGGTTCCTTGTTGCGCAGGCGTTCAAACCAGGCCGCCCCTTCAGCCAGCGGAGCAACGGCGCTGATGAAAGGTTCGACGTTGACCTGCCCCCGCGCGATCATATCGAGACAGGCGGGGTATTCCCCGCAGGACGCGCAGCAGCCACAGATGGTCAACTCCCGTGTAACCGCCGCCTGTAGCGGCAGTTCAACGGCAGACGAAAGGTTGCCCACCAGCGCCAAAATCCCACCCTTTCGAAGGGACGCCAGGGCGGTCTTGACTGTCGCCGTTATACCAACGACCTCAAAGGCGACATCGGCGCCGCGCCCGCCGGTGTATTCGGCAACCTCTGCCAGCACGTCGCAGGCGTCGGGGCTGACGGCGAGGTCGGCTCCGAGTTTTCGGGCGAGGTCCAGTTTGTTCTGTTCGATATCCACAGCGACAACGGCGCCGCACCCAGCCGCTCGCAAAACCTGGACCAGCAAAAGCCCTATCATCCCAGCGCCCACCACCACAGCCGAATCGTTCTGCGCCAAACCTGTGCGCTCGACAGCATGAACGGCCACCGACAGCGGCTCGACCACAGCGGCATGTTCGAACGACAGGCCATCGGGCAGGCGATAGAGGATACGCTGCGGAACGGCTATATACTCAACGAACGCGCCGTCGCAGCGGTATTCGTCGCACGAAACGCCCAGCACGCGGCGGCTGCCGCAGAGGTTAATCCGCCCCCGGCGACAGAAATCGCACTCGCCGCAATAGATTGTTGAATCGAAGGTTACGCGGTCGCCGGCGCCCCAGCCGGTAACGTCAGCGCCGACCTCGGCGATTACCCCGGCAGCCTCATGGCCCATGATAATCGGCGGAATCCGCCGGCCCGTGCTGCCGTCCATGCCATGAACGTCGCTGCCGCAGATACCGCAGGCCTTCACTTCGATCAATACGTCGGTCGGCCCGATCTGCGGAACGGGCACATCCTCGTATTCCAGCCGGTTGTATTCTTTCAGCACCAGAGCCTTCAAAGTGCCGTCTCCCTTGCTCGACTTTCATTTGCGCCGTCGCCGTCAAACCGTTACCATCGGCTTGCGGATGACGCCGCGCACCTTGCAGCGCGGCTCGCTCACGTCGATCAGCGTAACGGTCTTCTTTGAGCCGTCCGGCAACTCAAAGACAGCCGACTCGCCAACGTCCAGGTCGAAGTTCGTGTACATTCGTTTGTTTATGACAACAACCTCGCCACCTGCTGATTCGCAATGGCGATATTGGGTAGTTTATGAATTCGACGCCAGGAAGCCCCCGATGATGCCGAGGATAGGTTTGAGATGCCTGGTGGTCGGGTCGGCGGCGACGCCGAAGTTTTCCAGCGCAGTTGCGCCCAGCAGGTACAGCGATTCGGTCGGGGCGAAAATGACCGGGCAGGTCAGCGTCTCGCCCAGTTCGGGGATGGTGAACAGCGCCTCGCCGAGCAGCCGACGGTCCCGCCGCCCATCAGCCAGAATCAACTCACGATGGTGAATCGGCTCCAGGCCGATCTGCTCCAGCCGATTCTCCGGCACAAAACTATACAGCGCACCGGTATCGACCCAGAAATCCTCTTCAAAGAACCGCTCCGGATCAGCCGGATTGGCGACCTTCACCCTGACTTGAAACATACCCACAGTCAAACTCCTTCCCCAGTATTTTACCACCCAACACAGTTATCTGAAAGAGCAAATGCGGGACTTTGCATCTTCTACACCTGTGTCTCCCGGCGAGGCAGAAACAGGATACCGAAGGCTACGACAAGAAAAGGTATAATAAAGCCGCTCTTGATTGTGTGGATGAAATCCGGCGCGCCGGGATGTTCTGTTACAGCCAGCAGAAAGACCGACACGGGAACCGAGGCGGCAAACACCAGACAGACCGACGTAAATCGCCAAAACGTAACTCGCAAGCCAAAAGTATGGGCAAGGGCGGCGAAACAGAACGGCATCAGGTAAAACCACAGATAGGCTAATTCCTTGACAGTTCTTTCCACCGGCCCCGGAATGTAAGGAATCGCAGACCGGCCATATATTTGAGACATGCTCCAGCGAGTAACAGCGTACACAAACGTCATGGTAACGCCGAGAGCAATCGCCATGGCGATTCTGCGAGTGCGGGAAAGGCCGCCGTTGACCACCATGACCCACGCCACGAACAGGATCGCGCCGGCAGGTATGGCCAAGTGGAAATAACCGATCCAACGCAGCCCCTCCCAGCCGTGATACTCAACCTCCGCCCGCCAGATGACAACCGAAAGGACCGCAACAGCCGCCAGCGTCAGCCATGAAAAAAGCAAACGCTTCGATTTGCTCGCTTTCTGGACACCCATAATTTATCCCGATTAAAGCCGGGCGCCATGCCCTCACGCGGAGCGGATGGGCATGTTTTTCGCGCCACAACATGCTTACGCCCTCCGCTGCGCTACGGGCGAAAACATGCCACCCGGCGCTTGGCTCTGTCTGAAAAGTCAGACATTGCCCCAAAGCGTTCAGCAATCAGCCTTCAGCA
>DAOWOP010000261.1 GCA_030642005.1 Planctomycetales bacterium
ATCTACGGCACCAACAGCGAGTTCGGCTTCGACTACCTCCGCGATAATATGAAACTGTCGCCGGCAGAGCAGGTCCAGCAGGTTCGCGATTACGCCATTGTTGACGAGGTGGATAACATCCTCATCGACGAGGCGCGGACGCCGTTGATTATTTCAGGTCCCGCCCTCGGCGACGTGCAGCGCTACAACAAGGCGGATGCCGTTACCAGGGAAATAATCAAACGCCACCGCTCTTACAAGCAGGCCGACCGGCGCCTTGAAGGTCTCAAAAGGTCCGCCAGGGCGCTCGAAGGCGAACTGTCCAAAGTTGGTGGCGAGAAGAAAAAATCGGTCTCCAAAAAACTGGGCCAGGCCCGTGCGGACCTTGCTCGCACCGAGGGTGAAGTCGCCGGCCTGACGAAATACTACGAGGTTGAACTCGACAAGAAGTCCGCCCACCTGACGCACGAAGGCGTCAGCGCCGCACAGGATGTCGCCGGTATCGGCAGTTTCTACGTCGGGGCTAACATGGAGTGGCCTCACCTGCTGGACCAGTCGCTTCGAGCGCACGTCGTCTATGAGCGGGACAAGGATTACGTCGTCCAGGGCGGTGATGTCATCATCGTCGATGAGTTCACCGGCCGGCTGATGGAAGGGCGCCAGTGGTCGGACGGTTTGCACCAGGCCGTCGAAGCAAAGGAACGAGTTACCGTAAAGGAGGAAAACCAGACACTCGCGACAATCACGCTTCAGAATTTCTTCAAACTCTACGGGAAACTGGCGGGCATGACCGGCACGGCGATGACCGAGGCTGAAGAGTTCATGAAGATTTACAAACTCGACGTAATTTCCGTTCCGACGCACCGCCCCGTCAACCGCATGGACTATAACGACCGCATCTACGGCACGGTGGAAGAAAAATATCACGCGCTTGTCGAGGAAATTAACACCTACTCGAAGGCGGGTCGGCCCGTACTGGTCGGCACGACGAGTATCGAGAAGTCCGACCTGCTCAGCGAGATGCTGACGCGGACCTACGGCATCGCGCACGAGGTTCTCAACGCCCGCCCTGAAAACGCCGCACGCGAGGCCGACATCGTCATGCTGGCGGGGCGGCAAAGCCCGCTGAAGCACGGCTCGAAGAAGATGGTCGGCAACGTAACGATCGCCACCAACATGGCCGGTCGCGGCACGGACATCAAACTCGGCCCCGGCGTGGTGCTCGATACGTGCAAGGCGCCGTCGGCTGAAAGGTTCGCCGAACTGGGCGCCAAGATGCAGGACCTCTTCCCTCCCGGCTCGACCAAGTGCTGCATCCACTGCCCGGAGTACGACGCCGCCACGAATTGCTCGCACTGTTTCAAGCCGAAGATCGACCCGTCCTTTCCCCGCCGGGGCAGGGGCGACTGCGTGGACGACGTGCCATGCGGGCTGCATATTGTCGGGACCGAGCGCCACGAAGCCAGGCGAATCGACAACCAGTTGCGCGGACGATCGGGCCGGCAGGGCGACCCCGGTTCCAGCCGGTTCTTCCTGTCGCTGCGGGACGACCTGATGGCTATCTTCGCCGGCGAGTGGACGCTGAAAATACTCGGCTGGCTGGGGCTTCAGGAAGGCGAGCCTATCGAACATAAAAAAATCAGCAAGGGCGTCGGTCGCGCTCAGAAGAAGGTCGAGCAGCGAAACTTCGACATCCGCAAGAACCTGCTCGAATACGACGAGGTGATGGACCATCAGCGGCGGTACTTCTACTCGCGCCGCCAGCAGATACTCGCCGGGCGGGACATCGAAAGCATCATCCGCGAAATGATCGGCGAGACGATCAGCGACGCGGTGGCCGACTACCTCGCCGGCAATTATCCCCAGCGATGCATGGCTGAATGGGTCCGGCACAATCTGGATATGCCCATCAGACCCGACCAGATTCGCGGCGAGACGGTCGAGGATTTTCCCGCCGTCGAGGCCGACCTTCGCAGCCGGACCGCCGAGGAAGCAGCCAATGTCATCAACGTAACGCTCGGCGAATATGCCGACGAGTCAATCGACCGGAAGGACTGGGACCTGCGAGGACTTTCATCCTGGGCGATGAGCCGGTTCAAGGTCAACATCTCCCAGAACCAACTTCGCCGGATGGACTCCGACGAAATCGAACAGGCCCTGACCGAAGCGGCGACGACGCATATCGACTCGATTGACCTGACGCCGCTTCAGCGGTTCCTTACCGACGGTTTCGCCGTCCGGGCTTTGGCTGAATCCGTGCGGAACAAGTTCGGCGTGGAGATGCTCCCCGATGAACTGCCCGCCGACGAACTACAGGCAGCCGAAGAAAAAATAACCCGCGCCGTCGAGGATGCGTATCTTCGGCGTGAGATTGAATACCCATGCCAGTACGCCATCGACATAACGGTCGGCAAGGCCGGCTCCGATAACGTCTATGCCGCCGGTGCACTGTGCGACTGGGCCAATCGGAAATTCGACGCCGGTTGGGACCCGGAAAAACTGGCCGATAAGTCCATCGATCAGTTGCTCGACGACCTTGTCGCCTTGGGCGAGGATTTCCTCGCCGGCGAGAAACTCACCCGCATTGTTGAGGCGTTCCTTGCAGGCCTGAACGGCGACGGGGCGGAAAAGTATCCCGAAATAATCGAATGGTGCAAAAAACGTTTCGACTCGGACATCTCCGAAGCCGACTTAGCCGACCCCGACATCCGCCAAGTGCTGACCGATACAGGCCGGGCCTTCATCAGACGTGAACTGACCGAACTGGAACGCTTCGTCCTGCTGCAAATCTACGACTCATCGTGGAAAGATCACCTCCTGGCGATGGATCATCTCCGTAGCGGCGTCGGGCTTCGCAGTTACGCCGAGCAGGACCCGCGGATCGTCTATAAGCGGGAAGGCTTCCGTCAATTCGAGGACATGCTTTCGTCCGTGCGCAACAAGGTTACGGACATCGTTTTCAAGG
>DAOWOP010000004.1 GCA_030642005.1 Planctomycetales bacterium
GTTCGGCTGAAGGCGGCGAGGTTGTCGCGGAGGCGGCTCGGGCGGTTGCGGGCGCGCCACAGGCGGGCGAAATCTTTCGATATTTCCCGCATTTCGCATGCGAGGCTGCGCAGTGTGCGGGCGGGGATGCTCTTTCCGGCGTGGATGTCCCTGCCTGTCAGCATCCGCCTGCATGCCAGCAGGTCCATCCGCCGGGCCAGGTCGAACTCATCCAGCGCGATCGCCTCGAACTCGTCGGCGACGGTGATTTTTGGTATGCGCAGGGCCTTGACCTCCTCCAGCCGCCGCCGAAGGTTTGCGGCCTTGATCTTCGGGTCATTGATAACCCGCGGAGGCGTTCCCAGTTCGCCGCCGAGAGAGGTGGATTTTTTCGTCTCGAACGGTTCTACGAGTGCATTATAGAGATAGTACCCCGGCTCGGCCCCCAGGATGCGCAATGCGGGTGCGAGTTTGCCCGCCCGGTCGCCGAAGGCGTGCCGGCAGAACCGTTCTGTGAAGCGTTGGTGATCCACCATGTTACCGGCCCAGGCGCAGGCTGCCCCGTGGGCCAGGCTGTGCAGGCTGACGCCAAGGCTGTTGCGGTGCCCGTGGTCGCCCCAGTCGGTATTGAGCAGGCCCTCAGCGCCATGTCGTTTGGCGATGCGGGCGAATCTGGCGACGTTGGCGACGGCCTGGTCCATCCGCGTGCCGTGCGACCCCCAGCCGTTCGTGCCGGGGCAGCAGAGCGCCGCCAGGCCGGCGTCGGAGATTTCATGCGTCCGCCGCATGTTCCGGGCTTCAGGGTAATAGTCCCAGTTGAGCATTACGATGTCTTTGGGGATGTCCGGGATGATTTCCGGGTGGTCAAGGACGATGTCGGCCCACATGTTCATCCGCTTGCCGTGCCTGCGGCAGAGTTTGTGAATCTTCAGGACGAACTGAAGGTACACTCGCCCGACGCCGGTTTTCTCGGCCCGCTTCCTGCTTCGTCCTTTGCCGAGTTCCCACGGCTCGTCGCAGCAGACGTTGAAGTCGGTCGCCTCGAAGAGCGGGAGGAATTCGGCGTACATCTCCCGCACGAGTTTGATTGAGCCGGGATCACCGGGGCAGAGCGTTGTCCCGCCGGGGTGGCTGTGGTGGCCCGGCAGTTCGCCCAGAGGCCGGTACTCCGGCAGGGCGAGTATTTTTTCCATGTGCCCGAAACTCGACAGCGACCCGACGAGGCGGATGTGATGCTTCCTGCAATGCGCCTGAATGGCGAGGATGTCGGCTGGCGTGAACGGGCTGTAACCGCGCCCGATGGCCGGATGGGAAGCGAAGGTGAAGACATTCTCGACGTACAACTGGAGTTCGTTGACCTTCCAGCGGGCCAGGCGCTCTATTAGCGCCCGGAGGGTGTTTATCTTCGGCACCTTTCCGCGTGAGCAGTCGTGATAGACGCCCCGGCGGGCGAAGTCCGGCTCGTCGTCGATCCGCATCGCCGGCAGGGCCTTGCCGTGGATTATCAGCAGTTCGCGGAGCGTTTGTACGGCGTAATAGGCCCCGGCGTCGCCGGCGGAGAGTATCTCGATCCCGTCGGGTCGAATGGTCAGCCGATATGCCTCGTCGCCTTTAATCTGCTTGTCGCGTACGATTCGCACGTCGGCAACCTTGGCCGAGCGTCCCAGCCGGGCGCGAACGCCCAGTCCCGACAGGTCCTCGCGCAGTTGCCGCATCGGCAGGCGGTCTGATTCGTGTTCGCTTTGCAGGACCGCCGACCGGCCTAAGGCGAACGAGCCGGAAAGCCCCCGGCATTTGCGGACGGGGATCAGCAGTTCTTTGTGCGGCACGGGCGAATCTCCTTTGAAGAATTCTGTTACAATTTCGGTTGGAGATGATAGGAGCATCATAGCATTAGAAGCAAGATTAGACTGTAAAGGTTGCCCGGCGGGGCGGTTGGGTTTAGAATGAAACAGCGGGATCACGGGAGAACAGGAGAACACGAACATATGTCTTTGGTGCGAAAAAGGATTTCCGCGAGCGGGATTCGACGTGCGGTTATCGCCGTTGCGGCGCTGGCGCTGGTCTGTTCTGTCGGGATGTCGGAGCAGTCCGGCCCTTCGCTTGAGCGACTCTACGAGGCGGCGCGAATGGCTTATACTTCCGGCGACGTTCAGACGCGTGAGGTTGCCGCCATGGCTGTTGTCGCGCGCGGCGCCGAGGCGGTGAAGTTCCTCGCGGCCCGGCTTGAACTCCAGGCTGAAAACGTTCACGATGCCGGCGAGGCCAAGGCTGGCGGCATCTTCGTTACGATTAACCTTCTGGGGCGGATGAACAGTTACCCAGCCGCTCGGTCGGCGTTGATTAAACTCCAGGCCCATCCGGTCGCCGAAGTCGGCAAGTGGGCGAAGTTCGCCCTTTCGCGGACGCCGCAGACCCAACCGGGCCGGCCGGTAAAAACGACCCGCCCGACGACAACTGAACCCGCGACAGTCCGCATTGAAGGCGACCGACTTATCACGCCCGACGGGTGGTTCGCCCGGCCGAAGGTTAAGCACCCGCCGCTGCCGGAGAAAATCACAAACGCCTTCATCATTCCGATCCGCGAGCCGATTACGCCCAAGACAACCAGGGCCATTCGGCGAAAGGCCCATGCCGCACGGAAGGAACACGCCCAGCTCATCATCTTTGACATGGACACCTTCGGCGGCGGGGTAGTCGCGGCTCTGGACATCTCCGAGATAATCAAGAAGGACCTTCAGGACATCTACACCGTTTGTTTCGTCCACACGGATGCAATATCCGCCGGGGCCCTTATAGCGCTGGCGTGCGATGAGATAGTAATGACGCCGAGCGCTACGCTTGGCGACTGCGCCCCGATCGCCGTCGGAGGAAAACTGGAAGGCGTCCTGCGCGAGAAGGTCGAAAGCCCGCTCCGCAGCGAGTTCCGGGATTCGGCCCGGCGCAACGGCTATCCGATCGCGCTGGCGATGAGCATGGTCTCGTTCGACATTGAGGTCTGGAAGGTCCGCAACCGCATCACCCGCGAACTGCAATATGTGCTGAAAAGAGAATGGCTCGGCAAGGTGGAAATCCCGCCGGGGCTGGCCACCGGGCCTTCCAAACCGACATCCGAGTGGGAACTGCTTCAGGTCGTCGTCAGGGAAGGCGAACTGCTGACGATGAACACCTCCGAGGCGCTGAAGTACCGCTTTGCATCGCGCCGTCTCAAAGCCCCTGCCGCTGATCCTTATCTCAATCTCAAGAGCGCCTACAACATCACCGCCGGGCCGGTGGTTTTGAGCGACACCTGGTCGGAGCAACTGGTTGAGTTTCTCACCTCAGCGCCGGTGATGGCTTTTCTGTTCTTTGTGGGCCTGTTGTGCGCGTATGCAGAGGTTCACACTCCCGGCTTCGGCGGCGCCGGAGCGGCTGCGATCGTCTGCTTTGCGATAATCTTCGGCAGCCATTACCTTGTCGGCTTGGCGCAGTGGTGGGAGATAGCGCTGTTCTTTATCGGCGTGGCGCTGCTTGCGGTGGAGGTGTTTCTTATTCCCGGCTTCGGCGTCGCGGGCGTCGCGGGCTTGCTCTGCTGCGTCGCGGCGCTTCTGGCGATGATGGTGGACAACGCGCCGACGGAATTTCCCTGGCCTGACACCGAAGGGGCGTGGGAGATGCTCAAGACGGGCGTATTGTGGATGATGGCGGCGTTTGTGGCCGCTACGGTTACTGCGGCGGCCCTCGCGCGGTTCCTGCCGAAGGTCCCGATCGCCGGACGGCTTGTGCTGGCTGCGCCGGAAGGCTCGCTGACAGCGCCGACCACGGAAGATGCGCCGATACTCGATGTCCGTCCAGGCCAGGTCGGAGAAGTTACGCAGACCTGCCGGCCTGTCGGAAAGGTCCGCATCGACGGGCGGCTTGTCGATGCCGTCGCGGACGGTGCCTTCATCGAGGCCGGCGCTGAAGTCGTCGTCCTCCGCAACGAAGGCAACCGGGTCGTGGTTGAGACAAAGGCGTAACATGAGAGCAATGAAAGGAGTTACGCTCTCGTATGTGCGTGGCGAGTTGGGCATCGGCAAAGAAGGCTGAATATCCAGAAGTTAGCCAATATAAAAAGAAGCGGAAGTAGTTATGAAATACGAATCAGTTGATCAATTGCAAAAAGCATTGACCGAAGATGTGTTTCACTACGCCAAAGACTCGAAAAAGGCTGCCGGACGAGCATTGGGTACTATTGTTGAAATAATTACATTCTATCTTCTCAAAGCGTGGAAGTTGGATAGCACTGTCTCCATTGAAAAGAGAATACCCGAGTACGGCAATCCCGATATTACACATAATGTTGAGTATTCCTTTCATCCGGTTCTGAATGAATATAAGATTCGGATTACCAATAGCGGCTCTTCCGTAACAGCAGGCAGGATTTTGAAAGCGCTGGAGACTGGATTGGATATAACGTATTTTGAGAAGACCAGTAACAATCTGCTTTCAAAAGATGGTGTATTGAGAAATGCATGTACGATAGCGGTGAGTGATAATTCGTATCTTGTCGCTTCCATCAGACGGAAGACTGATGAAGAAATTATTGTTTCTGTTGTCGAGCAAAGCAATAGGCCGTTTGCCATATTTGAATGTAAAAGAGTCGGCGTAGAAGAGGGAACTAAAAAAGGGCCTCAGACAATCGAGAAGGCAAAACAAGGAGCGTATGTTGCTCGATGTGTTTCCTCCTTACAGAAAGTCAGACTCAATAATGGTGAATTATACGGCGTCATTTATAGGGGGGAAAACGTCCTTTATTCAGAGCCGTATCATGAATTACTTGCGAAGGTTGTTAATTCCGATGATGCTGAATTATTGGAACATTTTATTCTGACGGTTGGGGTTGTCAGCAACCATGGTAATTGGTTTACATCGAAAGATCACAATAAAGAACTTAAGGTATTGGCGCAGTCTTATGATTGGTTAATCTTTCTTAGCGATTTTGGTATGACAGAGTTTATTGGGGATTTGATATTAAACCCGTTGCCTGAATATGAAGACGTGAGGAAAGCATTTCTTGCAAGTTACTCTGCCGACAAGAAGAAAAATCAATTCACGAAGGTTCAAATAAACTTTAATGCAAGCGAGGCTCTCAAGAAGTATTTTTCCGAAAATATTAAGCGTATAGAAAGATGGTTCAATGTAATTGCGCCTCCTGCCGGTAATATCCGCCAGGTGAAAGATGAAATAAAGAGATTGAAGTCAAAATCGTGGGAGGAAATCCTGTAAATGACCGCTGGCAGAAAGATAAATACGGGAAGTCAAGATTGGGGGACTCCGCAAAAGTACGTTGATGCGGTAAAGGAAGTATTTGGAGAAAAGATCGCTTTGGATCCATGTTCGAGTAAGTGTTCTATAGTAGATGCAGAAGTTGAATATATATTACCGGAACATGACGGATTGAGAGAATCATGGGATTATCCAACAATATATGTCAATCCTCCTTATGGAATTAATAAGGGAAATGGAACGACCATTCGGCATTGGTTGGCTAGATGTGCAGAGGCACATAAGATGTCTGGTTCAGAAGTCTTAGCGCTTGTGCCTGTTGCAACGAATACGGGTCATTGGAAAAATAGTGTGTTTGGCAAGGCGGCTGCAATATGTTTTTTATATGATACGCGGCTGAGATTTCTTGAGAATGGTAAAAACGGCGGCAAAGGCGCTCCAATGTCCTGCGCAATGATTTATTGGGGTGATAACTATGATAAATTTTATGATGTTTTCATAAATCATGGAGCAGTCGTGAATATTTCACCTCTTGAAAGGGGAAAAATAGGCTATGAAAGAAGTAATCCTCAACAGATATTATTTAATTAAATCGGCTAATAAGGTCCTGCGCCGAAACGCAGTTCAGCTGTTCTCCATAGTGGTGGGAGACTAATGACCGGTACGATATTACTGATTATCGCGTTGTTGTTTTGTGCGTTACTGCTGTTTGCCGTGGAGGTTTGCACGCCGACGTTTGGGCTGCTGGCGTTCACGGCGATTGCGTGCCTGGCGGGAGCGGTGTACCTGTGCTTCGGTATCAGTCCGACTTTCGGGGTCGTGATGATCGTGGTGCTGGCGTTCGCCGTCCCGGCGTATCTTTGGGCGATGATTAAATACCTGCCGAAGACCGCCGTCGGCCGCATTCTGCAACTCCGTGTCGATAAAAAAGGCCCCGGCGAGGGCACGCCGGACGCCGCCGAACTGGAATCGCTCGTGGGCGCTGCGGCGGTGGCTGAAACACCCCTGCGCCCCAGCGGCGCTGTCCGGGTTGATCACAAACGCATCATCGCCACAGCCGAGTCGGGATTCATCGAAAAAGGCGCGACTGTAAAGATAATTAAGGCCGGCGGCGCCGACGTCGTGGTGCGGGAAGAGAAAGGACCCGCCTCCTGACGGAGTCGTCCCTTGCGAATTGTCGCCGAAGGCGTAAGATAAGGCCGGATCGGATAAGTCGTTTATAAAACAGGTTTTTCTTATGAAAGGGGTAGTAGCATGTTGGCATTAGAAGCGGTTTGGGTAGTGGCTATCGTTCTGGCGCTGATTGCGCTGGTGTTCTTCGTGATTGTTCTGAAGTTTTTCGCGTTGTACATTCAGGCGCTCTTCGCCCGCGCTAAGGTCGGGATGGGCGAACTGATCGGAATGAGCCTGCGGAAAGTCGATCCTCGCGTGATCGTCTTGAGCAAGATTCGCGCCGTTCAGGCGGGTCTTGAGGTAACGACGCGCGAGATGGAAAGCCATTATCTCTCCGGCGGGCGGGTTCCGAACGTCATCACCGCCCTTATCGCCGCAAACCGCGCCAACATCGAACTGACGTTCAGGACGGCTACGGCCATCGACCTTGCCGGCAGAGACATACTCGAAGCCGTTCAGACGTCGGTCAACCCGAAGGTCATCGACTGTCCCAACCCGGCCAGTGGGAAGATGTCCATCGACGCGGTCGCCAAGGACGGTATCCAGGTCAAGGCCAAGGCCCGCGTAACGGTCCGCGCCAACATCGACCGCCTCGTCGGAGGCGCCACCGAGGAGACGATCATCGCCCGCGTCGGCGAGGGTATCGTTACGACCATCGGCTCGTCCGATACATACAAGAGCGTCCTGGAGAATCCCGACAACATCTCCAAGCAGGTGCTGGACAAGGGTCTGGACGCCGGAACGGCCTTCGAGATACTCTCGATCGACATCGCGGACGTGGACGTTGGCGAGAACATCGGCGCGAAGTTGCAGGCAGACCAGGCCGAAGCCGATAAACGCCGCTTCCAGGCCGAGGCTGAAAAACGCCGCGCAATGGCGATGGCGCGCGAGCAGGAAATGAAGGCAAACGTACAGGAAAACCGCGCGAAGGTCGTCCTCGCCGAAGCCGAGATACCCCTGGCTATGGCCGAGTCGTTCCGTTCCGGGCACCTGGGAATTATGGACTATTACCGCATGAAGAACATCCAGTCCGATACGCAGATGCGCAATAACATCGGCGGCGGACCGACCGGCGGAGAAAGCCAGAAGAAATAATCACCGGACCAAATGACCTTTCAATGGCACAATCTGTTGGGCTTCGGCCCTTCGACTTTGCTCAGGGCCGCCCTGAGCCTGCCGAAGGGCGGCGAGCTCAGTCGAGCCGCGGCCGATGACGACGGCGGTCTGGTCAACATCCTTATCCTGGTCGTAATGATGGTTATCGGCCTGGTTGGGCATCTAATCAAAAAGGCCCAGGAGAAGCAGCAGGTCGATCAGGCCGATAGCAAGGTGGCCGAGGCCAAGCGTCGGCAGGTGAGCTCGCCGCATGAGGCGCCGCCGCCTCGCCGTCGGCCTACAGCGGCCGAACAGGTCGTCGCGCTCCACTCGGCGGTGGCGACGAAGGCCAAACCCCCGCCGCCTCCCGCCCGCGCCGAACTTGCCCAGGGCGTCCGTGAAGAGGTCCGCAAGGTCAGGCAGCATCTCCTGGCCGAACAGACCGGTCGCGGACGCAGGCTCGTGCACATCGAAGCCCTGAAGCTCGGCATCGGCCCCGAAACAGCGCCGGCGGAGACCCCCTCCGGGGAAAAGCCGAAAATCCGACTGAACCTCTCCAACCCGAAGGCTGCAAGAACGGCGATTATCTGCGCGGAGGTCCTCGGCCTGCCGAAAGCGCTGCGGTCCGACCCGGAACCCTGGGAACAATAACGGGGCAAGCCGGACGCCGTGGTCACGCCGCGAAGGTAAAAAAGGGCATTCGTAATTGAAAACGGAAAGGAAAGAAGGAATAGTGAAAACAGGATTAGCCGCACTGGCGATAATCCTGATTGTAGCCGCTGGTTATGGCGAAAACAGCGTGGCGACAGGAAAGACGTTTTACGTCTCGGTCTCGGGGAGCGATTCTGCCGACGGCCTGACCGAAAAAACCGCCTGGCGGACGATCACCTGCGCCGCCAAGGTCGCCGCCGCGGGCGATACGGTCAAGATCAGGGCCGGCAACTACGGCGGCGAGCACGTCGTCGTAGCAAACTCCGGGACTAAAGACAAACCTATCGTCTTCGAGGGATACGACGGCCTGCCGGAACTCGCCGGCAAGGGAAAAGCCAAGGGCCACAGAAGCCTGGGAACGGGTATTTCCATAGTGCGGCGCAGTTACATCACGCTGAAGAACATCAAGGTAAGCGGTTATTACCGGGGTATTCGCATCGCAGGCGAGGGGAACAACGTGGTTACGGGCTGTATGGTTTCTCTCTGCGCAAGGGGTATGGAAATAGGATCCGGTAACGTTATTGACAACTGCACGCTGTATTACAATCATTTTTCCCTGTATCTCGCTCCCAAACCGGATAACTGCCTGGTAACGAACACCGAGATATACCTCGGGAAATGGAACAATTTCTGGGTAACGATGTCCGGACATCACAATACGCTCAGGAGCAATGCATCCTACACTTCGCTCAATCACAGTGGAATCGACCTTCACACACTGGTTCACCACAACTTTGTTGAGAACTGTCTGGTTCAGAACACCCCCGATAACGGTATCTTCCTGCACAATCAGAACTCGCACGACAACTACATCCTCGACTGTGTCTCTAATTTTCACTACAAGAGCATCACTCTTTTCCAAGTAAAGGATAATATCGTCGAGAGGTGTTTTGCTTCCGGAGGCCGGCGGCATCAAATTCAATTATACAGTTCGAGCGGGAATGCGTTCAGGCAGTGCGTGGCAAGCAGCGTGGATATTATTAACCACCCCAAGTATGGGGCGACGGAGAAAAACGTCTTTTCGAACGACGCCGTCGGCAAATACAACCTGATAAACTGGGGTGGCCCGTGCGTGGGCACTGTTATTGAGGACCCGCCCACCGGCGCGCTTGTCGTGAGCCTTCAGAAGGAAAACGGCCCCGTCAAGGTTCGCGCCGGCGGCGGCAAAAGCATCTCCAAAGACGACGGCGCCTGGGTGCGGGAACTGGAGACCAAAGGAGCCGGGATATCGGTGAAGGTTGAAAGGCCTGGCCGGCCTGGCACGCCCGGCAACTCACTTGTGCTGGCATCTTCCGCTCTGGAGGCGTACGTCCGCTGGGATGACCCCTCAAACGGTCAGGCCGGTTTTATCCTGGAACGAAAAGCAGGCAGGAATGGCCGATACCGCGTTATTGCGACCCTGAAGCCCAAAGTCAGTTTGTACCGGGACAAGGGGCTTTTGAGGCGGGCGGTTTATTATTATCGCGTCAAGTCTGTCGGCGGGAAGGAATACTCCCGCGAGGCGATGCGGCGCAGCCCGGGGCGAAAAGCCATCTCGTTTTACGCAAAGTGCACGAGCGTAAAGATCACCGACCGGACTGACCGCGCTGTAGAGTTTGAAGTAAGGAAGATCAAAAACCTCGGCGGCGGGCCGGTCTGGCGGATTGAGCACAGGAATGTAACCGACGGCGTCAGGTACGTTCTGCGGGACGCCGCCGGCAGCGTTATCAAGGCCGAAACCGCGCGGGACGGAGCCGCCTCTTTCCGCGGACTGTCGCTCGGCGACGGGACCTACAGGATCGCGGAAGCGGGTGATTCCACACGCCTCAGGCCCAATCGACCGAGCCTGCTTGTCGCTTTCTCGGCGGGGACGGATGCACATCTGGCGTGGCATGACAATTCGAACAACGAGACGGCCTACGTGGTGGAGAGGGCAAATGCCGAAGGAGGTCGTTACGAGCAAATCGGGCGGGTTGCACCGGATTCGGAATACTTCATCGACAAGGATGCCGCCGCAGGCGTAAAGTTTCTCTACCGGGTATATGCGGCCAACGAGGCCGGTAAGTCTGCATATTCCAACGAAGCCGGGCGGTTCATGTTACGAGCCATTGTTTCGCCGAAGTTCTTTTCCACGCTGGAGCGCCACTTTAAACTTGCGAACATGTACTATTCAACGGCGAAGCCGTCCGGGAATAATTCCGACAGGCCCGGCCCGGCATCGTCGCCCGGCATCCGGGGAGCCGGGAACATGCCGTGAACGGCGCCGAGCGTCATAGCCCTTCCGGCGATCCGGGAATATCTTGTTAGTGTTTGGATTACACGGACCGCCGGCAATTCCGCGCCGATAATCATCTTGCCTTACGGCGGGTTTGCGCATAGGGTATCGACTCGCGCCCAATCGGGCGGGACATATACTGTTGTCTTTTTGGTGAGTTCACGAATATTGGAGATATGGCGTGGCAGAGTATAAAGACCTGGACCGCAAGGTAATCCAACTTGCAAAGCAGATCGTTCGTATGTGCACCGACGCCGGCAGCGGGCACCCATCGACGGCGCTGTCGCTGGTGCACATTGTATCGGCCTTGATGTATCGCGCGATGCGATATGACCCGAAAGACCCGTGGAACAACGCCGCCGACCGGCTGGTGCTCTCGGAAGGCCATGCCGTGCCGGTCGTCTATGCCGCCTACTGCGACCTGGGTGGGGTGGTTGGGACGCCGGACAGACCTTCGGAACTGCGATTCGACGACGCGATGACGCTCCGATCGGCCGATTCGGTCCTGGACGGGCATCCGAACCCGGCTATCGGGTTTCCGTTCTTTGATTCGGCGACCGGTTCGCTGGGTCAGGGGCTTTCGACCGCCGCCGGTCTGGCAGCAGCGGCCAGGCTCGACGGATTCGACAAGAAAATCTACTGCATCTGCGGCGACGGCGAGGCGCGCGAGGGGCAGATCGCAGAGGCCGCCGACTTCATCGTGGACCACAAACTCACCGCCGTCCGCGCCATCTTCAACTGCAACGGACAGGCGCAGAACGCCTACGTTTCGCCCCAGCAGTCGCCCGACGCGCTTGCGGCCAAACTGCTGGCTTACGGATGGGATGTCCGCGCCATCGACGGGCATAACTGGGATAAAATTTTCGAGGCCCTGGCCGCTGACGCGGGCGAGAAGCCCCTGGCGATAATCGCCCGAACTCTCAAGGGCTGGGGCGTAACGGCCCTGCATGATGAGAACTCCCACGGCAAGCCGCTGAAATCCGACCAATTGGAGTCGGCCATTGCGGACCTTGACGCCAAGGCCGGCGAACTGGGCGTCGCCGAAGGCGAAGACGTCAGTGTTGAGCACTTGTCGTCGCCGCCGCCGGTGGTTCGGCCTGCGCGCGGCGGCTTTTCAGCCGGCATGATGGCCGAGGCCGCCAAAGCCGTCGGCCTGGAACAGGCTGTCGAAGAAAAAGTCCTTTCCACTCGCCGGGCATACGGGGCGGCGCTGAACGTCATCGGCGCAGACGACCGTATCGTCGCGCTGGACGGGGACGTGAGAAACTCCACCTTCACCATTTTCTTCGCCGACAACTATCCGCAGCGGTATTTCGAGGCCCGCATCGCCGAGCAGAACATGGTCTCGGCGGCGGTCGGCCTGGCGGCGGCGGGAAAGGTGCCGTTCGTCTCCAGTTTCGCCAAGTTCCTCTCCCGCGCCTATGACCAGATAGAGATGGCCGCCGTCGGCAGCGCGAATATCAAACTTGTCGGCTCGCATGCCGGAGTTTCTCTGGCGGCCGACGGGCCGAGCCAGATGGGCCTGACGGATGTGCCGTTCTTCCGCGCCCTGGCTCGCACCCGCCGCGCCGACGGAGCGCCCGCCTGCCGGGTAATGCTGCCCTCCGACGCCGTCAGCGCATTCAAACTGACTGAACTGATGGCCAACATCGACGGGATGTGCTACATGCGGACCCATCGCCCGGATGTGCCGTTCATCTACGACGAGAACGAGACCTTCCAGGCCGGCGGTTTCAAGCATCTCGTGGACGGGGAAGATTTGGCCATCGTTACAAGCGGGTACATGGTACACGTTGTCCGAAAGGCTCTGGAGTTGCTCGAGGAGCAGGCGGGCCTGTCGGCCAGCCTTATCGACGTCTATTCCCTGCCGGTGGAGACCGACGAAATCATGCGCATCGGCGACGATTGCCGCGGACAGATACTCGTCGTCGAGGACAACTACGTCGGCGGAGTGGCCGACGAGATTACCGCCGCCGCCGCAGGCAGCGACCTGGGCGTGATGGTCGATAGCCTCGTGCTGCGACACATACCCAAGTCCGCCCGCACGCCGGAAGAAACGCTCGCACTGGTCCACCTCGCCGCCGAAGACATCGTCGCGGCCGCACAGAAAATGTTCGACCAGAGCGAGTAACGCCGAAATCGGGTTGTGTCCTGCTTTTACCCGCTAATGGCGACCGGTTCCGGCATCTGGTTCCAGGTGCGCCCCTCTAACTCTCGCCCAGCCTTTTTCTTGTTGAAGCCTCCCCATTGCTTGAAGAAGAAAGGAACTCCGACGTCGAGGCATTGGTTTCTGATGTCGATTACCCACGAGGGGTCCATTGGTCTGGCCCCTGGGCCCGATTCACCACCAACGATTGCCCAATCGATCCCATCCAGATTAAGTTCACGCAAGGGACCCAATAATGGTTCGAGAGACAGGAATTTTACATGCGCATCCGTTTGCCGAAGGTGGTCGATCCGAAATGTGTAATCCTCATTCTCAACGCTCACGCCAACCCAGATATTATCCGTCCAGGGCAGTTGAGGGCTAAGGTCGCCAAGGCGCTGCGACCTCTTGGTTAATACCTGGAACTGGTGCTGGTACGCTTGATTCATAACATCGAAGGCGCGTTGGATAAACTCGTCCGGGACCTCTTTGTGGAAAAGGTCGCTCATCGAATTGACAAAGATGATTCTTGGCTTTTTCCATCGTAGGGGTATTTCAAGGACATGCTCGTGGATGCTGACGCTGAAACCGTTGACGTAATTGGGTTGTCCCATTGCCTGTAAACGCCGGGCCATGCGCTCCGCGTAACAATGCTCACAGCCAGGGCTGACCTTGGTACATCCCGTTACAGGGTTCCAGGTTCCCCCGGTCCATTCTATCGCAGAATTCAAAGCCATTATTTTGCCCCTCTCTCACAATACTTATCGAAGAGGTGTTTAATAATCTTATCAGCCACAGGTTTTTGCGAGGCAAAGAACAAATAATAGACAGTTGCTCCAACGGAGTTCCGCATCGGTATCGGTTCGGGTACATATTGGAATCCGCCGACGTTGCGGAGCCTTGTCCGAAACGCTTCCGCTATTGTTTTGTTGTTAACCTTCCTTTGTTCCGTTCCGTAAAGAGTGACTTCCGGCTTATATACGATGCTCTGCCACGTTTCGTCGCCCCAGAAAGCATTCATTCTTTCAATGTCACTCTCCCTGACTCCGGTTGGATCTCGCCAGAATACGTTCCTGTTCATGTCCGCTACCGGAAAATTGAGAAACAGATCAATGCTTCGCATTTGCCCGGCCTTCAGGATGACCTCCCAGTTTAAATGGAGGCTGCTGCCGCTGCGTTACATGCCCACCCCCGAAGACGGGTGAGGGCATGGCACCCATCATTATTGATGGGACAGAATACTAGAGTTTCAAAAAGTTTTTCAGCAGGTCGTGGCCGGTGTCGGTGAGGAAACTTTCCGGGTGGAACTGGACGCCCTCGGTCGGATGCGTCTTCGAGCGGATTCCCATCAGTTCGTTTTGATCGGTCGTCCAGGCGGTCTGTTCGAAGTCGTCGTCCAGACCTGCGGGGTCCACGATGAGGCTGTGGTATCGCGTAGCCGTGAAGGGGTTCGGCAGGCCGGTCAGGACGCCCCGGCCGTCGTGTTTGATTTCGCTGGTCTTGCCGTGCATTATCCGCTCTGCGCGGACGATCTTTGCCCCGAAGACCTGCCCGATGCACTGGTGGCCAAGGCAGACGCCGAGGATGGGAATCTTCCCGTGGAAGTGCCGGACGAAGTTCATACTCTCGCCGGCCTCGTTCGGCGTGCACGGCCCCGGCGAAATAATCAGATGCGTCGGCTTACATTCAGCCTCGACGGCTTCAGCGCCGGCAACGTCGTTGCGAAAGACGCGAATTCGCTCGGTCTCGCCGAGTTCGCCGATCCGCTGGACGAGGTTGTAGGTGAACGAGTCGTAGTTGTCGATGATGACGATCATGTTCGCATCGTATAGGCCGGCGGGGGCCTGGTCAAGCCGGGCTGACAATTCAATAATCCGCGTTGTATCGCCGGAGCGGGCGAGTTATACCATACAGGAAGGCATCGTGGGCGAACGCGGTAAGGAGAAGGCCATGAAAAGCAAACACGCGGTGACAATTTTTGTAACGGCAATGTCCTGGACTTCTCTTGCCGGTCAGGCCACCAGGTCGAGTCCGGCCACAAAGCCGGCCGATCGGCTGGAGGCGTACATTCGGGCTGTCAGGCAGGCCGACAATCCCCGCTCGGCGATGTCGGCCTACGCTCGCGGCTGTGCGATAGACCGCAACAAGGCCGAACTCCACAACGCATACATGCGGCGGATGCTGAAGTTCGGCTTGCCGAAGATAGCCTACTATCCGGCCAGGGTGCTGGTCCGGCTCGACCGGAGCAACGGCCTGGCGTGGGGCGTCGTCGGGTACATGCAGGGTAAACGCGGCGAATTTGCCGAGGCGTTTTCAGCCACAATCCGCTCACTTGAAAACCGGCGCGACGACCCGTCGGTCCTGCACAACGCCGGACAACTTGCCGCCTGGTACGACAACGAACCGGACCTGCCCAGGGTCCACGACCGCGTTCGGCGGTCGCTGGCGCAGATGAAAAAAGAACTGCTCGCCGGGAAGCCCTATTCGTCGGCATATAAAGCGATCGAGGCCGCCTACGCGCAGCGCGCCGAGATGGTGGAGCGGCTTGACAAGCAGGTTGCCGCCGCCGAAGCAGAGGTTCTGGCGGCCCGGCGAATGGCGATGGAAATCGACAGCCAACTGCGAGAACTGGCCGACGAAATCGACCGGCGAAAACGCATGATAGATGAACTCTGGCGCGAATTGCGGACCGGCGCCGGATATTACTATCGCGACGCCGACGGGCGGCTTATTTACTATCGTCGCTACAGGCGGGCCTACCGCGACGACCTCTACGACCGCATACATCAGGCGGAACGCGAGGTCGAGCGCCTCAAGGCCGAACGAAGGGGCGTCCGAAACCGGGGCAAAACGGTACTGGTCGAACTGAAGGGCAAGGAGGTTATCCTGGCCCGGCTGCGACAGCAAATGCGCAAAGCGAAAATCCGCACCGGGAGGACATTCCGCTGGGACCCGCCCGCCGTCGATGGCGTCGTTACGCCCGAAGTCGAGCACTTTCCCGTCTCGACCAGGCCGGCGGCGCCCGCCGACCCGGAGACCCAGGCCGGCCAGCGCCTAAAACTGGCCGAACTCTACCTCCGCCACGAGATGAACGAAAAGGCCGGCGTAATCCTTCAGGGAATACTCGAAGATTACGGCTCGACCAAAGCCGCCGCCCAGGCAAAGGCGTTCCTGGCCAAACTCAAGCCGCTCGAGTAGGGAAGGCTTGGCTGGCCGTCGGGCGCAGCGGCAGGGCGAAAAAGCAGACGGCGATACCCCGGTCAGGCACACCGCCGGCACAGTGCCGGTTATGGGAAAACCCCGCAATTTGAGGGAAAATCGGGGTTGACGAAATCCGCAAAGAGTGGTAGAATTAATGACGCTCGAGGGTCAGGTCTCACGCTCGAAAACAGGAGGAAAAGTCATGTGGAAGCAGAAAGCCGCTGTGTGTGCGCTTTTAATGGTCCTTTCGTGCGCAGCAGAAGGGGCGTTGGTATCCTTTGATTTGGCTGTCGAGTTCAGCGGGGCTACGCCTCCGGCTGGGGCAGCGCCGTGGCTGAACGCGACCTTTGACGACGAAGGCTCGGCCGGCTCGGTTATACTGACGCTCACGACCACCAATCTGACCGGCACAGAGTTCGTCTCCGATTGGATGTTCAATCTGGACGCCGCTTTGGACCCGACGGCCCTGGTTTTCTCTTCGCCGACCGGGACCGGCAATTTCGCCGATCCCGACATCTATACCGGCGTGGACAACTTCAAGGCCGACGGGGATGGCTACTTCGACATCAAGATTGCCTTTGAGACCGGCGACGGGGCGAACAATCGCTTCGGCGTCGGCGATGCCGTTGAGTACACCATCACCGGGATATCCTCGCTGACCGCCGATTCCTTCTATTTTCTCAGCGCTCCGGGCGGCGGTCATGGCCCCTTCCCCACCGCGGCGCACGTTCAGGGCATCGGGGAGACCGGAGACGACAGCGGCTGGGTAACAGCCCCCGAACCGGCGACGCTCTCGCTGCTGGCGCTCGGCGGCTTGGCGTTGATTCGGCGACGCCGATAACCGACTACCCAGGGACGTTATCCGGGTTTTGTGAATCGGAAGAAGTGTACCCTGACGAGTTTGCCGTCGTGAACGAGCGTAGGTCTGGACCGGCGGCGCAGCCGGAAACCGGCGTCTGTTATCTCCGCCAGTATCTTTTTATAGGTCCACCCGAACTGTCTCAAGTGTGTCAGGCAGCACGATAGAACACCTCCGGGCCTGAGACACCTGTGAACCTGTCGCAGGAGATTGTCTCGCTGCGCCTTTTCGGGAAAATACCCCCCATGCAGCACGTCATAAAGCAGGATCACGTCAATCGTTCCGGCACGTATGGGAATCGTACCGTATTGGGCGACGTGAACTGTGTCGATGTTGCGAAGTCCTTCCTTGTCGGCTTGGCGTTTTACTTCACGGAGGCCTTGTTTGTCTTTATCGACCGCATGGACCCATCCGGAATCACCCACGATGCGTGCAGCCGGTATCGCATATCGCCCCTGCTTGCAGCCGAAGTCCACAACACGATTCCCCTCGCGCAGACCCACTTTTCGCAGAACCGCCTCAGGCCCGCTGCGAAGCCACTTGTCTATCTTATCGGTCATTTGTGCTGATGGTGCGCCCTCGGATTTCCCGGAATAATCCCCGTGGTACGGCGCCGGACCTGTTTTTGCGATGGGGATCACCGCCGGCCGAAGTGGCCGTCTTCGTCGAACTCGTCGCCCCGGAAGGTCCGGCCTAGGTAGGTCTTGCGGACAAGTTCGTCGTTGATGAGTTCCCTGGGCGCTCCCTCGCGCAGGACCTTGCCGTTGTCGATAATGTAAGAGCGGTCCGTAACGTTGAGCGTCTCGCGGACGTTGTGGTCGGTCAGCAGGAGGCTGATGCCCCTTTCCTTCAGGCCTACGATCTCGCGCTGAAGTTCTTCCACGGCGATGGGGTCCACGCCGCTGAACGGCTCATCCAGCAGGATCATCGTCGGGTTGGTTACCAGCGCGCGGGCGATTTCCAGTTTTCTCCGCTCGCCGCCCGACAGCGTCCGCGCCTCGTGGTTGGTCAGGGCTGACAGCCCGAATTGCTCCAGCAGTTGTTCAGCCCGTTCGAGCCGCATCTGCCTGGTGAGGTTCATTGTGTCCAGGACGGCCAGCAGGTTCTGCTGGACCGTCAGTCGCTGGAAAATGCTCGGCTCCTGTGAGAGGTAGCCCATGCCGAGGCGGGCGCGTTTGTACATGGGTATTGTCGTTACGTCTATGCTGTTGAAGAATACCCGGCCTTCGTTTGGGCTGATCATGCCGATGACCATTCGGAAGGTAGTGGTTTTTCCGGCACCGTTTCGCCCCAGCAGCCCTACGATCTCGCCCTGTGCGACGTACAGGCCTACGCGGTCCACCACGGCCCGGCCTGAATAACGCTTAATCAGGTTTTTCGTCTCCAGAAGTACCATAGATTCTCTATCTTTCCACTTGTGGATAACTTGTGCAAAACTCCCGCCTGCTGCCTTGTCGGGTCGGCGGGAGCGTTTTCCGCCTCATCTTCCCCGGCAAGAGGCCGGGGTGGTTCAGGCAGCCTGCTTTATTCCGTTTTTATCGCTAACTCCTTTTATTACAGAGCGTTATCGCTAATTACCTGACCTGCGGCGCGTTTTTGCCGGCTTTCAATCCCTTCGGCGGTTTAACCTGTCCGTGCCGGCTCGCTCGGCAGGTCGGCCTTTGCCCGTCCTTCGGTGCTATTGTTGATAACTGTTCGCGCGCTTTGTGGTAAAACGCGCCGTTGCAGGGACATCCGTAACACCGACGCATCGCCCATTTGGGCGTCGAAACCGATGAATTCGGGCCTCGCGGACGCCAATCGACAGGCCATGACTTCCATCGCCTGCGGGTTGTTGTCTATCAGTATAAACTCGCGTCCTTCCTCAGCGGCACAAGCGCCGAGCGTCCCGCTGCCGGCAAAGCAGTCAAGCAGCGTGTCGCCGGGACGAGAGTGTACCCGAACCAGCCGACGTATTATACCCAAAGGCTTCTGCGTGGGGTAGCCGGTCTTTTCCCGCCCGTTGGTCGGGACGATCGTATGCCACCAGACATCCGTCGGCGTCTTGCCGCGAGAGGCCTTTTCTTTGCTCACCAGGCCCGGGGCCATGTACGGGATCCGCTCCATCTGCTCGAAATTGAATATATAGTTTTCGGGGTCTTTTGCATACCACAAGATGTTGTCATGCTTGGCTGACCACTTTTTCTTCGACCGTCCGCCGTAATCGTATGCCCAGATAATCTCGTTCATAAAGCCATCCCGGCCAAAGATTCCGTCCAGGAGCACCTTTGCGTAATGGACCTCCCTGTAATCCAGGTGCAGGAAGAGCGAGCCGTCGGGCGTGAGGATTCTGTGCAGTTCGAGCAGGCGTGGTTCCAGGAACGCCAGGTAATCATCGAACGAGTCGGCGAAATCCCTGCCTGCCAGGCGAATTGAGCGGTATCGCCTGCCCTGGTATCCGGTGCGGTCGCCGGCGTCGTCGCGGACTGTCCGCAGGGGCGTGCGTTTTTGTGTCTTTCCGGTGTTGAAGGGCGGGTCGGTATAGACCAATTGGATGCTGCCGGCCGGCAGTTCCCGCAGGATAGGGAGGTTGTCGCCGAAGTAGATTTTATTCATCGCATCTACCGTATCAGTCGCATCCTGCCGACGTTGGGCACGAGCGGCAAGCGTTTGAGCATCGGCAGGCGGAAGCCTCCGGGCCAATACACGAAGAACGCCCTGCCGATCATGTTGTATCGCGGCACGGTCCCCAGTTCATATCCAGGTCTGAGGCTCGGTGCGCCGTGTTCCCAGAGGCGCGAATCCAGAGACGCCGGCGAATTGTCGCCGAGAACGAAGAATTCGTCCAGGTCCGGCTTATTGCTGAATTTGCGCAGTACCATTGGGTTTCCGGTCGTTGCTCTTCCGGGCTGGCTGGCGTCGCCTCCGATGTCTGGGCAGGTATAGTACACATCCCGCATGAGTTTGACGTGCCGCAGTTCCGCCGGGCCTCCCTCGGCGAGTATCGCCACCGTCGGCGTCGGAACGCCTCTGGCGACGGCCTGGATGATCTTGTCGCGGTTGGCCGAATATTGGGCCTCGGTGCTGGTGAGAACCGCCTTGCCGTTCACCCACAGCGTTACGCGCCTTTCGACGTTCGTCAGCGCCACGTCATAAGCCCTGCCAATCGTCAGCGGGTTCAATCGGCCCGAAGCCCACGGCTGCTTGTCCCATTTGACGTTGCCGGCTTCGTCGGCGACGCCGTGTTCCAGCGTGCAACTACCGTCCATATCCACCCATGCGCGGAAGTGGTCCGCGAAACTGCTCAGCCGCAAACCCACGCGGATGTCGCTACTTTCGCGCGGCACAAACATAAACGACAGTTTCAGGTCGCTGCAGACGTCCACTTTCGGGTTGTAACGTTTTCTGCCGGACCGGTTGGATTGATTGTAGGCATAGACGGGGCAGAATCGTCGTCGGTCGGTCTCGGTTTCGGAGGCGAATCGCAACTCCGACGGCGCCTTCGAGTCATTCGAGCCGTTGAATTTGAAGACCCGCCCGCCGTGGTCTCTGGTCCATGCGCCTTGGCCGGCGGGGTCCCGCCAGAGTGATCGCCATTTCCGACCGGTCTTGGCCTTGTATATCGCCGGGTCGGGCTGATAATCACTATCGAGAATCACCTGCCACATGACCTGCTGGGTCTTGGGCGACTTGCGGAGAATCCGCCAGGGACATTCCTTTTGGGCGCGAGGATGGCTGAAATCCTTCTCGTCGATGATGCCGTTGCCATCGAAGTCCTTATCCTGCGCGTCGCGAACGAACACGTTGCCGTGGACGATCTCGATCATTTGTCCCGGCAGGCCGATGAGACGCTTGATGTAATTCTGCTCGTTGTCCTGCGGGTTCTTGAAGACCACCACGTCCCAAGGCCTCGGCTCGGTGAAGCGGTAGAGGTACTTCAACACCAGTACGCGGTCCCCGCCGTAAGCGAACTGCTCTGTGAACCGATGCCGATAGCCGCAATTCGGACAAACCGGCAGCGCCCCGCCGGGCTTGCCTTTACGTCCGCTGGGCGGCAGGGGAATAGACAGATTTGGAGGCGGCGAACCAGGCTCGTGGGGAATGCCGTAGGCATAGTGATACCCGCAGGCAGGGCAATCGAACTGCCAGTGCTGACCCATCAGGCGCGGCGCCATCGAGCCGGTGGGAATCACAAACGCCTCCAGCACAAACGCGCGCAGCACAAACGCAAGCACCACCGCTATCCAGATGCTCTCAACCGTCTCGCGGATCGATGCGGATTGTTCGCCGCTTTGATTGTCGCTGCGGGCCATGGCTTCTGCACTTTCCTTCAAGGCTCAATACATTATCGGTTCACGCGCGGTTGTGCAAGTAACCGAAAAACAGGGATTAGGGATTTAGGACTAGGGACTAGGAAAAACGGGAAGAAACAAAGCATGGACTTGGAAAAGAAATCCGCAATCCGGCTTCGCCAAAGGCTTCGCCGGGACAAGTCCGCAATCCGCAATCTGCAATGGCTTGACGCCGGCGCGCCGGTGTGATAATTCCATACCCTATGGAAATGACAATCGAGCAACTGGCGGCACGGGTCAAAGAAACCGCTTACCTGGAAGGCGACTTCCTCCTCCGCAGCGGCAGGCGGAGCAAGTTCTACCTCGATAAATACCTCTTCGAGACCGCCCCGGACATCCTTGCCGAAATGGGCAGGCGAATGGGCGAATATGCCGCCGACGCCGAGGTAATCGCCGGGCCTGAACTGGGCGCGGTGGCGCTGGCGGCGGCGACCTCGATGGCGACCGGAAAACCATTCGCCATCGTCCGCAAGGCCAAAAAAGACTACGCCACAGGAAAACTCATCGAAGGTACGGACGTAGCCGGCAAAAAAGTGCTTCTCGTCGAAGACGTCGGCACCACCGCCGGGGCGGCCCTGGAAGCAGCCGGTACTCTCACCGCCGCCGGCGCGAAAATCACCCGCCTGGTCTTCGCCATCGACCGCATGGAAGGCGCTCGCGAAAACGTAGAATCCGCCGGATACGAATTCAACGCTATCCTGACTGCCAAAGATTTGGGAATAAAATAAAATGGGCCAAGGATTGGGTATTTCGCGCGGCACGGTAGATGTTGATTCCGTCTCGATGGACATTTATGATACGCTAAACGCATAGATGCCGTTCCGCACACTTGACTGACACACTAGGAATAACCGATACTGATTTACAGGACCGATATACAGAACTATGGAAACTGATGTAACATTCAAGCACCCGCCAGTAGTAGAGACAGTTTTGGGCATCCAGTTCGAGCGACTGCCGGGGCTGGCAAACGCGCACTTGGGAGCATTTTGGCAGCAAAGAAAGTCAGAATGGCCGCAGATTGACGATGCACCCCCGCTGGAAGAGCAATTCGAGACATTCGGGAAACAGACAGGATGGCAGAAGGGCATTCACCTGAAAATAACGCAGGCTCCCGCCGCACGGCTTCAGATGAGGAACGCGACGGGCGATCGGATGATCCAGCTGCAAAATTGCCGCTTGGACTACAACTGGATCGGTCAACATGGACAGAAATACCCAAGGTATAGTACAGTGCGCCCTGAGTTCGATAAGGTCCTGATTGCTTTCGAGGAGCTTGTTGCCAAGAACAATTTAGGGAATATGGTTCCCAAACAATGGGAAGTTACCTATGTAAATCACATCCCCAAGGGTATGATTTGGAATGAGCCTGATGAGTGGGCGAACCTGTTCAACTTGTCTGGTTTGGTAGTTGTCCCTGATGGTCTGCGATTCGAAGGTTTCGGTGGACACTGGCATTTCGAGATTGAGCCGCAGCGGGGACGACTGCATGTGGGCATCCAACATGCCTTTGTCGGAGGCTCAGAAAAGAAAGAGGTCTTAGTGATGAATCTGACGGCCCGAGGGCCTATTGCTAAGAATCAGAATGCCATCACAGCCATTGACGAGGGATTGAACCTGGGACACGATGTGATTGTAAAGTCATTCAGGGACCAGACCTCACAGCGGGCGCACGATTACTGGAACAGGGAGAACCACGATGCCGACATCTAGCGCTGCAGTTCTTTCCGGCGAACCTATGCCTGTTTTTGCTACGCCGAACGTTCGAGAATCTGAACTGTACGAAAAGAAACAAGGCGAGAAAAACAAAAAGGGCTGGGACAAGTTCATCTATGATACTTTGGTCGAATGGGGTAAAGACGTAACCGCCCTGGAGGATGAAGACTTTATTCCTCCGAACCCTGATGTCATCTATCTGGCATGTAGAGTTGCAAGGAAGTGCCGGGACAAAGGATTTGTGCCGCCTACGAGAGTCGTTCCGGATGGAGAGGGAGGAATCTCTTTCGAATGGGTCGAGGAAGATATTTCTCGGTCTCTGAACATTTACGCCGACAAGTCCATTGAATTACTCACCTTTGACGATTGCCGCCTGTGTGATCGCCGTCGCCTGCCGTGAGGTCTTGTCATGGGCGACGGGTCAGAGCCTATAGAAAACGATGAATATCTCTATAGGCGTATTTTATTGCAGTATTATGATCCTAGCCAGGGATCTGAACCCAGCCCAAATGCGTTCCATCCGCGGGATTACGACAAGACAGAGATATCCGTTTTCAGGGCGAAGTATGTGACCCCAGAGCAGGTGGCGCAGAATGATCGCGGAAAACGCTACTACGTTGCCGTTCTGCGCGCCGGCGATCTCCGTGATAATGGAATAGAAGTCGTGCCCAGAATCGAAGGCCATGAACAGGGACACGCAGAATTGCTGGATCTAAAATCCGAAAACCGGCGAACGGACGCTGTCGAAGAGGCACAGCAGCTTCTTGCTCGGAAACTCTGTCTGGAAGTACTGGGACCGTTCCCACGGTAAGTCGGTCAGACTTCATAAAGGGGATGGAGCATTTGATTTCCCTTTGCCTTTCATCCACGGGCAGTCGTTTCGTTGGGGGCAGGTTCCGCAGCCGTGCTTTTTCGACGACATCGGCAGGATGATGAAGGCGTCAATCGCAAAGGCCACAAGCAGCACCAGCAGAATCCAGTCGAAGCGGCTGATTTCGATGATAATCCCGGCTATCGGCGGGATGAACCATAACGGCACAATTACCGGAATGTGCCGCTTGAATTTCTCGGCGAAGCGAGCGTAATCCCGGCGCTTTCGCAGTCTGGCTGAAATCAACCCGTAGCCGGAGGGACACGACCGCGCACCGTATCGACGGCAATAGGGGCACAGAAACAAAATTATCCACAGCGACCCGGTCAGTCCGTAGAGGACATAAAGCCCGGCACAAACCCATCCCCACAACGACGCGCCCAGCCCGGCTAGGAAAATCCCCGCACCCAATAAAATCACAATTTTATACGGCAGATTGCGGAAAAGTTTGCCGGCAAGCGCGTATTCGCGTCGGCCTGTGGAGTTTTCGGTATTCATGTTATTCCACGTTCTTCTGTAACAGGCCCCCGCTAAAACGGGGTGCGTGTTTAGCCCCGTCGGGGCGGCCGTATTTAGCCCAGACCGGAAGGTCTGGGGATTCGATGGTCTATGTCATTTTCAGCCCCATCGGGGCGGTCGTAAAGACTCCGAAGCCCACGAACGCCCCGATGGGGCTTGATTTCCGCGGCATCTTCGTACCCAAGGCTTGCCCGACTTCATCGGGCCGCGCCTTGGGCTAAAAACGACCACCCCCTTTGGGGGCTAAACACCAAAGCGTCTTATATTCACTTTGCCCGGACAACGATGTCGTCGCAGTCTTCGCCGTCGTCGCGGCCTTTGCCGCCGTCGTCTTTCATATCAGGCCCGACGCTGTAAAGCAGATACCCTTCGCCCGTACGCTTGTAGTGCAGCGGCTTTTCGATAAACAGGTCATTTGGGATTTTTTTGAGATAATGCGGCTTAAGGACCGCCAGCGTTTCGGGATATTTGCCCTTCTCAGCCTTACACGCCGCCAATGCCAGAGCAACTTCCGCCATCCGCCGCTGCATCGTGGCGCGGTCGTACAGTTTCTGGACACGACCCAAATACGGCATAAATGCAGCAATGTGCACGTTAGCGATGTCCCGACTGATTTCCTCGCGCGGCATGTTCTCAGCGGTTGCCAACCTCTTCATTACCCCCACACAGTAAAACTCATCGCCACCCGGTGGATATTTCTTTAACATCTGCTTTTTCAATTTGGCGAGGTCCTGTTGAAAAGCGGCCATGGCTGTTTTTCTCTCGGCAAATGTCGGTTTTCGAAACGTGGCCACACAACGCGCGTACCATGTGTTGGCGATACGCAGCAGCACGTTATAATCGAGAGACGGCTCCGAGCCATTTTGGGCCTCGTGTCCCTTTATGCCTGCGTACGCTTTCAGACCTTTCCGCGAAAGGACCATAATTAAGTCCAACATCCAAAACCGCTCTGCTTTATCTATCGGCTCGGCGATGCCCGGCAACGGCGGAAGGGCCTGAAGGTCGGCCAGATGGGCCTTGGCCTGCGCGGCAGTGAGTTTACCGCTGGTTGCCAGGGCCGTGGCAGCCTCACAGGCGTAGATATCGAACCAGGTTGTCTCCAGCCGACCATCCGGCGTCGGTCTCTGCCCGATGAGTCGGGCCAAGCGATGCACAGCCATCAAGTCCGCTCGTGCGGCCTCAATGTCGCCCGTCCCGGCATGGAGCATCGCCCGAGCAACCATGGCCTTTATCATCGACCACTGACCGAGATGGAAAGGAAAGGCGCTCGTCATATCTGGCGGCTCCGAGGATGACAAAAGCGGGATATAATATCGTGGACGTTTGCTCGCGGCCACAACCAGCGCGAGCGGTTTCTCGTTGACCTTGAGCCACCCGGCAGCGATCGGATAGTCCTTTGCCGACCACGGAGCCTCCATGGCTTTCTTCAAAAGCCGTTCTGTCGCTTCCGGGTTCGCCTTGGTTCCCGCCTTTTCCGTGTGGGTCTCTTCGTAATCCTCCAAGTCTTGGAAGTAATCCCCGTTTTTGGGCAGCGCACTTATTCCAAGGCGTTTGTAAATGTTATCTATGAATTTGGGAGGAATGCGCGTTGGTCCAGCGGCGCGTATCATCAGAACGGCGGCGTTGTTTTTGGGCGTTACGCCTTTGCTGCACATCTTATTAATCGCAGCGACGTAGTTGATTGTCCCGTCGGCGTTAACAGGCCCAAGGACGTAAGTCGTCTGGCGGGAAATTGTGATCTTGACGCTGGCGGGGCGGGAGGCTGGTTGGGATGCGGGTTTTTCGCCCACAACCGGAGCGGTCAGTAAATAAAGCGAGGAAAATGCGACACAAAAGAGATTCTTACAGATGATATGGTTCATAAGTTTCGCCCCTTTCAGTTAAGTCTGTCTGGCGTTGCGCGATATTCTAAAGCCGGCAGATGAGCGAAGCGAATCTGCCGGAAATGTTTTTGTTGAGACAGATTTTCCGGCACTTTCGCTTCGCTCAAGTGCCGGCTTGGATCACACAACCTCGCGGTTTTCGTCTTCGTGCTGGTTGTGCTCCGCCTGTGAGCGGTTTTCGTCCTGGCGTTTGTGGTTGATGCCTAGTTTGGCTTCGTAGAGGCGGTACACGTCGGCCGGACCCATGCCGAGCAACTGGCAGATGCTGATCCAGAAGAACAGCATGTCGGTGGCCTCTACGCGGGCGTTCTGGAGGTCCTGCAATTCATACTGTCGGCCTTCCTTGGCCTCCTTGTACCAGTGTTTCCAGGCCAGGCAGTGTTGCAGTTCGCGGCACTCATCGACCAGCGCGTCGATGTAGTTTTTCAGCGCCTTTCCGACCTTAAGCCGCAATTCGGCGCTGTTTTCGTCCCCGGCGAGCGCTTTTCCCAGCGCGTCGGTGTCGAAGCCCGCCCGGGCGTTCAGGGCCGCCTGCATCGGCCAGATGTCTTCCAATGATGAAATTTCACGTTTCAGCATAGTTGTAAGCCTCCCATCCGTACCTGTCTGTGTTCTCGTCCGTCCCGAAATCCATAATAGCCGAACGAATACTCGTCGCGTGAGGAAAAAATTTTAGAGCCGTATCCCTTGTGCTCTACGCACTCTGCGCATCTCCGCGGGTTTGCGTGGGTTTTTGCCGGTCGATTCATGATTGGGAATCTGGTATTTGCATCGTCAAGGGGTTTGTTTCCAGCCAGGCGTTATGGAGTGTCCCGGAATTACCTGGGGTCCCCAATCGCCCAAAAAAGCGATTGGGGTCCCCTTCCGCGGCAGGATTGTTCAGGAGTGTTTCGTTAAGGAAAGGAGCAACGATGAACCCGACCATGTATGGAAGAGGTGGACTGGCATTTTATGATGATTTATCCGGGAGGGCATTCAAGCGTCTTGTCGAGGTGCTTGCCGACGCGGCGGACGGTCCCGGCAGGCGCGCAGAGGCGCTGATGGCTGAAGCGATCCGGCGGAAGTGTGCGAGGTTGCAATCGGTTTTTCCCGAACGTTCCCTGCCGGAACCGTCCGAAGGGCTCTCGTGCCCGACAGCGGCCGAGCAGATACGTCTGATTACGGCGTGTTGGATTGACGGTGTGCGTGCCCTAGCCGACGACAACGAACTGGACGTTCCCTGGCCTGACGGCAACGGTCGGATTCGTCCAGCCGCCGAGGTCGTCGTCGAGGCCATTTTGGACGACGCGGTGCTGGCCGGCAGACTGGTCGAAATTCGCCGTTTGTAACAGCGAGCCGGGCGGATACAATGCCGCCGGATGTGTGGATTTGCAGGTGAATATGTTTTTGCGGCGACCGGCCGGGCCGATCCCGCGGTGGTTGAGACGATGGTCGGGTGTCTCGGCCACCGCGGGCCTGACGAGGCCGGCGATTTTCTAAGCGACGACGGATGCTGCGCCATCGGCTTTCGCCGCCTGGCAGTCATAGACCCGGAACTGTCGCATCAGCCGATGTCTGCGCCGGACGGCTTGGCCGTGGTCGCCTTCAACGGCGAGATATACAACTTCCGCGCGCTGCGGGAGGAATTATCCTCAGGATGGACGTTTCGTACCCGCGGCGACACGGAGGTGCTCCTTGCGCTTTGGCGGCGGGACGGCGAGGCGATGCCGGAGAAACTTTCAGGCATGTTCGCCTTCGTCGTCTATGACGCCCGCGCGGGCGGGCTGTTCCTTGCGCGGGACCGGCTCGGGCAAAAGCCGCTGTGGTACGCGATGCTGCCCGACCGGGTGGTCTTTGCATCCGAGGCCAAGGCCCTGCTGGCGCATCCGCGCGTGGCCTGCCATGTTGACCCGCGCGCCGTGGCGTTCTACCTGTCGCTTGGGTACATCCCTGCGCCGATGAGTGTCTGGCGCGGCATCGCTAAACTCCCGCCGGCACATTGCATGACGGTTTCGGATTCGTCGTCGGAACCGCGGCGGTACTGGTCTTTACCGGAGGGGTCGGCGGATATTTCCGACGACGATGCTGTCGAGCGGGTCCGCGAGGCGATATCCGCTGCCGTGGAGCGTCGGATGGTCGCCGATGTGCCGCTCGGCGCGCTGCTGTCGGGGGGTGTGGACTCGTCCATCATAACAACCCTGATGTGCCGGGCCGCCGGATCGGCAGGAGGAGTAAAAACCTTCACCGCCGGTTTCGCCGACAGCGAATTCGACGAGCGGCCATTTGCCGCCGAAGTTGCCGCGCACCTCGGAACAGACCACCGCGAACTGCTGATAGCTCCGTCTGACTTCGACGTTCCGGCCCTGCTGGATAAACTGATGTCGCAATACGACGAGCCTTTCGCCGATTCGTCGGCGCTGCCGACGTACCTTGTCTGCCGGGCCGCCCGCGAGCACGTAACGGTGGCGCTGACCGGCGACGGCGGCGATGAGGCCTTCGGCGGATACGACCGCTACCGCGCGATGCGCCTTGCCGAGACGATGGGGCCGGGTCGATGGCTGGGGATCAGGGCGGCGGCGGGCCTGGCCGGATTGATAGCGCCGCACGACGAGCGGTCGCGCCTCCGTCGGCTGGTACGGTTCGCCTCAGGCCTGAACGAACCTCCGGCGATGCAGTATTTCATCTATCGCCGCCTCTTTTCGCCGGAGCAGCTGCAATTCATCGTGGAGCGAGAATTCGCCGCCGAAGCCGGAATCGACTCTCCGCGGGAGTGGTTCTGCGGCCTCTACGAACAGGGCGACTTCGACGACGAGATCGCCTACGCCCAGCGGCACGATCTGCTGAGTTACCTGCCGGACGACCTGCTGGTCAAGGCCGACATCGCCTCAATGGCGAATTCGCTGGAACTGCGGTCGCCGATGCTGGACCACGAGGTGGTCTCTTTGGGCCTTTCGCTGCCGGCGAATTGCAAGGTCCGCCGCCGGCGTGGCAAAGCGATCCTCCGCGACGCCTTCGGGCGACTGCTGCCGGAGGGGGTTTTTACTCGCCGAAAGAGAGGTTTCGGCGCGCCGATTCACGACTGGCTGCGGAACGAATTGCGGGAAACTTTACGCGAGACGCTGCTGGACGGTCCGCTGGTCAGCCGGGACTGGCTGGCGCGCGTGCCGCTTGAGCGGATGATTGACGATCACCTTGCCGGCAAGGCCGACCACCGCCACAGACTCTGGGCGCTGCTTTGGCTGGGACGATGGATGAGTAGAAGCGTAATGACTAATGTCTAATGACCAATGCCCAAGGAATGCCTAACGATGAATGTCTAATGACTAAAAGTAGTCAGGAGCAATTCGCTGTTTCTTTCGGCATTAGACATTAGTCATTGATTGGTTATTGGGCATTGGTCATTAGACATTAAAAGTCCACCGGCGCGGAACGTCTCTCCAATTGGAAATTGAAAATACTACTCTGCGAAGTAACGTTTCGCTACGTAGCACGAGTCGGAAATTGGAAATTGCCCTTATCCTTTTATTCCGCCGATTCTGACGCCTCTGATGAAGTATTTCTGGCCTATGACAAAGGCGATCAGTACGGGGATTATGTGCAGGATGGAGGCGGCCATCAGCAGCGTCCACTTGGTGGCAGCCACTCCGCCCTGTGCGGTCTGGAATGACCGGATCAGGATAGGCAGCGTCATGATGTCCTGGTGGTATGTAACGATCAGCGGCCACATGTAGGCCCGCCAGGCGCCCAGGAAGGTAAAGATTCCCAGTGTCGCCAGCGCCGGCCTGCTTAGCGGCAGCATGATGCGCCAGTATATTCCCCATGTGCTCGCCCCGTCGATGCGAGCGGCCTCCTCGTAGTCCTTCTCGATCGACATGAAGAACTGCCTCAGCAGGAACGTACCGTAGGCGGTGAACATAGCCGGGGCGATAAGGGTAAAGTAACTGTCCAGGCCCACCGGGCGGCCCATGTAGGTGTTGTGGAACATGTAGTAACTGGACGAGAAAAGAACTACCGGCGAACCGATCAGCCAACTCAATGCCCCATCAAGCCACAGGGGCGTCTTGCTGGTGAGGATGAACACAGGGATCATGGTAACCGACCCGGGGATCATCATGGTTGCCAGATATGCCATGAAAATTTTATCTCGTCCGGGGAATTTCAGTCGTGCGAAGGCGAACGCCGCCAGGGAAGAGGTAAAGACCTGCCCGAACGTAACCAGTCCGGCGACGATGATACTGTTGATGTAGGCGCGCCCGAACGGAACGGCCTCAACGGCGTCGGTGAAGTTCTTTCCCTGTGGGAACGACGCGGGGACCAGCCACCGCAGAAAGCCAACCTTGTCGATGGAAATAAAGACGTCCTTGGGGTCTATGAAGGCCGTCCGCACCATCCAGACGAACGGGAAGACCATGGTAACGGCCAAGGCCGACAGGAACACGTAGGTTACTACCGTCGTCAGCCTGACGGGGGCGCGTTGTCGGGAAAGTGTGGTTATTTCATCCATAGTGTACGAGCCTCTTGCTGGCGCGCCAGTTAATCAGAGTCAGGACCAGGACTATCAGGAACAGTAGCCAGGCGACACTGGCGGCATATCCCATCCTGAACCACTGGTACGCATTCTGATAAATGTAAAACCCGATTGTGGTGGTGGACCCCGCCGGCCCGCCGTTGGTCATGATGTGGGCCTGCTGGAACCCGCCCTGGAACCCGCCGATGATGCTCATAACGAAGATGAAGAACGTCGTCGGGCTGACCATGGGCCAGGTGATCTTCCAGAACCGCTGCCAGGCGCCGGCGCCGTCGATTTTGGCGGCCTCGTACAACGCCGGCGGGACGTTCGAGAGCGCCGCCAGGTACAATATCATATTCATCCCGCCCATCGATCCCCACAGCCCCATCATGATCATCGCAGGCTTGGACCAGGTAACGTCCTGTAGCCAGGCCGGACGTACCTGGGCCCACGACGCCCACGTCCAGCCGACCAGGGACGCCATCCACGCCAATGCGTCATAGACGTGTCCGAAAACAAGGTTGACGATGCCGTAATCCGGGTTCAACAGCCACATCCACAGCAGCATTGTCCCTATCCCGGCAGTGATGGAGGGGAGAAAAAACAACGTGCGGAACAGGATCATGCCTCGCAATTTCTGATTCAACAAGGCCGCCAGAAACAGCGACAGGAGGATGCTGGCGGGGATCGCCAGCATCATGACCAGCGTGTTGAACAGGAAGCCGTGCTCAAGCGGACAGTCGGTTATCCAGGGAATCGCAAAGAAGGGATTTTTCCAGAAGTGCGCATCGGTCAGCAGGTTCTGAAAGTTTTGCAGGCCTACCCACTGCGGCGGCCTCAACAGGTCCCATTTAGCGAAACTCAGCAGCAGCGACGCCAGGACGGGCAAGGAGGTGAATATCAGGAAGCCCAGCACGTTCGGGAGGATAAACAGGTATCCTGCCAGTGCGGCGCGTCGTCGCCAGGTAGTAGCGGTTTTGGTTTTTTTCACGGTCCGCCTTCCTTTTCCCACAGGGTGTCCAACCCTTTCTGGAATATGCGTGTGAAGTTCCGGCAGGCCTCTTCGGGCTTTCGCCGACCCTGGGAAAGATAATTTATTTCATCCAGCGCCCTTTGGCGATCAGCACCCATTTCCAGGAAGTCGAAATCCTTAGGCCGGGCGTCAGCCATGATCTCCACCCAGACATAGTCGTGTTCGGGCGGGATGCCGGGATGATGGACAAGCCGTTCAACCACGGCGCGATTGGCCGCCACTCCCCGACCGGTCAGCATGGACAACTCGCTGGAGTATTCGTTGGTGAGGAACTTTGCCAGCCGCCAGGCCTTCTCGGGATAAGGCGTTTTCGAGGAGATCATCCATCCCCCGCCGATGAAAACAGTCGCCCTGTTGGCCGAGCCTTTCGGAAGCAGTGCGACGTCCCATTCGAAATCCGTAAGGAGTTTGCCGTCTTTCAACAGGTCTTCATAGGCCCACCGCGTCGTCATCATCATCGCCAGGTGTTGTTCCTTGAAGAAGATGCTGTGGGTTTGCTGGCTGGCGCCCTCGATCTGCGAGAAGTAGGTCGGCGCGCTTTTATCCACCCACAATATGTCGTACATCCACTGAATGGCTTCAATCGCTTCGGGAGAGTCCATCATGCAGCGTTTCTTGTCGGCGCTGATGATCTCGCCGCCGTTCTGCCAGATGTAGGCGGGAAAACGGTTCATGCTGAACCCGACGGTGGTGCCATATACGTCGATCCGCCCGTCGCCGTCACGGTCCTGGGTGAGCGCCTTGGCGGCGCGGCGGAAATCCGCCCACTTCCAATCCCTGCCGGGATAAGTCAGCGGCTCCTGGTCGGGATGATTGCGGTTGTATTCGTCGAAGAGGTTCTTGTTGTAGAACAGCACCATGGGCGAGCCGTGGTCGGGCAGGGCGTAAATCTTGTCTCGATACCACATGCCCTTGACCGTGGCGGGGAAGAAAGCGTCCAGGCTGAAATCCTTGTCATCGGCGATGAATTTGTCCAACGCCAGCACGCACTTGCGCTTGGCATAGTAGGATATGTTCTGATAGGCGTTGTGGGCTACGTCGGGCGGCACGCCGCCGGTAACCATTGTCAGGTACTTGTCGTTGTTGCCGGTAACCAGCCGGACCTTGATGTCGGGATTTTCGGCCTCGAAAGCGGCTATCCGCTGGCGGTTCATCTTGTTGTAGGGGGCGTAGTCCCAGTCAAACATGGTCAGTTCCGTCCGTCCGCCGGACTGCTCGCTCCGGCAGGTGGAGAAGGAGTACGCTATCCCCGCCAGCACCACCGCTATCAGCAGCCACACAACAACTTTCATTACTTTTTCCTCGCTATACCGCTCATGCCCGAACGCTCGCCGGGGCACAGCAGTCTAGTTTCCCCCATTGGGGGTGTAAAGGATTTCTTCTGTTTGCATTAACAGAGGTGTGTGCCCGGATTTTCCGGCTTCTGTGCAACTGACAGGTTAAGCAGGCAGGCCTGCCTTTGTAGTGGTAAAGAGAATGTTGAATATTGAACAGAAGAATGTTGAATTTCGAAGTGAAAGGAAGAAAAAGAAGATAAACGAAACCCAAAACGCGGATTCAGAGTCTCTTTTTCTTTCTGTTACTTCGAAATTCAAAATTCTTCTGTTCAACATTCATTATTCAGAAAAAAAGGTGGACCCGCCCCGGCGAATTTGTCCCTTGTCATCGTCGTCGTTGGCGCGTATGTTCTGGTGGAGATTATCGGAACTTTCACAGATAAGAGGCTTTATTCAAGATGAACGTATTGATTACAGGCGGGGCGGGTTTCATCGGTTCGCATCTGGCCGAAGCGATGCTGAACGCAGGCCACGGCGTTACCGTCGTTGACGACCTATCGACAGGCTCGTTTGAGAATATCAGCGCACTGGCCGGACAAAAGGGTTTCCAGTTCGTCCGAGAGTCCGTCCGCAACGACACCACCATGGCCGTGCTTACCGACCGCTGCGACGTGATATTTCACCTTGCCGCCGCCGTCGGCGTCCAACTTATCGTCGATAAGCCGGTTCACACCATTGAGACGAACATTCACGGCTCGGAGGTGGTCTTGAACCTCGCCAACAAGTTCGGGCGGAAAATCTTCGTCGCCAGCACGTCCGAGGTGTACGGCAAGAGCGACAAGGTTCCCTTCAGCGAGGACGACGAATCGGTCCTGGGGCCTACGCGGTTCACGCGATGGTCTTATGCGTGCAGCAAGATGGTCGATGAGTTCCTGGCCTTGGCCTATCACGACCAGTTCGGCCTGGAGACGGTTGTCGGTCGGCTTTTCAACACCATAGGCCCGCGCCAGACGGGCGCTTACGGCATGGTCGTGCCGAGGTTCGTCCGCGCGGCGGTGCGGGGCGAACCGCTGGAAGTCTATGGCACGGGCGACCAGAGCCGATGCTTCACGAACGTTGCGGATGTCGTCGGTGCGTTGATAAAACTGATGGATTGTCCCGAAGCCGTCGGACGGGTCGTCAACATCGGCTCGGTCGAACTGATTACCATCGCCGCCTTGGCCGAGAAAATCATCGCAATGACCGGCTCGAAAAGCGAAATTCGCCGCCTGACCTACGAGCAGGCCTATGGCCGGCCTTTCGATGACATGCTCACGCGAAAACCCGACCTGACCAGGATCAAGAGGCTGATAGGCTACGAACCAGGATATTCGCTGGACGAAACGCTCCGGCAGATAATCGAGTACGAAAAAGACAGGTAGGCTCCGACGAAGCCCGTCAAAGGCGGATAAACTCCACGGAGTCCCGGCAATTCAGATGAACGTTATATGCAGGATGGCGACTGTATGAAGTGTTACATAGGAATAGACATCGGCGCGATCAGTATCACGTCGGCTGTGATGGTCGATGACGCCGATGGTCTTGCGTTGCCCGACGGGCAGTTCACATTCGCCGGAAATATCAACGGCGCCCGCCTCTGGTTCGGCAAGTATCGCCGGACACGAGGTCGGCCCGTCGAGGCCGCTACGGACATCCTGGAGCAGGTCATCGCCGTCGTCGGCGCCGACAACGTCGCCGGCGTCTGCCTGACCGGTTCAGCCGCCCGGCTGGTGGCCGAAAAACTCGCCGCCGAGACTGTCAACGAATTCAAGGCCATTACCCTGGGCTTATCGGCGATGAGCATTCAGACCCGCACCGTATTCGAGATGGGCGGACAAACCAGCAAATACCTGCTGCTGGACAGCGCCGCAGAGGGCTACTCCATCGCGGATTACGCCACGAACGGCGACTGCGCCGCCGGAACGGGCGCTTTCATAGACCAGCAGGCGGGCAGGCTTCAGTTCGCCGTCGAGGACGTCGGGCGGATCGCCCTTGAGACCGAACGAACCGCCCAGATCGCCGGGCGGTGCAGCGTCTTCGCCAAGAGCGACATGATCCACGCCCAGCAGAAGGGTTACACGCCGGGCGAGGTTTTGGCAGGTCTGTGCCGGGCAGTGGCGAGGAACTTCCGAATGGCGGTCGTCCGGTCGCATCCGGTCGAGCCGCCCGTAGCGTTCATCGGCGGGCTGGCGGCAAACGCCGCCGTCGTTCGCGCGATGCGAGAGGTATTCGAACTGGATGACGGCGATTTTATCGTCCCGGACGCTTACGCCCATCTCCCGGCAGTCGGAGCCGCCGCGGCATCCCGGCGGCGGGGGCCGAGGGAGGACTGGAGTCTCGCGGTGCAGATGGAGCAGATTCGCTCTGCCTCCGATGCCGCCGGAGGAAACTTCCCCACCGCCGAACCGCTCAGCACGCACCGATTAGTGCTGCTGCGGGACCAGGTCGAGCCGGTCGAGCTGCCCTACGGCGACGAGAAGATAGATGCATACCTCGGCATCGACATCGGGTCGGTCTCCACCAACCTGGTCGTAATCGACTCGTCCGGCGGGGTCGTCAAGGAGATATACACGCGTACGCAGGGTCGGCCCATAGAGGTCGTCTCGGCGGGACTGGCCGAGATTGCCGAGGCGATCGGCCAGAGCGTTGTCATTCGCGGCGTCGGAACCACCGGCAGCGGACGCGAACTTATAGGCCAACTCGTCGGGGCAGATACGATTAACGACGAAATCACCGCACACAAGACCGGAGCGACCTTCGTAGGTCAGACGATGCTCAACGGGCGAGTCCCGGACACCATCTTCGAAATCGGCGGGCAGGATTCCAAGTTCATAAGCCTCCAGGACGGCGTGGTTGTCGATTTCACCATGAACGACGCGTGTGCCGCCGGGACCGGCTCATTCCTGGAAGAACGGGCCGAAGAACTGGACATATCCATCATCGACGAGTTCGCCGAACTCGCCCTTTCCAGCGGCGCGCCGATCCGCCTGGGCGAGCGGTGCACGGTCTTCATGGAGCGGGACGTCGCTGACTACATGCAGCGCGGCGCAGACAAGGCCGACCTGGTGGCCGGACTGGCCTACTCGGTAGTCTATAACTACATTAACCGCGTTGTCCGAGGCCGGCACATCGGCGAGTGTATCTTCTTCCAGGGCGGGACGGCCTACAACGACGCGGTGGCGGCTGCCATGTCGGCGGTGCTGGACAAGGAGATTATCGTCCCGCCCCATAACGGCGTGATAGGCGCTATCGGCGCTGCGATGCTGGCCAGAGATAA
>DAOWOP010000250.1 GCA_030642005.1 Planctomycetales bacterium
CGGGTGTTCCACGGCTTGGATGCCTCCAGCGGGCCCATGAACATCTCATACAGCCGGAACGTGTCGGCGCCGTATTCGCCGATGACCTCGTCGGGATTGACCACGTTCTTGAGGCTCTTGGACATCTTCTCTGTCGATTCGGTCAGGACTTCGCCGGTGGTTTTGTGCACGGGTTTTTCGCCGGAAAGGTCCACGTCCTCGTACCCGATATATACGCCGCGCTTGTCGCGATAGGCATAGGAGCGGATCATGCCCTGGTTGAAGAGTTTTCCGAACGGTTCATGCCCGGAAACGCAGCCAAGGTCGTATAGCACCTTGTGCCAGAACCGCGAGTACAGCAGGTGCAGCACGGCGTGCTCTGCCCCGCCGACGTAAAGATCGATGCCTCCGGGTTCGGAGTTCGAAGTTCGGAGTTCGGAGTTGCCGGCCGCGACCGGAAGGGAGCGGGCCATCCAGTATTTCTCGATGTCCGGGTCGCAGAAGGTTTTTCCGTTTTTCGGGTCGAGGAAGCGGAGGTAGTACCAGCACGACCCTGCCCATTGCGGCATGGTGTTTATCTCGCGCTTCGCAGGGGAGCCGCAGGCCGGGCAGGTCGTGTCGACCCACTCGGCCGCCTTTGCCAGCGGCGGCGCCGGCGGGGCGTCCGGATCATCCGAGGCTGCCGGCGTGAAGTCGTCCATCTCCGGCAACTCAAGCGGAAGTTGATCTTCCGGCAAGGCCACCGTGCCGCAGTTTTCGCAGTGGACAATCGGGAACGGTTCGCCCCAGTACCGCTGACGGCTGAAAAGCCAGTCACGCAACTTGTAATTGACCGCCGAGCGACCCAACCCCTGTTCTTCAAGCCATTCGGTAATCTTCTTCTTGAACTCTACCGTTGCCAGGCCGTCGTATTGCCCGGAATTGACGGCTGTGCCTTCATCCACGTAGCCGTGCCAATCCACGCCTTCGGGAGGCTGGACGACCTGGACAATCGGCAGGCCGAATTGCTCGGCGAACTCCAGGTCGCGTGTGTCGTGTGCCGGTACGGCCATAATCGCGCCGGTGCCGTAGCCCATCATCACGTAGTCCGCCACCCAGATTGGGATTTTCTCGTTGTTGACCGGGTTAATCGCGTAAGCGCCGGTGAAGACGCCGGACTTCTGCTTTGTTTCGGCGGTGCGTTCGAGTTCGGATTTGTGGGAGGCTTTCTGTACATACGCGCGGACTGCGTCCTTCGGTGGAACCGACGGATTGCTATCCGTCGGCTTTGGATCTTTCCACGCATCAGGGGTATTTGGGGGCCAGGTGTTCGGAATAATCTGCTCGACGAGCGGATGCTCCGGCGCGAGGACCATGTACGTCGCGCCGAAGAGCGTATCGGGGCGGGTGGTATAAACACAGATGATGTCTTCATAACCATCAACCTTGAAGTCAACATCGGCGCCTTCGGACCGCCCGATCCAGTTTCGTTGCATGATCTTTATCGATTCGGGCCAATCGAGTTCGTCCAGACCGGCCAGCAGGCGGTCGGCGTACGCGGTGATGCGAAGCATCCACTGCTTCAGGGCCTTGCGATAGACGGGATAGTCGCCGCGATCGGACTTACCTTCGTTTGTAACCTCCTCGTTTGCCAGGACTGTACCGAGTTTCGGGCACCAGTTGACGGGAACCTCGGCTATGTACGCCAGGCGATATTCATCAATCAGCCGACGCCGTTGGTCCAAGGGAAGTTCGTGGAACTTGAGCAGGCCATCGGCGACTCCCCTCCAGTTTACGTAGAAGGTCCGATCACAGGAATCGATGGGAACAACATTCCCGCCGGGGTCCACGACGAGTGAGCCCCTATGCAGTTTATCTTCCAGTTCGCTTATCGGTCTGGCTGCGTCGGCGTTCGGGTCGTACCAACTGTTGAACATTTTCAGGAAAATCCACTGCGTCCAGCGGTAGTAGTCCGGCTCAATGGTGGCGATCCGGCGCGACCAGTCGTAACTGAAGCCGAACATCTTTATCTGCCGCTCGATGTTGGCGATGTTGGCCGCTGTGGTTTCGCGCGGGTGGACGCCGTGCTCGACGGCGTATTGCTCCGCAGGCAGGCCGAAGGCGTCGTAGCCCATCGGGTGAAGGACATTAAAACCCTTCATCCGCTTGTAGCGGGCGACGATGTCAGTGGCAGTGTATCCCTCCGGATGCCCGACGTGCAGCCCAGCGCCGGACGGATACGGAAACATGTCCAGTATGTAGAACTTGGGCCTGTCGGCGTCAAAACCTTCCTCGCCGGGGTTAGGCTGGCCGAAAGTCTCATTCTCCTGCCAGTGCGCCTGCCACTTCTTCTCGATTTTCGTAAAGTCGTACTTTTTCATTATTGTCACCAATCGCGCATACGTTCGCGGACCTGTTCGCAACTCATGCCGGCGATGCGAAATTCCTTTCGCGGGCTTGTCGAACCCGATATGAGTGTAACATCCTTTTTGCTCACGCCCATCGCCTTTGCCAGAATATCAGCGATGGCCTTGTTGGCCTTGCCCTTCTCTGCCGGTTGCGAGGTGGCGATCTTCAGGCAGTCGCCCAGCACGCCGACGATCCGGTCACGCGACGAGCCGGGGACGACCTTGACCGGGATAACCGCTCCGCCAGGAACGTCCCGGACACCAATTTCAACAATGTCTTTCATGGAACAGATTTCCAATTTCCAATTTTCGATTTCCAATTAACCGAAAGGGCCGCCGAATGTTCTTTCAATTGTAAATTGAAAATTGCCAATTGGAAATTGTTACAGCATTCCCTGCTCGCGTGCGTACTCGAAGACTCCGCCGGCGGCGATGATTGGTCCGACGTCGCCCAGCGGCGAGAGGTCGAACTGCTCGCTCGTCCGCAGGTTCTTCAGTGTCGCGGCGGTGGTGTCTATCTCGGCCTCGTCGCCGGTGGCGAATTTTTCCACCAGTCGCTGCGGCGTCTCGAACGGGACGAGGTATCCGCCGTTGACGCTGTTGCGGTAGAAGATTCTCGCGTAGGACTGGGCCACCACTGCCCGGACGCCCGCGGTAGCCAGCGCCAGCGGGGCGTGTTCGCGCGACGAGCCGCAGCCGAAGTTCTTCCCGCCGACGACCACGGTGAACTCGCTGCTGAAACCGTCGCCGGCGACGAACGGGACGTTCCCATCCGGCAGGCCCGACCCGGCCGGCGGGACGCCGCTCATGGCGTATTTGCCGAAGTATTTACGTTCCTCGGCATCGGCGGGGTTATACGAGAGATACTCCGCCGGGATTATCTGGTCGGTGTCGATATTATCGCCGACAACGAACACCTTACCGCGAATAACGTTTTCCATGCTTTTGTCCTTTCGAAGATTCGCCGGTATTCTATCGCACGGGGTAGTGTTCCGAAAGGTTAGAGGTTAGAGGTTAGAGGTTAGAGGTTAGAGGTTAGAGGTTAGAGGTTAGAG
>DAOWOP010000217.1 GCA_030642005.1 Planctomycetales bacterium
GATTGTGGTAGTGCCCTGGCAATCACGAATTGTTTTCGGGTGCAATGTCTTGAGTTTTGTTACCGCAGCCTTGCTCGTTTTAACGTTACTCGGCCAAATCATGCGGTCTAAGTCAAAGCATACTATACGCACTCGACGACTAGCATCGGTTCTTGTGAGATTTGCTTCGGATAATCGCCGTATGCCAAAAGATTGGTTTGAGCTGGAACATTTGGGATACGGCACCTTCGACAAATCAGAAGAATTGTTTTACATTGAGGGCACTCATGTCGAAACGTGGGCAATTCCTGTCAAGGATTACCATGTCGGTTTTGGGATTGCGCCCCAAGACGTAACCACCAAGCAAGGAGTTATTGTAACGTCTCGTAATGGTGTTCGCTGCTGGCTAATGAAATCGCTTAAGGATAATTGGCTGGTCGGTGATCTTTCTGAAGAATGCCAAGATTTTTCGCTAAAGATATACCGAGCGCTGACAAACGGAAGTGAGAAATAGGGCAATCGAAAGTGATAAATAAGGACAGGAGGCAACCGCAATAGCCGCCAAACTGACCCATTTCCTTCGCATCAATCAATCTCCACCTTCGGGGCCTTGCGTTCGGTGGCTGTTTCTATCTGGAAGAACTCCGCCCGCCGGTAGCCGAAAACGCCCGCGACGATGTTGCCGGGGAACCTCTCGACGCGGATGTTATAATTCCGCGCCGCTCCGTTGTAATACCGACGGGCCATCTGCAACTGGTCCTCGATTTCGGACAACTGCTCCTGGAGGTCGAGGAAGTTCCGGCCAGCCTTGATGTCGGGGTACTTCTCGGCCAGGGCGAACAGGCCCTTAATCTGGTCGGTCAGCGCGTTCTCGGCGGTTTCGGTTTCCTTCATGTCCTTTGCCTGGTCGCTGCTGGTGCGGAGTTGGGTAATCCGTTCAAGGACGCTCTTTTCATAATCGCTGTAGCCCTTGACGATCTCTACGAGGTTGGGGATAAGGTTCCGGCGGCGGCGGAGTTGCACGTCAATGCCGCTCCAACCCTCGGCCAGGAGGTTCTTTTCGCGGACGAGCCGATTGAACGCGAATATCACCCAACCGATTAAAATAATGAAAACGATAATCGCCAGACCCACGGGAAACCCCCAGCCGTCGGCAAGAACTACCAGATTCGCAACGAGAAACGCTTCGACACCTGTCATATGCGTAATATGAAACGAATGTCGCGGTTGTGTCAATATCCACCGACGGGACGATTGGCATTTGGGCGGCTGGACTGGTATAGTGCCTTCGATGGAGAAGGGTTTTTCCGTGCAAATCGAAAATCGAAAATCGAAAATCGAAAATCCCGCAGCCATGGACGGATTCGTTCACCTGCACGTACATTCGGAATACTCACTGCTCGACGGCGCGAACCGCATCGGCAAATTGGTCGGGCGCGCCGGCGAAATGGGTATGGACGCCCTGGCGCTGACCGACCACGGAAACCTCTTCGGGGCAATCGCGTTCTACACCGCCTGCCGGAACGCCGGCATCAAGCCGATTCTCGGAATCGAGGCCTACATCTCCCCCACCACCCGCTCCGACCGGTCGATGGGCAGGATATCCGATGCCTCATGGCACATGATCCTTCTGGCGATGAACGAAACCGGCTGGCGGAACCTCATCAAACTCACCAGCCGGGCGTACCTGGAGGGATTTTACTACAAGCCGCGAATCGACCGCGAACTGCTGGGCGAATTGAACGATGGTCTGATCTGCCTGTCAGCCTGCCTGAAGGGCGAGGTTCCTTCGGCATTTCTGTCAGGTCAGGACGAAAAAGCAGAACGTATCGCCCGCGAGTACCTCGACATCTTCGGGCCTGAACGGTTCTTTCTCGAAGTCCAGAACCAGGACCTTCCTGATCAGAAAAGGGTCAACGACCAACTCGCCGCCCTGGCAGGCCGGCTTGGTATCGGCGTCGTCGGCACCAACGACGTGCATTTTCTGACCGCCGCCGACAAGCCCAGCCACGAGGTCCTCACCTGCATCTCGACGGGCAAGACCCTGGCTGACGGCGGGGCGTTGAACTACTCGCCGCAAGTGTACCTGAAAGACCCGCGCGAGATGCGAGAGGCGCTGAACGACTGGCCCGGAGCCGCCGATAACACGTTGCGTATCGCCGAGATGTGCAACCTCGAACTGGACTTCTCCCGCAAACACCTGCCGGGATTCACCACACCCAACGGCGAATCCGCCGAAGTCTATCTCCGCCGGCAGTGCGAAATCGGCCTGAAGGAGCGATTCGGCGACGACATCACGGACGAACACCGGCAGCGACTGGACCACGAACTGAAGACGATCGAGGGGAAGGGCTATTGCTCCTACGTTCTGATCGTCCACGACATGGTCCGGTTCGCCAGGTCCAGCGGCATTCCCTGCGGCGCTCGAGGCAGCGGGTGCGCGACGCTGATGGGATACTGCCTGGGCATCAGCGACGTTGACCCGATGCGCTACGGACTGCTGTTCGAGCGATTCACCGACCCGCAGCGGGAAGAAGACCCCGATTTCGACATCGACATCTGCCAGGAAGGTCGTCCCAGGCTCATCAACTATGTCCGCGAGAAATACGGGCACGTCGCACAGATAATCACGTTCGGGACGCTCAAGGCCAGGGCGGCCATCCGAGACGTCGGGCGAGTGCTGGACATTCCCCTGCCCGAAGTCGATGTCATTGCCAAGAAGGTTCCCGAAGCGCTCGACATAACGCTTCAGGGGGCTTTGGCGGCCGAACCTGCGCTGAAGGAGATGGTCCATAACGACGAGCGTGTCGGCAAACTGTTCGACCACGCCCAGCGGCTTGAGGGCCTGGCCAGGCACGCGGGCGTCCACGCCGCCGGGGTCGTCGTCGCCGATGAACCGCTGGAAAACCTCATCCCGCTCTGCAAACAGGCAAACAGCGACGACGCCATTACCCAATGGGACGGACCGACATGCGACAAGATCGGGCTGATGAAGATGGATTTCCTCGGCCTGCGGACGCTGACAACCATCCAGCGGGCACGCGACCTGGTCGAGGCCGACACCGGAAAGGACATCGACCCGGAGACCCTACCGCTGGACGACCAGGAAGTCTTCGACCTGTTCCGCAGCGGACAGACCGACGGCATCTTCCAGTTCGAGTCAGGCGGGATGCAGGACCTCCTGAAACGAATGAAGCCCGACCGAATCGAAGACCTCATTGCCGCAAACGCCATGTACCGGCCCGGACCGATGGAATTGATCCCGTCTTACTGCAAGCGCAAGGACGGCAGCGAGAAAATTCCGTCCGTCCATCCGCTTGTCGATGACATCCTGGCCGAAACCTACGGCATCATGGTCTATCAGGAACAGGTCATGCAGGTGCTGAATCGCCTGGGCAAACTGCCTCTGAACACCGCACTGACGCTGATTAAGGCGATTTCCAAGAAGAAGGAAAAGACCATCGCCGCCGAGCGCCCTGCATTCCTGGCCGGGGCCGGGGAGAATGGCATCGAGGCCGAGGAGGCCGAACGCCTCTTCGACCTGATTCTACGATTCGCCGGCTACGGATTCAACAAAGCACACTCGACACGCTACGCTATCATCGCTTACCAGACAGCCTATTTCAAATGCCACCATCCGCGACAGTTCATGGCGGCGCTGCTGACGTTCGATAGCGGCGACACCGACAAGGTTGTCCAGTACATGGCCGAGGCCAGGCGGATGGGCATCACTGTCGCCCCGCCGGAAATAAACGCCTCCGGCGCTGACTTCACCGTCGATGGCGAGAAGATTCGCTTCGGCCTGGCGGCTGTCAAGGGCGTCGGACGCAAGGCGGTCGCTTCGATTATCGAGGCAAGGGAAAGCCTCGGTCGGTTCGAGCACCTTTATCACTTCTGCGACAATGTCGATCTGCGCCTGGCCAATCGCTCTACTATCGAGGCCTTGATAAAGTGCGGCGCGTTCGATTCACTCGGTGCGCACCGCGCGGCCATGCTGGCTGCCGTCGATCGCGCCGTCGAACTGGGCAACGCAGCCGCCGATAACAGGCGAAGCGGACAGATGAGTTTCTTCGGCGCCGAAGCCCCTGGAGGCGAACAGGAAAAGCCGCCGCCGCAATTCCCCAACGTCGAGGCGCTCTCGGAAATGCAACTACTGGCCGCCGAGAAGGAAACCCTGGGCTTCTATATAACCAGCCATCCGCTGGTCGGATACGGGCGCGAACTGGACTCGCTCGGCTCGGCGACCTGTGCGGAACTGGCGGGGCTGACTGAAGGTACAGCCGTTACTATCGGATGCATGATCGCTTCGATCCGCCGGCGAGTTACAAAGTCCGGCAGATCCGCGGGTAAGAAAATGGCGATCCTCACTATTGAGGACCTTACCGGCTTGGCCGAGTGCGTCGTCTTCGCCGAAACTTTCGAGAGGCTGGGCGAAATGCTA
>DAOWOP010000035.1 GCA_030642005.1 Planctomycetales bacterium
CGGTTCGATTTTCTCCCATAGTTCATCCGAAACTCGGTACTGATTTTTTCGCTTCTGTTTCTTCATCCCTGATCTCCTTCCAAGGCTTCCGTGCTCTTGGATTTATCGGCAAATCAGGGGTTATTAGGATAGGCTCTTAGTCGAAAATCCTTCCGTCCGGCAGTGTGGTCCTGGTCGGTGCGCCGGTACCGCCGGCAACAACTGCCGCCGGAGCGGTTGTGGTCGGTCCGGCATATGCCGATTCAGTTCGCGCCGGAGTAACCGCAGTGCCGGCAGACGGGGCGGGCTTGTCGGGGCACCAGACTTTCTGGCCGGGGCGAAGTTTTCTGGAATCAAGTTTGGGATTGGCTGACTCAATTAATTTCCAGTGCTTTCCCTCGCCATAGGCAGCCTTTGAGATGTCCCAGAATCCCCTGTCGCCTTTTCTGACGATGTAATATCGTTTTCCGGTGAGCAGATCGACGCTGGTGGTTCCATGCCTCGCCGCTACTACTGCCGCGGCAGACGAGGACGAACCCGCGCGGACAGGTTTCGGCGGGACCTTAATCGTCATGCGGGGTCGAAGGTCTTCGGGTGAAATCCCCGGATTGGCCTTTCGAAGGTGAGGATGCAGGGAGCCGTCGCCCCACAGGTTCTGGGCGATAGTCCAATACGAATCACCATCCTTGACGACGTAGGTTTGCCCCGTGGTAACCGAAGGCCTGACCGCAGTGACAGTACTCTCCGTCGTTTTCCATGATGCCGGCCTCGTCCATTCCGGCTTGGCGGGCACGTCGTCCCACACATCTGCCCCCCCAGCCGGGCGGGCGTCGGCAACTGCGGGCGTCGCCGCATCGCCGGCCGGTCTGGTCGTCGCCGCCGGAGGCGACGTATAGGTTGGGCGGATGAGGGGATCTATGGATGTCAGTGGCGGGGTTGTCTCCGTTGCGGGAGGATTAAATACAACGCGATTCGTCTCGTCCGTTCCGCCCGTAACATTCGCATCCCCCGTGCCGGGCGTGGGGCTTTCCGGCGGGCCACCGGAACGGAAAAATACGACCCAAACCACACCTATGCCAATGAGGATAACCGCGATTGCCATACCGACTTTAATGTCCGCTCGCATGACTGTTGCTCCTTTCCCATTCCAGGCAGGCCCCCGGCAGCGACTGTACTTTCAGATTATATTTCCCGGTCATCGGTCTGGCAATGAAAATTTTTTCTAAACTTATTCCTCACACCGACAATGCTTGACGCATTGGGAAGCGTTTTATACACTGAATAAGCCGAAGCCTGGGTCGGGCGAACGTCGGTCCAATAGGGGCTGTTGTGAGCGGTCGAACGAACCCCTGTGAAACAGGAGTCATTGGTGGCCGGTAGTTTCAGGAAAGATTTCAGGCGGTTTTTTGTGCGTGGTCTGGCGGCGGTGCTGCCGACGGTGCTGACCGTAGCCATTCTCGTCTGGCTTTTTACGCTGATACAAAAATACATTGGCAGGCATATCAACACTGCCGCCCAATGGGTCGTTGTGCAGTATTACTGCGTCCTGGAACATACTCCGCTCACGTGGAAAGGGCCAGAGGATTTCTGGCCTCCAGTAAAAGACACATGGAGCGACTATCATCTTGGATTGATCGGTTTCCTGTTGGCCTTTGTAGCGATTTACGTCTTCGGGCGATTCGTGGCGAGTTTCATCGGGCGAGGCGTCTGGGCCACAATCGAACACACGCTGGGCAGAACGCCGGTTATCAAACGGATTTATCCGAGCGCAAAACAGGTAACTGATTTCCTGCTCACCGAGCGAAAGGCCGAATATTCTCATGTAGTGGCTGTGGAGTATCCACGCAAAGGTGTCTGGTCGCTGGGACTGATGACAGGCGACGGAATGCGAGCGGTGAATGAAAAGGTCGATTCGGATATGCGGACTGTATTTATCCCCTCCTCGCCGACACCCGTTACGGGTTATACAATAATGGTGCGGCGGGACGAGACAATCGACTTACCGTTGAGTATCGACGAGGCGTTGCGTTTCACCGTCAGCGGCGGGGTGCTTGTTCCCCCGGCCCAGCGGTTGCCGAGCAGCATCAACGTGACCTTTACGCCGGAAACACCGGCTGGAACGAAAAATCAAAAAAATGAGTGATTACAGACCTATTGAACCCCAAGGCGGGAGAAATCGACTATGAAAGTATCCGTAGTAGCAAGGCACATTGAACTGACGGACGCAATGAAAGACTACGCTCGGACAAAGGTGGACGGGCTGCCCCATTTTTATAACGGCTTACAGTCCGCCGACATTACATTCGCCGTGGATGCCGGTGAGCACGTCGTCGAGATCGTGGCGACCGGAAAACGCAAAAGCGTCTTCGTGGCCCACCATCGAAGCCGGGATATGTACGTCTGCGTGGACCAGTGCATCCACAAACTGGAAGAGCAATTGCGCCGTCATAAGGACCGGGTGCGCAACCGCCACGGGCCGACACACGAACAAATTAATGATTCAGTGGCAGAAAGTGAGTAATTGGTGATTCGTAATTGGTAATTCGTGATTGGTAATTCGTAATTAGTAATTCACGGTTTTGTTACCAATTACGAATTAGGAATTACCAATTACCAATTACCAAACGGGAGTAGAAGATGAAATTATCGGACATAATCGTTCCTGGCGCTGTAGTTGCCGACCTTGACGCCGCCACGCGCGACGAGGCAATCGAGCGTCTGCTGTCATTGCTGGTGGACGCCGGGGCCATGTCGGCGCGTACCGTCAAGGAGGCGACCGCGGCGGTGCTGGCAAGAGAAAAACAGGCCACTACCGGCATCGGCAAGGGTGTCGCCCTGCCTCACGCCAAGATCAAATCAGTCAAGCGCGCCATCGGGGCGATAGGTCGATCCGGTACGGGTATCGAGTTCGGCGCGCTGGACTCAAAACCCGTCCATATAGTTATTTTGCTGTTGTCCAACCCTGACAATCCCGACGAACACCTTCAGGCTATGGAAACAATTTTCAAACACGTGCAACGTGATATTTTCCGGAAATTCCTCCGCCAGAGCGAGACGGCCGAAGCCATTACCGACCTTATCGCCGAAGCGGATGAACTGGCATAAGTTGATTACAACAAAAAAAACAGAAAGAGAGCGGGATTTCAGGGATGACGGGATTATAGGGATTTTTTTCTTTTGTTTTTTTATCCCATAATCCTGTAATCCCTGCCTGCCACGCCATAGCCTGGCGAAGGCGGGTAATCCTGCTATCTTTCCGTTTTGCAGAGTGACAAAGACGATTGAGCATACAAGAGACAGAAATAACGCTGACCAATATACATGGCCTGCACGCTCGCCCGGCGACACAGTTCGTGCAACTGGCCAATAAGTATGAATCGAAAATTGAGGTCATAAAGAATGATCTCGTGGTTGACGGCAAGAGCGTTACCTCGATGCTGACGCTCGGGGCTGAAAAGGGAATGTCTCTACGCATCAGGGCCGATGGTCAGGATGCCGACAAAGCCATCAGCAAACTGGTCGAATTGATTGGATCTAAATTCGGCGAAGAGTAATTTAGCAGTCAGCAGTCAGCAATCAGCGGGCAGCAAAAAAGCGGTAAATAAGAATGCTGAATGCTGAACGCTGAACGCTGAACGCTGAAGGCTAATTATGAAAATCAAAAAAGGCATTGGAGTTTCACCCGGCGTGGTGATTTGCCAGGCTGTTGTTCTGGATGCGGAGGAATATCGCATTCCCGAGCGGCATATAAGCGCCGGCCTCGCCGGCGAAGAGATAGACCGCCTCGAAAACGCCCTGGCCGGGTCCCGTGAAGAACTAATCGAACTTCGCGACAACACCGCCAAGCGGCTTGGCAAGGAAACGGGAGCGATTTTCGATTTCCACCTGGCGCTGCTGGACGATAAATCCCTGCTGGAAAAATTCAGGGGTAAAATCGAACACGAAAGCGTAACGGCTGAGTTCGCCGTCGCTGTCGTTCTGCGCGAATACGCCAGGGAGTTCCTCCAGATGCCGGAGTACCTGGCCGAGAGGGTCAAGGACGTCTATGACATTGAGAAGCGTATCCTCCGCCGATTAATCGGTCAAAGCCGGGAAGACCTCGGACACCTGACCGAAGATGTTGTTGTTCTCGCCCATGACATGACGCCCTCGCAGACGGCCAACATGGACCGCGACCACATCATGGGTCTGGCCATCGACGCCGGCGGACGCACCAGCCATACCGCCATCGTCGCCCGCGCTCTCGGTATCCCCGCAGTCGTCGGGCTTAACGATATAACCGTCTCTGTCGATGCCGGAGACATGATAATTATCGACGGCAATCGCGGCGTCGTCATCGTCGAGCCGGATGAAGCCACTATCCAGGAGCATCGCCGGTTTCTTCAACGCCAGGTTGAGTTCACCCACGAACTGGACCGCCTGCGGGACTTACCGGCCATTACAATGGACGGGCATGAAATAACGCTGCTGGGGAATATCGAGTTCCCTTCCGAGGCGACAAACGTCCTGGCAAAGGGTGGACTGGGCGTCGGTCTGTACCGAACCGAATTCCTGTATCTGGAAAAGGAGACCGAACCCACCGAAGAGGACCATTACCAGGCATACTGCAAGGTAATCGAGGTTATGGAGGGCCGCCCCGTGTGCATCCGCACGCTCGACCTGGGCGCCGACAAGTACACACAGGCGCATTCGCTGATACCGGAGCGGAACCCGTTCCTGGGCCTGCGAAGCATCCGTTTCTGCTTCCAGCATCTACATATATTCAGGACGCAGTTGCGGGCTGTCCTGCGGGCGTCGATGAAGGGCGATGTGTCCATCATGTTCCCGCTGATCACCACGGTAATGGAACTTCGCCAGGCCAAGATGATCCTGCGCGACGTGATGGAAGACCTGGAAGAGGAAGGCGTCGAGGTTCGCATGGACGTGCCCGTAGGGATGATGATGGAGGTTCCCTCGGCGGCGCTTCAGTCCAATCAGTTCGCCCAGGAGGTGGACTTCTTCTCAATCGGAACCAACGACCTGATCCAGTACACGCTGGCGGTGGACCGCACCAACGAGCGGGTCGCGCCGCTGTTCACGGCGGCTCATCCGGCGGTGCTGCGACTGATAAAGGACATCATCCGCGCCGGGCAGCGACACGACGTTGGTGTAACTCTCTGCGGCGAGATGGGAGGCGACCCGGAATATATCCTCCTGCTGCTGGGAATGGGTCTGAGAACGCTCTCGGTAGCGCCGCCTATTATACCCGAACTGAAGAAGGCAATCCGCTCGATTACGATCGAACACGCCCGCCGGGTCGCCCGGCACGTGGCGACGTTCAATACCGATAAACAGATAGTCTCCTACCTGCGCGACCAGATCCGCCAGGTAATGCCGGAAGCGTACTGAAAAGACAGGGACTAGGGACTTGGGATTAGGGACTAATAAAACGGAATACCGTTATGTCCGCCCTGGTGAAATCAAAAATCGAAAATCGAAAATCAAAAATGTTATTGGCAATATGGTTCACCGTTGATGGTGATTTGCGGTTTCTCTCGCACCGCAACATGATGACGCTGTGCGAACGTGCAGCCGCTCGAGCCGAACTGCCGATAAGGTTTTCTGAAGGCTTCAATCCTCGCCCGAAACTGTCTCTGCCACTGCCCCGCCCGGTGGGCGTAGCCAGCCGATGTGAACTGTTGATAATCGAATTGGAACAGGACGCCGCCGGCCTGGCGGAATCAGACCCTGCCTCGCGGATTGGCAAGCAGTTTCCCGAAGGCATGGAATTGATAAAGGTTGAACCGTTACCGGACAAGCCCAAGGTGAGAATTAAAGCGGTAACATATGAACTGGCGCTGACCAATACTGAACAAAGGCGTCTGGAGGCTCGCCTGGCATCGCTGAAACAGGCCCGGAAGTGGGAAGTGCCTCGCCGTCGCAGCGGCACCGACGAAAAACCGCCCCGGGCGGAAAAATCCATGGACATCAAGGGACAGATAAGCAACATCGGCATATCGCCAGGCCGGAAAGAAAAGGGGCTTCTGTCATTTACGCTTGCGCCCACCGGCTCGGCCGGACCCATCGGGCCGGAACGGGTGCTCAGACTACTGGGCCTGACCGATGTAACCGAAGCCCTCGCCGAACTAAAAAAAACAGCCTTGGAGTGCGAATTCTAACGCCTCTGGTACAGAATGAAGGAACGTAAAAGTATGACAAAGGAAATGTTGATAAACGCCCAGCCGGACGAGTGCCGGATCGCCATTGTTGCCGACGGAAGCCTGACCGAACTCTACATCGAGCAGGCATCGAGCCTCTCGCAGGTGGGCAACATCTACAAGGGTCGCGTAACCAACGTCGAGCCGTCGATCCAGGCGGCTTTCGTGGACTTCGGTAAGCCCAAGAACGGCTTCCTCCATATCTCCGACCTGACCCCGGAATATTTTCCCGAAGGGCAGAATCACCCCGAAGCCGTCGGTAAAAAGCGGACCCGCAAAGAACGTCCCCCTATCCAGAAATGCCTCCGCCGAGGGCAGGAAATAATCGCCCAGGTAATCAAGGACGGCATCGGCACAAAAGGGGCGACGCTGACAACTTACCTCTCAATTCCGGGACGATACCTCGTGCTGATGCCGGGGATGCACCGGCTTGGCATATCGCGAAAAATCGAGGATGAAACTGCAAGGGCCAAGATGCGAGCCGTATTGGAAGAACTCCAGCCTCCGCCCGATCTCGGCTTCATCGTACGGACCGCGGGAATGGACAGGTCAAAGCACGACCTGCAGCGTGACCTGAACTACCTTACGAGGCTGTGGAAGGTTATCGATAAGCAATGCAAAGAGGTCGGCGCGCCTGCCGGAATATACCAGGAATCCGACTTGGTCATCCGCACTATCCGCGACATCTACAACTCTGACATCAAGCGAATCATCTGCGACGACGAAGCGGTGGCCTGCAAGGTCAAGGAATTCCTCCGGCTGATAATGCCGCGAACGAGCAACCGTGTCGAGCTGTACAGCGACCCAATCGGCCTGTTCTACGCCTTCGGCCTGGAACAGGAAATCGAGAACATCAACTCCCCTCGCGTTCCCCTCGCTTCCGGCGGGTCGTTGATAATCGACCAGGCTGAAGCATTGGTGGCCATCGACATAAACTCCGGGCGGTTCCGCGATACCGACAACGCCGAAACGATGGCGCTTCGGGTTGACACTGAAGCAGCCCGCGAGATTCCCCGGCAACTGCGCCTCCGCGACCTCGGCGGCGTGATCGTCATCGACTTTATCGACCTGGCCGAGGAAAAACACCGCCGGCAAATCGAGAAAATACTCCGCGAAGAGGTCAGGAAAGACCGCGCCCGAACAAAGATACTGCGGATGAGCCGGTTCGGAATCATAGAGATGACGCGCCAGCGCGTCAAACCGTCGCTGACAAGCGCAGCCTCACGCCAATGCCCAACCTGTGGCGGGATCGGGCGGATCAGGTCCGTCAGATCGCAGACGCTGGCGATATTACGCACGCTGCGACTGGCTGTGAGCGATGAACGTATCGCTAAAGTCGAACTGGCTGTCGCCGACACCGTCGCAGAACACATCCTCAACCATCACCGCCAGGACATTACCGAACTGGAAAAGGTCTCGCAGACCCAAATCCTCATTCGCGCCGGCGCCGACCTGCCGGTCAGCGAGGCCAGACTGAAATGCAGCGATACTCGCGGCTCAACGGTCCAATGGGAAGCAGAATCGGCCGTCTCCGGAAAAACCAAAGAAATCCCAACAAGGGAAATCACCCCCGCCGACCTGGTCGCCTTCGGCAAGCGGCAAATCGCCGAAGCCAAAGAATCGCCGACTGACGAAGCCGACGACACCGAAACCGACGAAGTGAAGAAAAAGAAGAAATCCAGTCGAAGACGCCGAAGCCGAAGAAAAAAATCCTCCACAGAGGCCACCGAGACCACCGAGACGAAAGAGGAAAAAGAAAACGTAAAAGAACCTGAACCCGAGCAGGCAAAGGCAAAAAAGAAACCCCGCCGAAGACGCCGAAGCAGGAAGAAAAAAACAACCTCCGAAAACAACGGCGAAACCGAAAGCGGTTCCGGCACATAAACAGGCTGCATTAATCGTGCAGTAAAAAATCCGCAAGCGGATTACGGTTTGCAATAGTCGATCAGGCGTGCGATTTCGCTGCGTAGTTCATGGCGGGGCACGATGCGGTCTATGAAGCCGTGTTCGAGGAGGAATTCAGCCCGCTGGAAGCCTTCCGGCAGTTCCGTCTTGATGGTGTTGGCGATGACCCGCCGCCCGGCGAAGCCTATAAGGGCCTTCGGCTCTGCGATGATGACGTCGCCAAGCATGGCGAACGAGGCGGTGGTCCCGCCGGTGGTCGGGTCGGCCAGGACGGAAATGAACAACCCGCCGGCCTCGTTGAATCGCGCCAGAGCGGCCGATGTCTTGCCCATCTGCATCAGCGACAATGCTCCCTCGTGCATCCTCGCCCCGCCGGAAGTGCCGATTATCACCAGCGGCACACGCTCGGACGTGGCGTGCTCTATTAGCAGTGTTATCTTCTCACCAACCACCGACGCCATCGAACCCATCAGAAAATCCCCGTTCATCACGCCCAGCGCCACCCGCCGGCCTTTGATGTAGGCTGTGCCGGTGATGACCGCTTCGGTGGATTGGGTCTTGGCCTGCTCGGTGCGAATCCGCTGGGCGTAGGTCTGCCCCAGCCATTTGAAATCGAGCGGGTCGGCCGGAGCGATGTCGGCGAAGAGTTCCTCGAACGTATCGGGATCGGTCAACTGGCGCATCCGGCTGTCGGCGCCGACACGAAAATGCCAGCCACACTCCGGGCAGACCTCGAGATTTTCGGCCACGGCCTTACGGTACAACATCGTCTCGCACTCGCCGCAGCGCATCCAGAGACCGTCGGGCATGTCGCGCTTCTTGCGAACCGGAGGACCGTCCGGTATCGGCATGTATTGAAACGGTGTAAATGTGTCTTGATCGCTCATATTTCGTATTGCGGATTTCGGATTGCGGATTTTGGTATCCTGGTTCCTTGTTCCTTTACCGCTGCGTTTCGTAAAGCGGCTATCGCTTCGGATATATCGTCGCTTCCGAAGATGTTCGCTCCTGCTACGAATACATCCGCGCCGGCTTTGGCACATCGCCCGGCGGTGGCGGGATTAATCCCACCATCGACCTGGAGCCGCCGGCCGTCGCCCAACATCGACCGAATCCGGCAAATCTTCGGCAACTGGTCTTCCATAAACTTCTGCCCGCCGTAGCCCGGCTCGACAGTCATTACCAGGACCAGATCGACGGCGTTTATTATACCCGTAATCGCATCGGCCGGTGTAGCCGGTTTTACAGATATACCCGCCCCAAGACCGCGAGCATGCAGCAAGTCTATTATTTCACGGGGTTTATCGGTCGCCTCGACGTGGAAAGTAATCGAATCAGCGCCGGCTTCGGCGAACCGCTCGGCGTAATAAAGCGGATCGGACACCATAATATGCACGTCGAGCGGGCAATCGGTAACAGCCCGGATGCTCCTGACGAACCCCGGGCCCATCGACAGGTTCGGCACAAAATGCCCATCCATTATATCAACGTGCAACACCTCGGCCCCGCCGGCGATAACGGCGTTAATCTGTTCACCAACGTGCGCAAAATCACACGCCAGAAGCGACGGAGCAATCAAAAGACCGTCATCCAACATCTTCCACGGATTACCTTGTCTAGTAACCATTTTTCACACAATGCCAAGCCTCCGGATTACATTTCGAAGGTCCTGAAGTCTGATTGGTGGATTTTAACGCTTCTAAAGGCTTGTGTCCATTGCAATAGCGGCCTGAAAGGCAGCGGTAATTGATAGATGACCGACGCTCCGAATACTAATTTTTCTTTTGTCCGTAATAGGCCCCGGGTCCGTGCTTGCGCAAGAAATGCTTCTTCAGCAATTTCGGTTGCAAAGGTTCTACTGAAGGCTCAATGCGAATCGGCTCAATAGCCAGGCGCGCCAGATACTCAAGAATAACGGCATTGTTGACTGCTTCGGCGGGTGAGTCGCCCCATACAAACGGCCCGTGTCGCGCAACAAGCACCGCCGGCGTGTCCGAAGGGTTCATTCCGCCGAATCGCTCGATAATCACCCTGCCCGTGTTGGCTTCATAGTCATCGTTTATCTCATCGTCTGTCATTTGCCTGGTACACGGAACCAGTCCGCGGAAATAATCCGCATGTGTCGTACCCAGCGGCGTCAGGTCTCTACCGGCCTGCGCCCAGGCTGTGGCGCAGAGGCTGTGGGTATGAACGATGCCTCCGATGGTCTCGAACGCGCGGTACAGTTCCAGATGCGTCGGCGTGTCGCTGCTGGGGCGCAGGTCGCTTTCGACGACCTCTCCGGTCTCCAGCGAGACAACCACCATGTGCTCGGGCTTCATGTCGTCGTACGCCAGGCCGGAGGGCTTTATAACAATATTTCCGCTGTTGCGATCAATGCCGCTGGCGTTGCCGAAGTTACTTATTACCAAACCGGCTGAAACAAGTTCCAGATTCGCCTCGCAGACATGTTTTTTCAGTTCCTTGGTTGTCATTTCCTGACCTTGTTTCGAATATCAATCATCCGTTTCATAACGTCGTAGAGATTACCCTTCCATTGCCGCGTCCCGAAGGCATCGTGTAGTTTTTCGTAAAGCCGGTAAAGTTCCTTATAAACAGCGTGGGCCTTGGGGTCGGGCCTGAAGATTTTCTTTTTCAGGCCTGTCATGGCTTTTTGAGCGGCAGCGAAACCGGAATGTCCGCCTGCTTTTTTACCGGCAGCGACCGCGCCGGCAATGGCGGCGCCCAGCGCGCACGTTTGTGACGAGCGTGATATCTTCATTGGTCTGCCTGTTACGTCGGCATATATCTGCATTACCGTCGGGTTTTTCTCGGCGATCCCACCGCAATTGACAACCTGCCTGACTTTCACTCCGTATTGCTCGAAGCGGTTGATAATCGTAAGTGCTCCGAAGGCAGTCGCTTCGATGAGCGCCCGGTAGATTTCTTCGGGTTTTGTGGAAACGGTCTGTCCAAGCAGTAGCCCCGTGAGCCGCTGGTCAACCAGAACGGTCCTGTTTCCGTTGTTCCAGTCCAGTCCGAGCAGGCCCGACGCTCCCGGTTTGAGTCTGGCTGCCCCGGCGGTGAGTGTTTCATGCGAACAGGCCTTTCTTCCGCCCGGTGCGATGTAATCTACGAACCAGTTGAAAATGTCGCCCACCGCCGACTGACCCGCCTCCAGACCGATCCATCCGGGAAGGACGCTATTCGGTACGATTCCGCATAAGCCCGGAATATCCGCAAGAGGCCGGTCGGCCGGATGGATCATTATGTCGCATGTGCTGGTACCGATGATCTTCACAAGCGTTCCGGGTGAAATTCCCGCGCCGATAGCGCCAAGATGCGAGTCAAATGCGCCTACGGAAACCGGCGTACCCGCCTGCAGACCGGTCAGATCGGACCATTTCGCAGTCAGGACGCCGACCGCTTCGCCGACGATGCCGACTTTCGTTTGCAATCGGCTGCGAAACTCACCCAGGCGAGGGTCCAGTTTCGAAAGGAACCTCTTGTCCGGGTAGCCCCCCCACTCCTCGTTATACATGGCCTTATGCCCGGAAGCACATATACCGACAGTGAGATTGTCGGGATCGGTCGTACCGGTCAGCATCGCCGGTATCCAGTCGGCAATTTCAACCCACGTCCAGGCGGCATCGAAGACTTTCGGGCTTGTGCGCAGGCAGTGAAGGATGTCGCTGAAGAACCATTCGCTTGAATACCTTCGGCCGCACTTGGCAAGATATTGCGGACGCATTTTCCGGGCAAGTTCGGTAATTTCCTCTGCCTCGGCCGCTGTGGTGTGGTCCTTCCACAGCCACGCCATTGCCGCCAGGTTCCGGGCGAACCGCCTGTCGAAAGCCAAAGGTCTGCCTCTCGAATCAACCGGAAGCGAGGTGCTGCCGGTGGTATCCACACCGATGCCGATGACCTGCTCGGACCGAAAACCCCTGACGTTGCGCTTTGCTGCCGCCAGGACCCTTTTTATGACAACTTCGGCGCCTTTGACATAATCGGCAGGATGCTGTCGGGCAAGGTTCGGATCGTTGGAAATTATCACGCCGTTATGACCGTGGGCATAGTTCCACACCGCTTCGCCGATACATCGGCCGGTGGCGACGTTGGCGACAATCGCACGAACCGAATTCGTCCCGTAATCAAGACCAATAGTGTACCTGGCCATTAATACTCCTTTGCCGGTCTTCCGCTACGCAGAATCGAACGGGTTCTCGCTCGGATACGACACGCCCTTCGGCAGAGGTACGTTTATATCTCCGGCGCTTAGTAACCTGACGGCATCGAAGAGGACCCTTCCGCTGTGGTTAAATGCAACGGCTCCGTGGTGTGGAAACCGCTTTCCGATGAGGACATGCCGATAGAATCTCGCGAATCCGGGAATAGCGAAAATGCCTATGCCGCCGAAACTACGCGGGGCAATGTCCAGTATGCCGCCCTGGCAGATATAGCAGGATAATTGGTTGTCAGCGCCTCCCTGGAGGCGAAACAGCGTGGCGGGACCAGGCCGGAGCCGACCCTCGAGCGTGCCTCGGGTTATGTCAGGCTTGGCATCAGGACTTTCCAGCAGACGATTCATAATGAGTTGCAACTTGATCGAGCAGTCGTTCATGCAGACTGTCGGAGTATTACCGCAATGAAAGCCCATGAACAAATCCTCAATACCGGCCTCCATCAGATCGGCGTCCTCTTCGATTAAATCACTCGGAACGGTATTGTTAATGTCGAGCAAAGTAACGGGTGAGTCGCCGGCCAATTGGCAGATGTATTCGCTCAGCGCACCGTATATGTCAACTTCACAGGATACGGGCATGCCGCGTGAGGCCAAGCGGGAATTGACATAGCATGGGACAAAGCCGAAGGCTCGCTCAAAGGCCGGCCAGCACTTATTGGCGAAGACACCGTACCGGCGCGAACCCAGATTGGCATGAGCAAATCGAGTAAGCGTCAGTTCAAACCGGGCGAGCCTGGGCAGAAGGTCGGGGTAAGTGTTGCCTTCGCCGAGTTCGTCGGCCATTTCCTGTACTATCCGACCGACGGCAGGATCGTTTTCGTCCACTTGATTGAAAAGCACCAGAAGGTCCAGTTCGCTGTTTTCCATGACCTCCACGCCAAGGTCGTACAGTGGTTTAATTGGTGCGTTGCAGGCGTAGAAATCCTGTGGCCGCGGACCGAAAGCGAATATCTTCAGACCCCGCACACCCAGGATTATTCTCGCAACAATCTCGAAATGCGCGATCTCCGACGCCAGTTGATCCGGAAGACCGACGGGCATTTGCGGGATGTGGACCGCCACGTCGCGAAGACCGAAATTGTACGAGGCGTTTAACATTCCGCAAAAGGCGTCGCCTCGACCGTCAATAAGGTTGTCCCCGCTTTCCTCGGCGGCAGCGCATGCCATTACCGGACCGTCAAACCGCTGAGCGAAGATCGACAGCGGACCTTCAGGCCCGAAATTACCCAGGTAAAGCACCGCCGCGTTTGCACCGGTATCGGCGACCTCGGACAAGGCCGCCATCGCGTCCGATTCGTTCTCAATGATTATCCCGCACGGATGAACATCCACCCCGGCCCGGCCGCAGGACTCCACGATCGCACCCAGGCGATTGCGGGCAAGTTCGATAGGGAAGCAGTCGCGGCTAACGGCGACAATCGCCAACCTGACCTTTGGCGAATTAGGCATTTTCGACATAATTGCATCCTTTCGGCCAGGAAGCCTTACCGGTTCGGTCGCGTCAAATTACTTCTGGTCGAGCACTTCGATGGCGGGCATGGGTTTGCCTTCAAGGTACGCCAGCGACGCCCCGCCTCCGGTGGAGACGTGCGTCATTCTGCCGGTCAGGCCCATCTGGTCAACAGCAGCAGCTGAATCGCCTCCGCCGATGACGCTGACGCCCCCTGCGTCGGTCGTCCTGGCAACGGCTTCGGCTATCGCCCTGGTCCCCGCGGCATAATCGGGCTTCTCGAACACGCCCATCGGGCCGTTCCAGACGACGGTCTTCGCCCCGGCGACTATCTCGCTGAACTTCTTAATCGTCTCCGGACCTATGTCCATCCCCTGCATGTCATCGGCCATGCCAAGCCCATCGGTTGTCTGCGGTTTGCCGGTGGCGAAATCGTCCGTAACAACGTTATCATCCGGCAGGGCGATCTTGTCGCCGGCCTTCTCCATCAGCGCCTTCATCGGCTCAACCTGGTCTTCCTCAACGAGACTTTTTCCCACAGAGACGCCCTGGCTTTTGAGCAGCGTGTATGCCATTGCCCCGCCGATGATGATGCGGTCCACCTTATCCAGCAGCGAGGAGATAAGTTTGATCTTATCGGAGACCTTCACCCCGCCGAGGATTGCGACGAAAGGCCTGGCCGGGTCGGAAACGGCGTCGTGGAGGTACTTGATTTCCTTCTCGACGAGGAAGCCCGCTACCGCCGGACCGCCTCTGGCATGGATAATCTTGCCCGCTCCGTACATGCTGGCGTGCTTGCGATGGCAGGTTCCGAAGGCGTCGTTGACATAGACGTCGCCCAGTTGTCCCAGCGCCTGGACAAACTTGAAAAGCGTTTCCCTCTGATCGAACGCGAGTTGGCCGTCGGGATTCTTCCTGGCTTTGTCGGGCATGGTCTCGCCGGGATGGAAACGGAGGTTCTCCAGCAGGACGACGTTGCCGGGCTGGATGTCGGCGATGAGTTTTTCCGTACCGGGTCCGACGACCTCCGGCGGGCCTAGCGTTACAGGCCTGTCCAGCAGTTCGCTCAATCGGTCGGCTACGGGTTTGAGAGACAGTTCCGGTTTGATTTCGCCCTTAGGCCGACCCAGGTGACTCATAAGAATCAAAGCGGCCCCGCCGTCGAGAACATGTTTGATACTCGGCAATGCCGCGGTGATCCGTTTGTCGTTCGTAACTTTCCCGCCGTCCAGCGGGACATTAAAATCCACCCGCATCAATACCTTCTTACCCGCTACGTCAATATCCGCAATTGTTTTGGTTGTCATTTTTTGATCCTTACGTGTGGTTTTCGCAAAATCATACTGTGGTTTATTGAGCGTACTATCAGCAAATGCACTGCGGTTTTCAAGCATTGAAAAGAAACCCAGGGATTCGAATCCCTGGGCTTTTGTACAAATCCACATTCAATGGTGTGAATCTCGCAAGAAGGTGGAAGTGCGCTGCGCCGACGGATAGATCAATCAATTCGATTTTGTGATACAGGAACGCCTTACCCATTTCCCGGCACGCGATTACTCGCTGATCCCGGTCAAGCAGGACTTCATCTCGTTTCATCAAATCCTTGGACCGGGCGAACATCTCATCGTACTCGCCCGGCGGTGGAGGATTTTTGTAATCCCCGTCCACGTGCTCACGATGATGCCGTGCCCGCCACCCCCGCGGATCCCCCCGAAGCCATGTGCCGTATGTCGAACCCATGCAGTGAAACCAGTTATTCCAAGGGAGCATGATGAGGACCCGTCGAACACATAGAAACATACAGGATACGAAAAGAAGCCCGGGGATTCGAATCCCCAGGCTTCTCTTTTTTCGGTGTCAAATCTTTTACATCGCCGCCATCTTATCGATCAGATCGGCGGACCGGCAGGAGTAGCCCCATTCGTTGTCGTACCACATCGTTACCTTGACCATGTCGCCGTCCATCACCAGCGTGTTGTTCGAATCGAAGATCGAACTGTACGGGTTGTGGATGATGTCGCTGGAAACTATCGGATCGGTAACGTACTCGATGATGCCCTTCATATCCCCGGCTGCGGCATCGCGGATGGCCTCATTGACCTCTTCGATACTGGTCTTTTTGGAGACCATGATGGTAAGGTCGGTTATCGAGCCGACCGGAACCGGCACGCGGAGCGCGAAGCCGTCGAGTTTACCGTTCAGTTCCGGCAGTACCTTTCCGACGGCAACTGCCGCACCGGTCGTCGTCGGGACGATGTTGATGGCCGCCGCACGGGCGCGGGCCTTATTGCTGTGAACAAGGTCCAGAAGGCGCTGGTCGGACGTGTACCCGTGGCAGGTTGTCATCAGGCCCTTGACGATGCCGAACTGCTCGTGCAGGATCTTCGCCACCGGCGCGAGCGAGTTTGTCGTGCAGGAGGCGTTCGAGACGCACTTTGTCTCGGCGGTAAGTAACTGATCGTTGACGCCGAGGACGATCGTGGCGGCATCGCCCTTGGCAGGGGCGGAAATAACCACCTTCTTCGCGCCGGCGTCGAGATGGCTGTCGTAGCCGGGCTTGTCGGCGGTCTTGTTGGCGCGGAAAATGCCCGTCGATTCCAGTGCAACCTCCACACCCATATCGCCCCACGGCAACTTCGCGGGGTTACGCTCGGAAAGAACCTTTATCTCTTTGCCGTTGACGACGAGGGCGTTCTGTTTGGCGACGACCTTGCCGGGAAAGCGTCCCTGCGTGGAGTCGTACCGCAGCAGATACGCCAGCATATCGGCGTCGGCCAGGTCGTTGACCGCCACCACGTCGAACCGCTCAGGCTCCTCGGCCATCGCGCGAAACACCAGCCGACCGATCCTGCCAAATCCGTTAATTCCAACTTTTACAGACATATCATTGCTCCTTGTCTTTTTTTACTGAAAGTGTCCATCGCTAATTGCGAGGCAGAGGCTATCTGCGGCGAACGATTCTGTCAAGTCGAAAGATTGACCGGACCGGAGCGTTGCGTTACCCGGAGTGTTTGTTATATATATGGGTTTCTGTGGGAGAGGTGCCGGAGCGGCCGATCGGGCGGCACTGGAAATGCCGTGTGCCTTAGGGTACCGTGGGTTCGAATCCCACCCTCTCCGTTATTCCATTGCGGATTGCGGATTTTTTACTTTTGGTCGCCGTTGGTTTGCAAGGCTGCTCGGATAATCCGCGCATCTTCAAAACTTATCGTTTCGCCGGAGGCATCCACAATTTCCCGCAGATTGTCCGTGCCCAAACGCTTGAACAGACGCTCGATTTCCAGTCGCTTGGCCGGTTCGACGTGCCGGTCCGGTTCGATGTCCCGCCCGTCCAGGATCAGGCGTTCGATATGCCCGGCGATGGTCCCCGCCGTCAGCCCCCGCATCTCGGCGACCTGCGAACAGGACAACCCCTCCTCCAGCAGACGCCAGGTAATTTCGAAAGTTTCCCCCTTTGGCGATTTTCGCGGTTTGGGAGCATATGGGACAGGAAGAGGCGCCGCATTGCTCCCGGCTTCGGGATTGGACTCCCTGAAAGACACGATTAAAGAGAGGAAATCTTTACCGTAACGCTCCAGTTTTTGTTCTCCCACGCCGGTGATGCAACGCATTTCGTCCGGCGTTGCGGGGAAGCAACGGGCCATTTCGTGTAACGTCCTGTCGGAGAACACGACAAAGGGCGGCACGTCCTGCTCCCGGGCCAATCGCCGCCTGAGCGACCGCAACCGTTCAAAGAGTTCCCGGTCATAATCATCCGTAACCGCCGATTGACCGTCGCGGCGGGTTTTCTTCTTCACGAGGACACGAAACGCCTGTCGGCCAAAGAGCACTTCCTGTCCCTCCGGCGTAAGTTTCAACACGGGATACTCGCCGTCGGTCTGAACAATACAATTCTGTGCGACAAGAGCGTCGATGATCTCGCGCCAATATCGCTTGGGCCTGTCCCGCCCGACGCCGTAGGTCTTTATCCTGTTGTGTCCGAGGGAGCGAATCTTCTTCGTATTAGCGCCGGTTACGACGTCGGTAACGTGGGCAGCGCCGAAACGCCCGCCCGTCCGGACAATGGCCGACATGATAATCTGGGCCTCGGTGGCGGCATCGACCTGCTCGGCGCCGCTCGCACACACATCGCACGCGCCGCAATTGTCGGCTTCGAGCGTCTCGTCGAAATAGGCAAGGAGTCGCCGGCGGCGGCACGCATTAATCGTGGCGAAATGGACCATCTGCCTGAGTTTCTCAGTAGCGATGGACTGCTGGGCTTCATCCTCGATCTGGCTGATGAAGTAGCGAATCGTCGAAGTGTCTCCGCGCCCGAAGAACAGAAGGCAATGCGCCGGCTCGCCGTCTCTGCCGGCCCTGCCCGTCTCCTGGTAATAACCCTCTATGTTCTTGGGGAGGTCGCCGTGAACGACAAACCGGATGTTCGACTTGTCGATACCCATGCCGAAAGCGATAGTGGCGACAATCACGTTGATCTCGTCGCGATTGAAGGCGTCCTGGTTTTTCTTGCGCGTTTCGCTGTCCAGACCGGCGTGATAGGGACGGACCTTGGCGCCGTGGGAGGCGAGAAATGAGGCAGTGTACTCAACATCCGCCCTGGTGGTGCGGTAGATAATGCCGGACTCGTCAGGCCTGCTGCGAAGAAACGACAGCACCTGCCGCTCCACGTCGTCCTTAGCCACAACTTCATAGAACAGGTTAGGCCGGTCGAACGACGCCCGCACGGTGTGCGGATCGCGCAGGCGCAGCCTCTCAATAATGTCCCGCTGAACCCGCTTCGTCGCGGTGGCGGTGAACGCCGCTACGGGCGAGTCGGGAAAATGCTCGACGATCAGCGAGAGGGAAAGATAATCAGGGCGAAAATCGTGCCCCCACTCGGAAATGCAATGCGCTTCATCAACTGCGAAAAGGCAAATGGGAACAGCCTTCAGGATCGCCAGAAAACTCTCCATTGCGAATCGTTCGGGGGCTACGTATAGAAGGTCAAGGTCGCCGCTCGAAAGCCTGCGAAGCACCCCCGACCGCTGCAAACCGTTCAATGAACTGTTGAAATACTCCGCGCGGATTCCGTTGTCCCTGACCGCATCGACCTGGTCCTTCATCAGTGAGATGAGCGGGCTGACGACGATGCAGACGCCGCCCAGCAGATGCGCGGGTAGTTGATAGCACAGCGATTTACCCCCGCCGGTGGGCATCACGGCAAATACGTCCCTGCGGGCCAGGATTGCCCGGACGATTTCTTCCTGATTGGGTCTGAAGGTGTGAAACCCGAAAACCCTATCGAGTGGAACGGTAAGGTCTTCGATTTCGTCCGGTTTCTGCGCCAAAGCCATAAATATCAGCCTTGATTGGTCTGTGAAGAAAGATCGCAGGATTATAATCTTGATGAAAGAAGAAGAAAAGGAAAGATAGCGGGATTTCAGGGATTACAGGATTTCAGGGATTTAAATTTTGCTAAAAGGGAGCGTAACATTTTTTCTGTAAATTAACAAGAAGCCATCGTTTGCTTCGATCAAAGGATTATTCGGAAAAAACTTTGATCAAGGAGACAAACGATGGCCAAGCACAAGAATGACGTAATTGGACGGTTGCTGCAAGA
>DAOWOP010000032.1 GCA_030642005.1 Planctomycetales bacterium
AGGAGCGGTCGTAGGCACACGATCGCCTCTACGAGGCTAAAAATAAGAAAATCCCTTTCCCAGGGCTTGCCTTCGGCTGCGCCCTGGGCTAAAAACGATTGCCCCTAACGGGGCTAAAAAGTAAGTAGCGCTGTCATACTAGTCCCTACTTCTTCCCCATCTTCCGCTGGCGCTGGAAGAAATCGCTCAGCAGTCGGCTGCAGTCGTCGGCGAGGACGCCGGAGGTGATTTCGACGCGGTGATTGAGCCGGCTGTCGGAGCAGATTTGGTAAAGCGTTTCGACCGCACCGGCCTTGGGATCGGCGGCGCCATAGACAAGCCGGTCGAGTCTCGCCAGGACAATTGCCCCGGCGCACATCGTGCACGGCTCCAGCGTTACTGCAATTGTGCAGCCTGCCAGGCGCCAGTCGCCGACGGCCTCGGCGGCGGAGCGAATGGCGAGCATCTCGGCGTGAGCAGTCGGGTCCGCGTCGATAATGCGACGGTTGTGAGCGGCGGCGATTATTTCGCCGTCGCGCGCAATCACAGCCCCTATCGGAACGTCGCCTCGACGCTCCGCCTGTCTCGCCTGATCAAGAGCAGAATGCATCAGACGCTCAAATTCCTCGTGTTGAGTACCTTTCACGATTTTTTCTTATCAGACGGGTGCCATGCTTTTGCCCGTAACGGAGCGAAGGGTATAAGCATGTCGCGGGACAAAAACATGCCCATCCCCAAAGGAAGGGCATGGCACCCAACCTATCTCAATCGAAGTCGCATCGGCAGGCGATTGGCATTCGCCGGCCTGGGCCGAAGGCGCGGGCGGTTACTTTCAGCACCGGCGGCGCCTGGCGACGCTTATACTCGGCCAATGCGACCATGTTCACCACACGCCGAACCACGTCCGCGTCCAAACCGGCGGAGATAATCTCACTCGTGCTTTCGGCGCGCTCGACGTAACGCGACAGGATCGCATCCAGCAAATCGTAGGGCGGGAGTTTATCCTGGTCGATCTGGTCGGGTTTCAGTTCGGCGCTGGGCGGTTTGGTGAGGATATTTTCGGGGATACGGTTCCCAGCTGTTTCGTTCAGATGTCGAGCCAGTTCATAGACCATCGTCTTCGGCACGTCGCCGATGACGGCCAATCCGCCGGTCATGTCGCCGTAGAGCGTGCAGTATCCGGTCGCCAGTTCGGATTTGTTGCCGGTGGCCAGAGGCAGGCGCCCGCAGGCGTTGGAAAAGGCCATGACGAGATTCCCGCGGATGCGGGCCTGGATGTTCTGGTCGGTCGTGTCTGGGCGGTCTTCGGGCAGGTTCCCGGCGAGGGCCTGCTCGTAAGCGATGTGAATCGGGTCAATCGGCAGCGTCAGCAGCCGGATGCCCAGGTTCCCGGCCAATTGGCGGGCGTCGGCGAGGCTGTGATCGCTGCTGTAGCGAGACGGCATCGCAAGGGCGAGAACGTTTTCGGTGCCGAGTGCGTCGGCGGCGAGTGCCGCTACGACGGCTGAATCTATCCCGCCCGACAGGCCGAGCACAACCGACTTGAAGCCGCACTTGTGGATGTAGTCTCGCAGGCCGAGTTTCAGCGCCGCAGCCAACTGCTCCACGTCGGAGCCGATTGCCTCGCACCGACCCGGCCCAGTGTCGGTGTCGATTACCAGCAGGTCTTCGTGGAAACTTTTGCACCTCGCCAGGACGATCCCGTCGGCCCCGACGGCCATGCTCGCGCCGTCGAAGATAAGTTCGTCGTTTCCGCCGACCTGGTTGACGTAAATGATCGGCGTATTAGCCTGTTCGGCCCGGCGGCGAATCAGGTCCTCGCGGCTGGCGACCTTGCCTGACTGGAAGGGGCTGGCGGACATGTTGATAATGATTTCGGCCCCGGCTTCGCGGAGATGCTCGATCGGGTCGGACTGATACAGCGCCGCGCCCAGTGCGGGGCGGTCCCAGAGGTCTTCGCAGATGCTCACACCGATCCTCCGGCCTGCGAGCGTCAGCGGCTTCGGCGTCGGTCCGGGACGGAAGTAACGCATCTCGTCAAAGACGTCGTAAGTAGGCAGGAGCGTCTTGACGTGGACGCCTGCGACGGCGCCGTCGGCCAGCAGCGCGGCGGCGTTCTCCAGCGGCCTGCCCGGCGAGTCCTCCGCCGGCCTGACAAAACCGACCAGCGCCGCGATACGCCGGCACCGCTTCGCCAACGCCTCAACCGCCTCGACCGACGCCGAGATGAAACTGCCCCGGCTCAAAAGGTCGCGCGGCGGATAGCCCAGAAGCGACAATTCGCTGAATACAACCAACTCGGCCCCGGCCTGCTCGGCGCGAGCGATGCATTCGGCCGTCTTCGAACTGTTGCCGGCGATGTCGCCGACCGTAGGATTAATCTGGGCAAGGGCGATTTTCATCAGGTTTCTTCACTACTCGATTTTTCGTGAACATCAACGGGAATACGATGTCGCTCGTGCAGCATGGAATCCAGACCGCAAGGAACAGGAATATCCCCAACTGCACCGTCGTCCAGGGGTCCAGCGGTTTGGCCATTGCCATGAGCATATGGGACAGTGACGCGAACGTACTGAGAAAAACATGGCCTGCGTGCGGAAATTTCGTCTTTGGCCAGAAAAACGCGACCGCTATACCAATAAGGGCAGCCGGATTCACCAGGTACCACTCTTCGATAAAGCCAGCGTGGACGTGCGCGTGCGGCAGGCCCCGCAAAACCTCGCCGAGGTACGGAATCAGGCTGTCGCTGAGCGTCGCAATGCCAATGGAACCGACATAGCCTATCAGGATTGTCGCCCACCACCGGCCGCGACCGTGCAGGCGGTACATCCCGGCCGTTACCATCGCGCTGAGCAGAACGTGAACCGGATGGAACACCGCAAACAGCCCGTGGGACAACTCACGAGAAACATGAACCGAGGATATCACCACAAGAACCGCGATGCCTACCGAAGCACCGAATAACGTGAACGGAACGTGAGACCTCAGTTCCCTGCCTATACTCTTTGCCGTTGTGCTCATTCTGCGTCTGTATCCGCCTCCGAAGGTGTTTCTTTTCAAGTTTCCAGGCTCACCGGTACACATCTTTACGATGACCCACTGCAATCACTTCGATAGTTCGTGCGACGTCGTCAACAACATAGAGTATTCGGTAGTTTCCCGCCCGTAAACGATACTCTATTCGCCCCCGGAGTTTCTTGCACCCCCGAGGCCTGGGCGAGGTTTCCAGAGAAAGTATCGCCTTTGCAATTCTATGAGCGACATTGGCCGACAGGCGATCCATCTCACGCTCGGCAGAGGCCTTGATTCGAACCTCGTAACGTGCCGCAGAGCGGCTCACTCGCCCTTCTCCGCAAGATATTGCCGGAATGGGCGGGACGACTCATTCTGTCTTGAGGCGATGAGGGTCAAATCCAGCATATCTTCCCTGAGGCCCTTGTCTTCAGCAATGCGCATCAAGACCGCGTCACGCTGTTTTTTGGGAAGCGCCCTTAATGCCGTCAGAAACACCTCTGCTGTAGCCTGCGTCGTAGTCATGTGCATACCTTCCTTCCAAGTATCTATTAGTCTTGCAGGCTGGACCGACAGACCTGCAACTATTTCTCTTGCGGTGGTGCGTCTTCCGGCGAGTCCGCACCATCCGTTACTACTTTCGCCAGCGCTACCACCCGGTCGCCGGATCGCAGGTTTATCATTCGTACACCCTGAGTCGCCCGTCCGATGCTCCGCAGGTCGGCCACGCCAATCCTGACGACCATGCCGCCCTCGGTGATCAGGACCAGTTCGTCGTTGTCGCGGACGCTTTTTATGGCGACGACCTTGCCGTTTCGCCCGCTGGTCCTTATATTAATGATACCCTTCCCGCCGCGAGACTGAACGCGGTATTCCTCAAATTTTGTCCGCTTTCCGTACCCATGCTCGCAAACTGTCAGGAGCGTGGCCGTCGGATCGATCACAGACATGCCGATTACCTCGTCGCCCTTGCGGAGGTTTATACCCCGGACGCCGCCGGCGGTTCGTCCCATTGCTCTGACGTTGGTTTCGTTAAATCGTATGGCCATACCGTCGCGCGTACACAGGACGATCTGGTCGTCGCCGCGAGCAATGGACACCCCTATGACGGTGTCGCCTGCGCTCAGTCCGGCCGCCTGGATGCCGCCCTTTCGCGGGTTCCCGTAGGCCGACAGTACGGTCTTCTTGATCTGCCCCTTCATCGTGGCGGTAACGAGATAACGCCCGTCGAACTCGCGTACGGCGATGACGGCGCATATCCGCTCATCCTTCTGCATCTGGAGCATGTTGACAATGGCCCTGCCTTTTGACTGCCGGGACATCGAGGGCACGTCATAGACCTTCTGCCAGTACATCCTGCCGGTATTCGTGAAGAAGAGCATATAATCGTGCGTAGAGGCGATGAAGAGTTGCTCGATGAAATCGCCTTCCTTCTTGTCCGAACCGATAACGCCTCGCCCGCCTCTGCCTTGCAGGCGATAAGTCGTCAGCGGCATGCGCTTGATGTACCCGGCGTGGCTAAGCGTTACGACGACGTCCTCCTCGGCGATAAGGTCTTCGTAGTTGAAGTCGCCGACGTCGCCCATGATTTCGGTCCGGCGAGGATTGGCGTACTTGCCCTTTATCTCGTAGATGTCCTCACGGATGACGTCCAGCAGGAGGCGTTCATCGGCAAGGATGGCTTCATGTCCGGTAATCTCCTCGACCAGGGCGGAATAATCCCGCGCGAGTTTCTGGATTTCCAGGCCTGTCAACCGCTGGAGTTGCATCGCCAGGATGGCGTCGGCCTGAACGGCAGTAAGGTTCATGCCGCCGGTTTGCGACGCCTGCTTGACGAACTCCTTCGGCAGGAGTTTGCGAACTGTCGCCTTCTCCGTCAGGCGGAGTTTTTTGGCCATCAGGCGATCCCTGGCGGTCGGCACGTCGGGGCTTTTTTTGATAATGGTGATAATCTCGTCGATGTCGGCGACGGCCAGGATCAGCCCCTCCAGCAGGTGCGCCCGCTGGCGCGCCCGGCGGAGCAGGAAGGTCGTCCGCCGGCGGATAACCTCCTTGCGATGGTCAAGGAACGCCACCATGAACTGCCGAAGGTCAAGCGTTCGAGGCGCGCGGTTGACCAGAGCGATGTTGATTATACTGAAGGTGCTCTGGAGCGGCGTGTACTTATAGAGTTGATTTATTACCAACTCCGGCTCGGCACCTTTTTTCAGTTCGACTACAATCCGCATCCCGTCCCTGTCGGAGTGGTCGTTCAGGTCGGCGATGTCGGGTATTCGCCCGTTTTTGACGTTATCGGCAATCCGCTCGATGATGGTGGTCTTGAGAACCTGGTATGGAATCTCGGTGATGACGATCAGCGTCTTTGAGCCTCGGGCCTGCTCTTCGGTGTGCATCCGTGCGCGAAGAGCGATGTGTCCCCTGCCGGTGGTGTAACCCTTGTGAATACCGCTGCGTCCGCAGATTATCCCGCCGGTGGGAAAGTCGGGACCCGGAACGATCTTCATCAGGTCGATAATGTCGGCTTCGGGATTGTCGATAAGGTGCACCAGCGCGTCGCATATTTCGCCGAGGTTGTGCGGCGGAATGGAGGTTGCCATTCCGACGGCGATGCCCTGCGAGCCGTTAACGAGCAGGTTTGGGAACTTCGCCGGCAGGACTGTCGGCTCGGTGCGGGTGTCGTCGTAATTGGCCTGCATATCGACCGTGTCGTACTGGATGTCTTCGAGCATCTCGGTGGCCGGCGCCGTCATTCTGGCCTCGGTGTACCTCATTGCCGCCGGCGGGTCGCCGTCGATCGAGCCGAAGTTGCCCTGCGGATCGACCAGCGGAATCCGCATGTTCCATTCCTGCCCGAGGCGGACGAGCGTGGGATAGACCACGCCTTCGCCGTGCGGGTGGTAGTTTCCGGAGGTGTCGCCGGCGATCTTCGCGCACTTTCGGTGCTTGGTTCGCGGGCCGAGGTGAAGGTCGTGCATAGCCATCAACACGCGGCGCTGCGATGGCTTCAGACCGTCGCGGATGTCCGGCAGCGCACGGTCCATTATCGTGCTCATCGCGTAGGTCAGATACGAACCTCGCATCTCCTCCTCGATGAGCAGGTCTTCGATCTGTTCGTTTTCGAATGTCAGTTCAGGCGGCATTTCGGCGACCGCCGCAGCCGATTCGTTGTCGGAATTGTCCGGCGCAGCCGATGCGTTTGCTTCACGTTTCGCCACAAATCTACTCCTGTAAAAATCAATGAATTCCGCTTTGATGCCGGGAAGGTTTTACTCCACATGCACGGGTATCTCTTTCCGCCTGATAAGTGATATTATCGCACACCTTCCGTCGATTGTACATAAGGAAAGGCGGGACCAATTCTACGGCTTCTTCCTGCGCATGGTCGCTAGGGTTGCCACCAGCAGCCCCTGCAACTCATACAGGTCGGCTTTGCTGAGGAATTGCTTGATAGGTGTCGGGGGCGGCTTGGGATGGAAATCGTCGAGTTGTCCATTGTACAGCGCCAGTATCTGATGCAGTACGGTCAGGTCGTACGCTGCTTTCCCGATGTCGGTCATGCAGGCCTCCGGAGCGGCCCCCAAAGAAAAAGGGGCGCCGCCGCTGTGCCTGCCTGAGGCCCGCGAGAGCCCGCACCAAACACACGCAGACGACACCCCAATCCCGATGTTTCGGGAATGGAGCACCGACCTTGCGCGCGTCTTGGTGCAGAAGTCTCGCGGTTTCAGACAGAACGCCGAAAGTAAATGCTAAAGTCTATTCAATTGTCATGTGCCTTTTACCTCGCCAGGCCATCTGCGTCAAGCAGGAAGACTGGCGGGCGCTGTAAAAACAGTATATATTGTCTTGTCTCGCGGGCGCAAGCAGCACTTGTAGAAACCGAAAGAATACGTGCCATGATAGATGAACAGACCATCACGAAGGCGGCGAATCTGCTGCTGGCCGCTGCGCCGGGGTCGAAGGTGATCCTGTTCAGTTCGTACGCTCGCGGACAGGCCGACGCGCGCAGCGACCTGGACTTCCTGGTCGTCGAACCGGAGGTGAAAAACCGTTTCGATGAAATGGTCCGGCTTGCAGAAGTCTTGCGCCCGCTGCTGCTTCCTGTCGATGTGCTTGTGGTTAGTGAAGAGAAATTCGATTACTGGCGAGACACACCTAATACCGTATATTACCGTGCAGTGAAAGAAGGAAGAGTCTATGAACAGGTCGCGTGATCTTCCTCTCTGGCTCTGGGTGGGAGTGCCCCTGGCGTCGATAGCCCTTCGGCTGGTGGCGCCGGCGGTGCTGGATGTGGAGGGATGGAAGCAGCAGATGACCGGAGAGTTTGGGCTTGTTCAGAACCTGACCGTGCTTTTTCTTCTCCCGGCGGTTGTAATGGGTGTATTGGTCTTCCTTCGCCGCCGCGAACTGCCACGAGGCGTCGGATGGATAATGCTGCTTGTCGCCGTCGGGGCATTGTACTTCGCCGGCGAAGAAGCCAGTTGGGGGCAGCACTGGCTGGGATACGGTACACCCGAAGCCTTAAAAAAAATCAACACACAGGACGAATTCAACGTCCATAACGTCCATAACATCTTCAACAATATCCCCCGTCAGATGATGCTAATGGCCTGCGTTGTGGGAGGGATCATTCTCCCGCTGGCGTTGCGACGAAAACTCGCCCGCCCGGAGGCCCTGAAAAGCCCATGGTACTGGCTGATCCCCAACTATCGACTGATACTTATATCGGCGATGGCGATCTTGCTCAGGCTGCCCAAGCGGCTGGAGGATGTGCTGGGAGCGCCGCCAAGCGAAAGTTACGCCGATATGGCCTTCTTCAAAGGCACCGGCGAGTTCAAGGAATACTGCTACGCACTGGTGATAATGTTCTATATGTTGAGCGTCTATTTGAGGATGCGTCCCCGCAAGTCCCGTTAACGATAAGGTTCATACGACACCGAAAGAAGATAGCGGGATTACAGGGATTACAGGATTATAGGGATTTTTTTTATTGTTTTTATCCCATAATCTCAAAATCCCTCTAATCCCGCTATCTTGCTTCTGTGTATCACCGATTGTCCTGTTTCCCCGAAGCGTGCGGCGGTGTTCGAGGTTTCCCGAAAACGCGGATCGGACGTCGCAGGCGAATCAGGTATATCCGCCCCCACTTCTGCGAGATGACCGGCTCGGTTCCGGCCTCGACCAGGCCGAGATCCTCCGGCTTCATTATTTCGATCTCTTTCCCACCGGACTTGATAATCTTCGTGGCGCCAAGTCTGACCAGCCCGCGGTCGCACGTAATCAGCCAGGGGACGTCGGAACGGTTAAGCGCGTCGGCAGTCCACATTTTCCTGTCGGGCGTACCGGACGGCTCAGCCCACAGGCCGAAGCGGCCAAGGTATAACTCCACAGCCAGTTTGTGCGCGCGGTGAACCGCGAATTCGTCCTCGCCTATCAGCGTCTTCGCTTTCCGGGCCAGCATAATCATTTTCTCGCCGTCCCGCGTCCGGGCGTGCCGGCTGAACATGTGCCGGTCGATGAATATCACGCCCAGCATCCCCACCACCGCCACAGCCGCTACCCGCCGAAGCCGCCATTGCAGGCTCCAGCGCACCGCCAACACCAGCACCACCGCGCCCAGAACTATCAGGCCGCAAAGAACCCACCACGTCGGCGCGGGCACAGACGAGGGCATCTTGATGTTATTAGTGATGAATCGCGGCATGTAATCGTAGTAAAGATAGATTAGCGGCAGCAGGATTAATGCCGCGCCGATGACCACAGGTGCAGCCGTGAATACATGCCGCAGTATCTGCGTAAGCAGACCCGCATTCCGCCCGCGACGGCAGATTTCTTCAACGGCCCAGGCCGCCATCAGCGCCACTGCCGCATAGCACGGCAGCAGATAGTCCGGCCTGAATGCGTGCGTCAGCGAAAACGGGACGACAACGGCGAGCACCCAGCACAGCGGAAGACTGATAGGGCCACGACGGGAAAACCAAAGCCGAAATCTCGTCAGCAGCAACGCGCCGACCGCGAAAATCGACATAGGCATCGCGTAATAGAGCAGGTTCAATGCCGGGCCTGTCGATCTTGAATGCGGAGGGCTCTCGCCGGAGCCGGTGATGCGCTGAAAAACATCGCGATCGAATACCCCCGCGAACTCCGAACCGCCCTGGACGAACATGCCGACCCATATCGGCGTCAGCACCACTACCATCGCCAGGATTCCCCAGATCAAGTATGTTGCTTTCATTGCCCGCCACCACCGGCGCACCACCAGGCGAAGCAGCAAAACCGCCTCCGTGCCGGAATCATCAACCAGTCGCAACACCTTGAACCCAGGCCCGACGGCAGTCGCCAGCGCAAGGGCCCCGCCGACGAGGATGAGGTTGGCTATGCCCCAGCCCTTGGTAACAGCGCCCAGTATCATCGCCGCCCACAGCCCAACCGCCCATTTCCACCGCTGCCCGCGCGGCGCGCGATGGAACAACAACCGATCGGCGCACATAATGGCCAGCAATATCCACAACGACAGCAGCATGTCCGTTAAGGCGACGTAGGTCATTTTGCCCATGTGCTGGGCCGTCGCCCACAAGCACGCCGCCAGCAGACCAACTCGCCGGCCATACCAACGCCGACCAAGGAAATAAACCAACACGCCGAGGACGAAAGACGCCGCCACCGTCGGCAGGCGAAACATGAAGTCGTTGTAAATACCGGTAGCGATGAGCACCGGCCCGGCAAGCCAGGCGTAAAGTTGCGGCTTAATCGCCAGGCCGTCCAACTGGTCCCTCGGCAGCAGCCAGTTGCCGCTTTCGATAGAACCGACAACCGCGCCGATCTGCTGCAACTGGGCGTAGGCATAGGTAGTCGAAGGTCCGGTCGCCGCTACAGCAATCACCGCTGCGACAACCAGTAACACCAACACTACGTCGAGAAACGTCCTGGCTCGCCCGACAGCCTCATTATTATTTGAAGGGATGACGTCCATTGCTTGCCGGAAACTTATGCCGCATCAGGCATACTGTCAAGCAACGGTTTGGGGTGAGGTCCTCGTTACGCCGGTAATCCACGCTGCCGCTACACCAATTGCGGCTGGGATTACAAGGACGATGAGCGTTTGGGACAGGTATGCCGCCAGAATCATCGGTTCGGAGAAGCCGAAGGCGCCGAATACGATCGCTGCTGCGCCTTCGCGGACGCCGAATCCGGCCGACCCGGCGGGCAGGAGGTTGCCGAGCACCACCACAGGCGCAAGGGCCGTCGCGGTCATCAGCGAAATTTCACCACGGGAACTCAAACACAAAAACACCGACAGCAGGCAGAGCGTTTCGGCGGCGATTGAGACGGCATAAAAGATACCGAACTGCCGCCAGGTCAAGCGTGCTTCGGCCAGTTGCCCGGCCCGGCCTGGCAACACGCGGGCGCCGAGCCGCCACAGCCCCCTCGGCCTGTAGTGCACCAGCATCGGAACGCCAAGTGTACATGCGAGCAACAGCGGCGCCGCCAGCAGCAGCCACCACGGCACCGATACGCCCGCCGCCAGAAGAGCGCCGGAAAAGACCATGTAAAACAGCCCGATGATACCCAGAGTCAGAACGGCTGACAGGTCGAACATCCGCTCGATGACGACCCATCCGACCAGGCGGACCCTCGCGCCTTTCGGAGAAAACATGGGACGGATGATTTCGCCGATCCTTACGGGCGTGATAAGCCCAACGCCAAGCCCCGCCAACATGGATACCCACGCGCGCCCCCAGCCGACGTATTGACCTTCGGTCGCCAGCATCCACCGCCAGCGCGCTACGCGGATAAGCCAATACACAAACGACAGAGCGCCTGCGCCGACCAGCCAGCGCCAGTCAGCGCCGCCGGAAAGGTCCCCCCACCTCTGCCGGCCCATAAGCACCGCAAGGACGCCGACGGCCAGGCACAGCGACACGCCATTCCACAACCATTTTCTAAAAAATAGCAGGGATGCAGAAGATACAGGGGATAAAAAAAGAATATTGAATATTGAACAGAGAATGTCGAATTTCGAAGTAAAAGAAACGAGTCGGCTTGGAGTGTTTTTTTTTACTTCGTAATTCAAAATTCCTTGTTCGATATTCAATATTCTCTTTTCTCCTGCATCCCCTGTATCCCTGCTAATACTTTGTTCAGACCATAATAACGGGCGCCACGCTTACCCGCCGAACCGGCGGCGATTCTTCGGCTTGCTCGCCTGATGGAAATGTTTCACCCGCGTGTAGTGGGCCTGGATATTCTCAAAGAGTCCGCCGCTCTGGTCGCGGTAAATCTGGATTATTTCATAAAACTCTCTCTCTGCCCGCAGCCATTCCTCCGCCTTTTCCTGGAGGTACGCGTTGTGGTACCTGCTCTTGACCGTATCGGTGAGTTCGTCCAGGACCGCGTGGTACATACTGTTATGTTTCGGGTCGTCGAAATAGCCTTTGCCGTTATAGGCCATGGCCTTCTTGAAGGCCTCAAGGCAGTCGTAGAGATGATAGGTATCGCTGAGGCCGTACTGCTGGTACAACCCAACGGCTTCCTGGAGTTCTTCTTCCTCGCGGAGTGGATTGGGCGTTATATCCCGGATGGGTGTTCGTATGAACTCGGCAATCTGGTCGCCTGTCAACATGGGCGGCACAGGCCAGGGCTGGCCTTTCCCGCCTGTGCGCGCTTTGAGGAGAATCGCTATTACTATCATAGCGCCCAGATATACCCCCAGCCCGATAACGATTTTTCGCCGACGCGCCTTTTGCTCGGCTTCGAGGCGTTCGGAGGTGGACATCCCCGCCTGCCCGTTAGGCAGGTCCGAAGGTTGCCCGGGTTCGGCTTCAGCCCAGGCCTGCTGGTCGTCTTCCTCAACGACCGGCTCGGGTTCGGGGGGTTCGGGGGCGGCTTTTTCGGGCTGGGGTTTTCGTCCGAATGCGTCCCTGCCGGTCGCAATATACTCACGATACACCGCAAGGGCGGTATCCGGATCGTCTCCGGCGGCAACGAAGAGTATCTGCGTAGCCTGGCCGACGCCGATCAGGTCGCCGGTCTCCAGCAGGACCCGCTTGCCGGATTTGTAACGCCTGCCGTTAATCCACGTTCCCCGCACCGAGAGGTTTTCCAGGGTAGGCCCGGCCTGGAGGTACTCGTACCGCGCCTGGCTGCGAGAGATGTACTCTTCACTGAACAGGACGTCCGCGCCGCTGCCGCGACCGAACACGGCGACCGTGCGGCTCAATACAACATGCTGACCCGTCTGCGGACCCGCTACGAAGATTAATTCAGGATGCTCCTGACTCATGTTAATTCCCAAAGCAGTAGCCGGTAGCCGGTAGTCAGTAGCCCGTAAAAGCGGATTACCGACGCCATTTTACCGGCTACCGGCCACTGACTACCGGCTACTAAATCAGAACATCAATTCACCCGTAACGCCCTTGATGATTATAGTGGCGAAGACCGCCAGCACCACCGAAAGCAGTATCAGCAGCGACGGAATAAGGATGCGCACCGACGCCGAAGCGGCAAGTTTTTCAGCCCGCACCGACCGCTGAAGTCTCAGCAGGTCAGCCTGTTGCTTCAGGACGTTCGACAACGGCGTGCCGAGGCTTTCAGCCTGGATAATCGCCGCGACAATGGAACGCAACGATTCCTGCGGTATCCGGTCCGACATATTCATCAGCGCCCGCCGGCGTGTTGTTCCAAGGTCGATTTCCGCGAGGACCGTGTTCAATTCCACGCTGAAGGGGTGTTCAGGGTCCTCGCCGACGATGGTGCGGACCGCTTCGACGAACGTCGCGCCGGCGCCCATCGCCAGTGCGATCAGGTCCAGTGTGTAGGGCATGCGCCTGCCGATCTGCCGGATGCGCTTGGAGGCCTTGCCGTACAGATGATATACCACGCCGGCGATCCCCACCAGGAAGCCCGCCACGGGCAGAACGATGCTCACGCCGCCCATAAACTTGATGCTGACAACCTCCAGGATAATCGCCGCGACCAGTCCCCAGAGCATGGCTATCGCCATAAACTCGTCGGGTGTATAGAAATTCGGACTGCCGGCGGCTACGAGCGTCCTGCGAATTTTTACTTTAATGGCCGGTATGGGCAGTCGTCCCGCCGTTACCAGCAACAGCCACACCACCGGCTGGAGCAGCGGCATCTCGAATACTGTGCTTCGGTCGGCGGCTCCGGCGGCCAGGGCGATCTCGCGTTCGGGTGTGATTTCGGCCCGGCCTCGCTGACCGAAAATCGCCATTATGAACACAAATACAAACAGGAAAATCGCCACAGCCGAGGCTATCTTCAGAAAAGAAACTATTCCCACAGCCGTGAAGGCGACGCAAATTGTCTCAAAACAAATCATTTCCATATCAAATACCGCCAGCGTTCAGCGTTCAGCAATCGGTCGCTGATTGCTGATTGCTGACTGCTTAAACACTAAATATCAATCGACGCTATCTTTCGTATCCACAGGAAGCCGACAACATTGAGAATTACAATACCCGCCAGAATTAACCTTCCGATCTCTTCGGTGAACAGTTTCGTTACACCGACCGGGTCGATGAAGTACAGGATTGCGAGGATCACAGCCGGCATCGCGCCCATCCACCTTGCGGCGGTTCGGTTGGGCGCCGTCAGCGTCTCGATGCGTTTTTCCAGGCGGTAAATCTCGCGGATGCTGTCGGCTATTCGATCGAGCGTTCCTCCCAGGTCCCCGCCTCGCTCGCGGTGCGTCAGAAGGGCTGCAAAAAGCAGACGATAATTGCCCGAACCGATACGTTTTGCGGCGTTGGTCATCGCCTGTTCCAGCGAGATACCGTGCTCGTATTCGCGCACGAGGTGCGCGAACTCCTCCCTTATCGGCTTGACGTCGTTACGCGCCAGCAGGTCCATCGCCTGAACGAGATTCAATCCGGCGCGGACGCCGGCGGTCAGCGTCTGGATACCGCCAACGAGTTGCTCTTCCAGCCTGTACAACCGCCTGGCCTTGAGGAAACGAAGCGTCAGCCAGGGCGAAAACGCTCCGGCCGCCCCGCCGACAATGCCCGCGAGGATACTACCCGACATCAGATAAACAATCAGCGCCAGCAGCACAATCACACCGAAACACAACACCGTAACCGTGCGAGGGTTTATATCCACCAGCAGCGAGCCGCGAAGGACACGGTCGTAATAGTCCTCGCGTCGGAGTATGAACCGGCGAACCGGATCAGCCCAGACCATGACAACGCCGGCAACTGCCAGGAAGATAAACACCGCCACTGCCACGGGCCAAACTGTTTCCGACGCGGGTGTCGGTGATGCCAGAAGCGAAATCACGTGAACACCTCGAGGTCCAGGAAGCCTTTTTCTATCAGTTCCTCGGCAAATTCGGGGACATAGCCGGTATGTTGCAACGACGAGACCGCCCTGTCGCGGGTCGGCCTGAGAATAAATATGTCCTCGGTGATAATCTGGCTCGTCTCCAGGTCTATGCCGACGATCTCGGAGAGGTGGGTAACGCGACGTTCGCCGTTGGGAAGGCGCGCGATCTGCACAACCAGGTCCATCGCCGCGACAATCTGCTCCCGGATCGCCCTGACGGGCATTTCAACGGCAGTGAGCACCATCGTTTCCATCCGCAGCATCGTATCGGAGGGGTTGTTGGCGTGAATCGTCGTCATGGAGCCGTCGTGTCCGGTGTTCATCGCCTGGAGCATGTCGAGGGCTTCGGGGCCTCGGACCTCACCGACGATGATGCGGTCGGGCCTCATGCGCAGTGCGTTGCGAACCAGGTCGTGGATGGTGTAAGCGCCTTTGCCTTCGATGTTCGGCGGGCGGGTTTCCAGGCGAACGACGTGCTCCTGCGACAGTTGCAGTTCGGCGGACTCCTCGATAGTAACAATTCGCTCGACCGGGTCGATGAAACTGCTCAGGACGTTCAGCGTGGTGGTTTTCCCGCTGCCGGTGCCGCCGGAAATCAGGAGGTTCTTCCGCCCGCGAACGCATGATTTGAGGAAATTCGCGGTCGCTTCGGTGAGCGTGTCGCGCTCGACAAGGTCGTCGATAGTGAACGGAACGCGGGCGAACTTGCGGATGGTCAACACCGGCCCGGAAAGGCTCAGCGGGGTAATGATCGCGTTGACTCTCGAGCCGTCGGGCAGACGGGCATCGACCAGCGGCGTTGAGCGGTCGATCCGCCGGCCTACAGGTGTGATAATCCGCTCGATTATCGAATTGACGACCTCGTCGGAGAAGAAACTCCGACCCGTAGCCTGAACCTCGCCTTCCTTCTCGATGTAAATGTGGTCCTTCCCGACCACCATGATTTCATTAACGTGCGGCATCTCCAGCAGGTCCTGAAGCGGCCCGTAGCCGAAAACCACGTCTTCGATCTCCTTGCTGAGCATGCGGGTGGCGATGTAGCGTTTCAGTTCCGTCGTGAGGCGTCCGGCGATGCGATGCAGTTGGGTGTCGAAATCCGCCTCGATCATCGCGGCGTCTTCCTTGATGAACTGCGGCTGGAGGCGGAGCGGAAAATCGCTGATGATGTCGCCGATGATCCGGCTGATCGTCTTTTCGTGTTCCGCCTGGAGGATGTCGGACTCCTCGAAGCCGTAGGAGTATGACATTTTCCCGGCCGATCGCACGTTCAGTTCGGCCAGGACGCTGCGCCAGAGGAAGTCGCGGACGAGGCTGTCGGCCATCTCTTCGTCCACATCCTTCAGGCCTGCGGTGATTATTTCGGACAGGTGGCGCTTGATGAGTGCGGCATGTTCAGTGTCGGCCTTGGCGACGTTGCCGGCAACGCGGAGGTTCAGGCGAACGAGCAGTTCGCTGTGTATCTTCTGCTCCAGTTCCACCAGCCTTCGCCGGGGCGTTACGACCCGCTCGCCGCGCCGGCCTCGACGCACCGACGGCGCCATCATAAACAGCGAAAACTCACCTACACGAATCTCGTCGCCGTAATCAACCTTTACCCGCCCCTTATGGGGAATCTGCTTATTGGCGACGGTTGTTTCGTTCAGCCCAAGGCTCTCGACGAAATATGTCCCGCCGTCCTTGAACAGCCTGGCGTGCCGGCGCGAGACAAACGGGCTTTTGAGCGCAATGGTATTGCCGTCCTCACGCCCGATGAGCACCTCGGCGTCTTTGACCTCGACGACTCTGCGCTCGTCGCTCAAATGATTATAAACCCAGATTTCCATAACTCGTAACTCGTAATTCGTAACTGGTAATTCGTAATTGGTAATTCGTAATTAGTAATTCACGACTTTGTTACCAGTTACCAATTACTACGTACCAATTGTTCTTTCCGGCAGGGGCTGGGACAACACCGACTCGACCTTTGGATTTATACCCTTGAAACACTTTGGGGCCGGACCCCTGAAATCTTCTTCTTTCGGCGCGTCGGCGGGGTTGCGGACCGTCAGCCAGACCTTTCCCAGGATTCTCGGCATCAGGTCAACGAGTTGTTCAGCCAGTTCCGGCTTAACTTCAACAGTTACGGAGCGATAGACCCTCATTCCGGGATCGTACGGCCTGCCACGTTTGCGTCCGAAGGATTCTTCGGGCTTCGGTCCTCTCCCGCCGACCGCCAATACCCGCAGGTTCTGGACCAGCGTATAGGTCTTGGCGGACCTGCCTTTGAGGCGTACCATTCCCAGCACATCCACCCGCCCGCCTACGCGGATCATGTCGCCGGGCGTATAGTTAGGATCAACCCGCAGCGTGAAACCTCGCATGCCCTTGGCGATGCTGTCGGCCGGTGTGCCGCTGAGCGTTCCGGTGATGTCGCTGTAATAAACGGGATTGCTCCGACGGACGGGCCGGTTCACGTGCCCGCCGATTACGACGCTTTCGCTCCCTTTTCGCAGGATGCCCTTGAGGTTCATAGCCGAGGAATTTATATTTACCACCGCTATGTCGGCCTCGCTGATTTCATCGCCACCGGCTAAGTCTCGCCTCCACTGGAGAATCTGGACCACATCGCCGCCAAGTTTCTTTTTCTGGGCCGAGTCATAAAGCAGAAATATCGCCACCGCAAACCCGGCCAGTATCAACGACGCAATCAGCAGTTTCTTGTTCCAGACGACCGTTTCAGCCATGAGAGATTCCTCTTTGTGAACGGCTAATTTTCAATGACCGGTCATTGGTCATTTTTAGCCACTACCAGGACTATTTTAACCATTTTCTTTTCTTTATCGGCATATCGCAGCGTAACACAATAGCGTTGCAAATCTCGCAGGAACACCAGCGATACGCCGCCGGGCCGCAGCGCCGGTTTCCGCTGCATTAGTTTATAACCTGCTTGGGCCAGCCGGTCGCCGTAAAACTTTTCCACGTCGCCGATTTCAGCCTTTACGGTATAAGCGACTATATCGGCGGTTTCGTCGTCAATCTTCCTGCCAAAGGCGCAGCACCTTACCGCACCAGGCGGGGCGAATATATCATCCGCACCGCCCCGGAGTATTTCAAGTCCTGTTCCAGCCAGCGGTTCGCTTGCCATCTCTGCCGGACTTGCAGCAGAGACCGGCGACGTCGTCGGTTCGATCCCCACGTCAGACCGATGCGCCGACTCCGGACGGTCCCGGTCGAATCGGCTGTACAAAAGCACCGCTGCCAATGCAAGGCACACCGCACAGGCAAGCCAAAATCTCAATGACCATCGTTTTACCATCCGGTCAGGTAAAGCCCCCGGATCATCTGCGCCATCGGCGCCGCCGGCGCAGAGATCAGCCCCAGCGATTCATCCAGTTCGAAGTAATACAGGTCTCTCAGCGCCAACCAGCAGGAAACCTCGTCCCGTCGCCAGGTAACGCCTTCGCGTCCGTGGCGGTAGTGAATGTCGTACATATCTTCCATGACATTCTGCCAAAGCGCCTGTTGCGGATTGAAATCGGCCGATACGTGCGCCCGCAGGCCCGGAGGATAATGCTCGACGATGAGTTCCTCGGCAAGCACCCTCGTGCGGGGGCTTATATTACCGGCCTCGAAAATCAACTCATCGGCAGTGGCGCCCACGGGGGCCTCCGATGAAAAGATCACGCTCGTCGCGCGATTATTGAAGGCAACGCTGTTGAGCCGGTCTTCGCTCGGCCAAACGCCGGTGGTAACCCGCTGCCAGGCGCTGTAGCGATTGGCAGCCAACACCTGATGTTTGTGCATCATCACCCAGCCGAAGAAAAACGTCAGCCCCAACACGACAGCCAGTATCGGCACAACCAGAACAAACTCGAAAATAGCCGTACCGCGCCGCATATGCGGCAGTCGAATTGTTCCTCTATTACACATAGGCGCCTCTTAGGATTTAAGTCCACGAATTACACGAGTTTTGTAATCAGTAATTCGTAATTCGTAATTCGTAATTCGTAATCCGGCATCGGACACGTTACCGATTACTGATTACCAATTACTTCCTCTTAATGTTGCAGCATTTCGCCGACCATTTGCTCATCGAACCGTCCCAGGTATTCGGCGAAATCGCTTACGGTCTCCGGCTCGATCAGTCCCGCCGTGGCCGAAGCGTCCGCCGCACCGTCGGCCATTCGCCCCACCCAGTCGCTCCATTGCGTAACGGGCACAAGTTGTGTCTTCCAGTCCTGCGTCCAGAGGTCCCAACTGGTGGTATTGAATATCTCCGCCTGGCTGACGGCGACGACCTGGCCGAAGGGGTTCCCGCTGCCGAAGCGGCTCGCCCAGACCATCGGTTCACTGCTTCGCCCGGCGACGCCCAGATACGTGAACACACTCCGACGGACGCCGAGATCGTGGTGAGGCTGGGCCATGTCGTAATCGCCCGCGGCTGTGTCCATTAAAATCGGCGCGGGCAGATTACTTCTATCGTCGCATATTTCGCAATAGTTGGCCGGATTGGTAACCTCCGCTTCCCCGCCCACGTCGATGCCGCCGAAGACATACTGGTCCACCCTGTAAACCTTCTGCCAAATCGGATCGCCGTTCGAATCGTACTGCTTGTGGATATCGATGTCCCAGTCCTCGGTGGTTTCGTAGTTATATCGGTCTTCCCAAATGTAGTTTGCGATCTGGGGTATCAACCACTCGGCAGGGTCCGACCAGTCGTTGACCCAGATTGCGATGGGGCGCTCGCCGTTGGTAACGTAACTGCCTTCCGAAAGCCAGGCGGCAGAGCCTTTGGGGTGCTTGCTGCGAATCTCCACGAGGTAAAACATAGTCCTGGTAACTTGAGCACCGCCGGCAACCTGGCTCTTTGCCTGCGGATAATCGGTAACCCACTGCGGATAGTGGACGTCCTTGAGCGTCTGGTCGCCCCACATGTACCTCAGTTTGATGTCGGCAATTTGCTTGTAATTGTGATAGAAGTACGTATCAGGCAATTCGCTGGAACTGTAACTTCCGACCCGTCTCATCATCCAGGAGTAGGGGCCATAGACGGAATAGCCTGTAAGGGTTTTTCCGACCAGTCTGTGCGACATGTGTCCGTCGGGGTTTGTGGTGTATCCGTGCGCGCTGCCGCCTTGTCGGCGTCCACCGATATTGACGTTTCCGCCTCCGCCGCGAATATCTCCGTGTCCGGGCACTCCATCGACCCACTGGTCCTCCTCATATACTCCGCTGTAGTGGTAATCGCGCCATTTGAAGAGGCGGTCGTAAGGCCCGAGGCGGTGGGGATATTCCCGGTCGGGGATTATTCCTTTTTTGACGGGCTTTTCTAAATCGCCGAAGTCGGTCCTGTGTGCCGGCAGTTCAGGCAGGACGGGTGTAATGAAGGCGGTTTCGGCGTAGTCGCTCTGTCCGTAACGTGCGGCGTTGGCCTGGCTGAGCATACCGGCTGAAAGAGCGGTTGCCTGGCTGAACTCATCGAGGCACTCTGCCGCCTGCCATAATTGTCCGTGCGGCGTCGGGCCTGTGTAGCCGTGAATCGACCAGTTCGTCAGCGACGCGACGTCGAAACCGCTGCGGTTGAACAAATTATCAATCGCGTCGAGGATGTCGCGTTGCCCGGCCATTCGTAACCGCAGCGATTCCAGCCCGTCCCGCATCCAGTCGTCGGGGATGCCCCTGTCCAGTTGGTCGGCAAGCCCTGTTTCCCAGGCAGCGACCTCTTCGTACGTCATTTTCGTCGCCAGCGGGTATGAATCCAGGTGCGGCACCAGCGCCAGCATGCGCGTAACGGCGACGTTGTTGCCGGCGATGACGTTCATGCTTCTGGCCATCCACGCCGAACCGGAAACTGCCGCTGAATCGGCGGCGTTCTGCATCGCCAGGCGACGGTTGACCTGGGCCCCGACATTTACAACATAAAAGATCAGCCCCGCCAGAAGCGTAATCCCCAGCAGCAGGACCACCAGCACCTGCCCGGAGCATCCGCGCCGCCGGTACAGGCATGCCCTCCCGATTGGAAATTTTCTGCCTCTGCCTATCATCACGCCGGCCTCCTTTCATTCAAGAACCACCATCCGCCTCCTTGAGTTTCTCCGCC
>DAOWOP010000057.1 GCA_030642005.1 Planctomycetales bacterium
AAAAAGGACCTCGGAAACCACAAGTGCTTGTCGCCTAAAGAGTTGTGAATTTCTAAAACTTTCCTAAACTTTCCCAATCTTTCCCATTCGTTCCGAATCGTTCCGAATCGTTCCGAATTGTTCCGAATTGTTCCGAAAGATTCCGGTGTCAATTTCACCAGAACATGCCGCGGGCGGATTATCGTATTTTCGGTCGTCGCCGCGGGTCGGGCTTTCGGGCTTCTTCGGAGATTTTTCGCAGCAGGTCGTTCCGGTCGGCGTCCGTGTCGGCTTTGAGTTGCTGCATCTGCTCAAGCCGGCGGCGGCGAACAAGAACGTCGGCGGCGTCCGCGAGAGTCTGAGTGTAACTGCCTCGATCCTGGCCTGCGGACTGGAGGTCCGTAACAACCCTGCCCCATTGCTCGGTCTCGCCCGCCGTCAACAGCGCCGTCATCTCCAGACGTGATTCGCCGGCCAGTCGCCAGAGATGCTCGGCAATGCTTTTCAGCAGCGGCTCGGCGAACATCTCCGGGCTGATGCTGTCGCGGACCGACTCGAAAAGTTCCGGCTCATTAATCAGAACGCCGAGCAGCCATTGTTCCGCCCGGACGGTCGCTCCGCCTGCATCCGCCTGCACGGCATCGGCCTGATCCGCAGGCCCGCCGGTGCGGCGAATCCGACGGGAAAGCCGACGCATCTGCTCGGAAACATCCGCCGGTGAAAGCCCGACCAGTTCGGAAACCTTGCCTATCAACAAACCCTCCCTCAGCGCGTCAATCGAGCCGTAGGCTGACGACGAGACCACCAGGCGGAGGAATTCCTCAAGGATGGCGCGTTTTTCCGGCAGCGTATCGGCACTGCGATAGGCATCAGCCCGACGGTTCCAGGCAAAGCCAAGGGCGTCGGGCGCCTCGGTGAGCAGTTCGCGCACGGCATCGGCTCCGGCGGCGAGGACGTAATCGCACGGGTCTTTGACGGCTTGGCCCGCTATCCCGGCCTGCGGAACGGTGGCGACGCGGACGTGAAGCCGCTGGGCGAGGAATATCTCGATAGCCCGTTCAGCGGCTGACTGACCGGCGATGTCGGCGTCGAAGACCAGCACAACCTCGCGGGCATATCGGCCCAGGAGGCGGACGTGCCGCTCCGTCAACGACGTGCCGAGCGTGGCTGCTACGTTTCCGATGCCTTCCTGAATGAGCATCAGTGCGTCGAGGTAGCCTTCGACGACGACGGCCTGGCCGGTACCGGAAATGGCGCGGGCCGAGAAGTTCAGCCCGTAGAGATTGGCGGACTTGTCGAACAGGACCGTCTCGGGACTGTTGAGGTATTTTGCCCGCTCGTCGGCAGCCATTGCCCGCCCGCCGAAGGCGATTACCTTGCCGGTTACGTCGAATATCGGAAATATCAGCCGATTGCGGAACCGGTCGTAGGTCGAGCCGTCGTCGCGCTGCACCACAAGCCCAGCCGCCGTCAACTGCCTGTCGGTAAATCCCGCCCCGATGGCGGCTGAACGCAATGCCTCCCACGAGTCCGGCGCGTATCCGATCCCGAAACGCTTGATGGATTCGTCGGTGAGTTTTCGGCTGTGGGCGTAGGCCAGTGCGGCGGCGCCTTCGTCGGAGCCGAGCCGGTCCCGGAAGAAACGGGCGGCGAACGTCGTAAGTTTCACCAGCGTCTCGCCGGACAGGTTGGTATCGGTGCGTTGCGGCGTCCGGTCCTGCGGAACGGGGATGCCGGCGCGTTCAGCCAATTGACGGACCGCATCGGGGAAAGTTGCCTTCTGGATTCCCATCAGGAACTGAAAGACGCTCCCGCCGGCGCCGCAGGCGAAGCATTTGTAAATCTGCTTGGCCGGCGAGACGTACATGCTCGGGCGGTGGTCTTCGTGGAACGGGCAAAGCCCGACGAACTCCTTGCCGCGCTTCTTGAGCGCAACGTATTGGCCGACCACATCGACAATGTCGGTGGCCTGCTGAACCTGGTTGACGAATCTTTCAGAAAAACGCGCCATCGCTTCGCCTTGGTGAATCGGTGAATCAGTAAAAGATGGAGGCTTTGTTTTTCCTGATCAACTGATCAACCGATTTACCGGTCAACTGTTTTCTACTGCGTCTTCGACGTTACCCTTGAGGTTGATTGTCTGGTTGACGAGTTTATCGGCGGCGGTGTTTTCTTCCCGCCGGACGTGCCGGATGGTGAAACTGCGGAATTTTTCCCTCAACCGGCAGGCTCGCTCGAACAGCGGTTTGAGTCCGGCGTTCTTCACGCGGTATTGCCCGTTCATCTGCCGGACCAGCAATTCCGAATCGCTGAGGACTTCGACGTCATCGGCCTGGAGTTTATCGGCGGCGGCAAGACCCTCAAGCAGACCATGATATTCCGCTACGTTGTTTGTCGCCTTACCGAGGAAGAATCCACCCTCAAAAATGACGGTTCCGTCGTCGGCTGCTTTGATGACGACGCCCGCGCCGGCCGGTCCCGGATTACCACGCGCCCCGCCATCGATGTTTATCAAAACCGCAAATGCTTTGTTGCTCATAATAGTAGCCGGTAAGAAATCCGCAATCCGCAATCCGCAATTCTTTCTCACGCCTTTTGCGGCGAGGTCTCTTTTTCCATGTACAGGATTCTTCCGCAGCAATCGCAGAAGCGGATTTCATCTCGCGTTCGCAGCGCGTTGGCGTGCTCGGCGGTGATTGACATGTTACACCCGCCGCAGATGTACTGGTACGGGGGCTTCCTGCCGACAACCTCGATTTTGGCCATTACGTCGCCGTCCCTGATAGCGGCGATGCGGTCGAAGACGCCAAGCGGTTTAGACGGCACGGCCTCGGCGGCGGACTTACGCCTGGTCTGAAGATCGTCAAGCATGGCCTGGAGCCGGGTGGTTTCCTCGGCCGAGGTCTGCCTGATCTGTTCGAGGCTTTTTTCGGCCTGGGCGATCTGGTCTTCGACCTCTTCGGTCTCGGTGCGAACCTGATCGACCTCCTGCATCAGTTTTAAGGCCTTGTCTTCAAGTTTGGAATTATCGGCCTTGAGAGTGTTGAGCTGAGTCAGTACCGCGGCATATTCCTTGTTGGTCTTGGTAGAATTCAGAGTCTGACGGAGTTTGTTGACGTCCTCTTCTCTGCTCTTCAGTTCCAGTTCGACGGCGCCGGCTTCTTTCTGATGAGCGAGAACCTCATCGTGAAGCAACTGAAATTGCTGTCGCAACTCGTCAACCCGCCTTTGCTGAACGGCCACAGCAGCACTGCTGCTGCTAAACTGCCTGCGAACGTCAGCGAGTTGGCGCTCGATTACCTGAAGGGCACGCATCGCCTCCAGCGTTTTTCCCATACACCGCTCCTCTTCAGTTATCAATTATCAATCGAATTACTTATTATGCCACCAGTTGGCCGGGGAAATCAAGTTCTCTTAAAATAATTATCTTATCATAATTGTACCCCGGCTGGAAAGACACTAAACTTGCGTTTCCGGTAAAGAGGAAAAAGCACCCGATATGACAGAACGGACAAAAATCCAAACCAACAGACCGGCCATGCTGGCGACCGAGGACGGGACGATATTTACAGGCACAGCCTTCGGTGCGCCCGGCGAACGTGCCGGAGAGGTGGTCTTCAATACCTCGATGACAGGCTACCAGGAGGTGTTGACCGACCCGTCATATCGCGGGCAGATCGTGGCGATGACGTATCCGCTCATCGGCAATTACGGCGTCAACGCCGCCGATGCCGAGAGCCGAGGCCTCTGGCTGGAGGGGTTCGTCGTGAAGGAACTGTCCCGAATCACCAGCAACTTCCGGGCAGAGGCGGACCTCGACACTTACCTGCGCGACCACGGCGTGTTGGGAATCGAAGGCATCGACACGCGGGAACTGACCAGGCGTCTGCGGACAGCCGGGGCAATGAAGGCCGTGATGAGCACCGAGGACCTCGACGCCGATTCGCTGGTAGCCAAGGCACAGTCCTCGCCGTCGCTTCAGGGACGCGACCTTGTTAAGACCGTAACCTGCGAAAAAACTTATCAGTGGGAACAGAACGGCGGGGCAAAGTCAGCGTTCCGCGTGGTGGTGCTCGACTGCGGCGTCAAGTACGGCATTTTGCGCCGGCTGCGATCGGCGGGGTGCGAGGTAATTGTCGTGCCGGCATCGACAGAGGCTGAACAAATAGTCGAGATGAACCCTGACGGGCTGATGCTCTCCAACGGCCCCGGCGACCCAGCGCCGGTAACAGGTGTAATTAAGACCGTTCGTGAGTTGATTGAAAACCCGCCGAGGAAAAAGCCTCTGCCGATCTTCGGCATCTGCCTGGGCCAGCAGATACTCGCACTGGCGCTTGGCGGAAAGACCTATAAACTCAAATTCGGCCACCACGGTGCAAACCACCCGGTAAAAGACCTGCATACCGGCGGGGTGGCCATCACGGTGCAAAATCACGGCTTCTGCGTCGATATCGACTCGCTTCCGGCCGGCGACGTGGAAATTACGCACATAAACCTGAACGACCAAACGCTCGAAGGCTTTCGCCACAAGCGACTGCCGATATTCTCGGTGCAGTATCACCCGGAGGCCTGCCCAGGCCCGCACGATGCGCAATATCTGTTCGATAGATTCATTAAATTGGTAGCCGGTAATCGGTAGCAGGTAAAATCCGAATATCGAATATCGCTCGTCAGGGCGGAGCCTGCCGTAGCCCGGAAATACGAAACAATATCGAAATACAAATGACCAAAATCCGAAACATAAAAAAAAACAAACATTCGTTTCTGGTAATCTGTGTTTTGAACATTAGAAAATTCGGATTTTGCGGTTTGACTATCGGCTACTGACTACGGACTACTAAACTATGCGTGAAAAAGTATTGGTATTGGATTTCGGTTCGCAGACGTGCCAGTTGATTGCCCGGCGGGTCAGGGAGTTGGGCGTCTATTGCGAGATCGTCCCGCACGGCATTTCGGCCGGCCAGGTCGAACAGGCCGGGGCGGCGGCGATAATTCTCTCCGGCGGGCCGGCGTCCGTCCGCGCCGATGAAGCGCCGAGCATGGACGCCGCCGTGCTCAAAATGGGCATCCCCACGCTGGGGATATGCTACGGAATGCAACTGCTGGGGAAACTGCTGGGCGGCGTGGTCGAAAAGCACACCGGCGGGGAGTACGGCCCGGCGACGCTGCAAGTCGATAAGCCCGACGAATTATTCGCCGACCTCGATAACCGCCTGGACGTCTGGATGAGTCACGGCGACCTCGTCAGGGAACTGCCGGCCGGTTTCGAGACGCTTGCCCATACCTCCGATTGCCGCGTCGCGTCTATGGGCAGCGAAGACAGGAAAATCTATGGCGTCCAGTTTCACCCGGAGGTCGTCCACACGACAAAGGGCAGGGAAATCCTGCGTAATTTCCTGTTTCGCGTCGCCGGGTGCGACGGCGGGTGGACCATGGCAGGGTTTATAACTGAAGAGGTCGCGCGGATAAAAGAGACCGTCGGCGACGGGCAGGTTATCTGTGGCCTGTCCGGCGGGGTGGATTCGTCCGTAACGGCGGCGCTGCTGAACCGGGCAATCGGCGAGAGGATGCACGCCGTGTTCGTCGATAACGGCTTGCTGCGGGCGGGCGAAGTTGACCAAATCGAGCGATATTTCCAGCATGACTTCCCGCTGAACATGCAGGTCGTCGATGCCCGCCGGGAATTCCTCGACGCGCTGGCCGGCGTAACCGACCCGGAACAGAAGCGAAAGATTATCGGTAAAGTCTTCATAGACGTCTTCCGCCGGGCGGCTGAAAGTCTCGGCAAGATAGATTTCCTCGCGCAGGGAACGCTTTACCCTGACGTGATCGAGAGCGTGTCGGCCGCCGGCGGGCCGTCGGCTACCATCAAGAGCCATCACAACGTCGGCGGCCTGCCGGATGAACTGGGCTTTGAACTGATCGAACCGCTGCGGGAACTTTTTAAGGACGAGGTCCGCCGGCTGGGGACCGAGTTGGGCCTGCCGGCCAATCTTGTGAACCGCCAGCCGTTCCCCGGCCCGGGACTGGCTGTACGGATAATCGGGGCCGTTACCGATGAGCGGCTGGAAATACTCCGGGCCGCCGACCTTATCGTCCAGCAGGAGATGGAAGGATGGAACCGCTACGATCAAATCTGGCAGTCGTTCGCCGTCCTGCTGCCGGTAAAGAGCGTCGGCGTGATGGGAGATGAGCGGACCTACGCCAACGTCGTGGCTGTGCGCGTGGTTACGAGCTTGGACGCCATGACCGCCGACTGGGCGCGCCTCCCGCACGAACTGCTCGGGCGCCTGTCGGCCCGAATCATCAACGAAGCACACGGCGTCAACAGGGTTGTCTATGACATCTCGTCCAAGCCGCCATCGACGATTGAATGGGAATAAGAGAGGGACTTGGGACTTGGGATTAGGGACTAGGGAAAAACAGACGCAAAGACAACTGCTGTTGGTTGTTGCTAGTCCCAAGTTCCTGGTCCCTAATCCCTGATTGAAATGATTGCTATCATTGATTATGGACTTGGGAACCTTCGGAGCGTTCAGTGCGCCTTGCGGCGGGTGGGCGCTGAGTCGGTGATAACTTCCGATGCCGGCGAGATCGCCGCCGCCGACGGCGTAGTACTGCCCGGCGTCGGAGCGTTCTGGCGGGCGATGGAGAACCTGCGCAAAGGCGACCTGATGGAGGTCGTGCAGGAAACATCGCTAAACGGCAAGCCGTTGCTGGGTATCTGTTTAGGGATGCAATTGCTGTTCAGCGAAAGCGATGAGCATGGCCGGCACGAGGGACTTGGAATCATCCCCGGAAAGGTCAAACGCTTCACCGAGTCGCTGCTTAAAATCCCGCACATGGGATGGAACGAGATTCAACAGCAAAACCCCTCGCTGCTGTTTGAGGGTGTCGGAGACGGAGCATTTTTCTACTTCGCCCATTCGTATTATGTGATTCCTGACGAACCCGCCGCCGTTATCGGTTCGACCGATTACGGGACGACCTTCGCCTCGGCCGTCCATGCCGGCAATGTCTTCGGAGCGCAGTTCCATCCCGAACGCTCCGGGGCGGTGGGACTAACAATGCTGCGTAATTTTTGCAGGTTATGTCAAACAGATTGAACCACAGAGGTCACAGAGAACACGGAGAGTAAAAAAAGAGAAAAGAATTACCAGTAAGAACGAGAAAAAAATACCTCTGTGATCTCTGTGTTCTCTGTGGTTAGAAACGATGTTAGCAAAACGAATAATACCGTGTCTGGACGTCAAGAATGGCCGGGTCGTCAAGGGCCGATCGTTTGTGAACCTGCGCGATGCGGGCGATCCGGTCGAGGCCGGCAAGCAATACAGCGACGCCGGGGCCGATGAACTGGTCTTTCTGGACATCACCGCTACGCTGGAAGCCCGCAAGACGATCCTGGCTTTGGCTGCACGGGTGGCCGATGAGGTGTTCATCCCGTTCACCATTGGCGGGGGGGTTTCGACCATTGCCGACGCCCGTGGCCTGCTGAGCGCGGGAGCAGAGAAAATTTCAATCAACACCGCCGCCGTGAAAAACAAACCTCTTATAACCGAGGTGGCCGAGGCCTTCGGCAACCAGGCCGTCGTCGTTGCCATTGACGCTAAACGACAAGCCGGAAAGAACGGTCAATGGTGGGAAGTTTTCATCAGCGCCGGTACGACACCGACGGGTCTGGACGTAATCGAGTGGGCCAAAGAAGTCGAGGAACTCGGCGCAGGCGAGATAATGTTGACCTCGATAGACTCCGACGGCCACACCGCCGGCTACGATATCAAACTGAACGCCGCCGTTAACGAGGCGGTCTCTATACCGGTCATCGCTTCCGGCGGCGCCGGCGGGCCTGAAGACATGCTGACCGTCCTTACCGAAGGCAAAGCCGACGCAGCACTGGCTGCATCCATCTTCCACTACGGAACCTACTCCATCGCTGATGTAAAGGACTACCTGCGCAATCATGGCGTGCACGTGAGAAGTTGAGATGTGAGTTTGATTTATCGCGAAACGGTAAGCCGCACTTCCCGGGTTTTATCGTTTGGGGCGTTGACGCGGGCAGTCAAATCGCTTACAGTCCGGCGGCTGAAAGGGATTTTGTGTAAATACCATTAGCAGGATGGCAGTTAAGACAAGACGGGAACCGATATTCAAATGGCAGAAGAAACCAAAAACGCAGAAGAGCAAGACCTGGCTGCAGACGACGGCGTCGCCGCGGATGTGAAGGCCGAAACCGCAGAGTCCGAAGAGGCCAAACTGCCCGATAACGCGGTAACGGTCGAGGACGCCGGCACGCTGAAGAAGAAAGTTACCATTCAGGTGAACCGGCAGAGGATCGATGCGAAGTTCGACGAGATGTTCGGCGAACTTGGCCGGACGGCCCAGGTGCCGGGCTTCCGCATCGGGCGCGCACCGCGGCGGCTCATCGAAAAACGCTTCGGCAAAGACGTAGCCGACGACGTTCGCAACGCACTCGTAGGCGAGGCAATCAGCGACGCGATGGAGAAGGCTGAATTCAAGACCATCGGCGAGCCTGACATCAAACTCGACGAGATCGAACTGCCCGAAAACGACGAGATGACTTTCAGTTTCGAGGTGGAAGTCGCACCTGAATTCGACCTGCCCGACTATAAGGGAATCGAGATTAAACGCCCCGCCATTGAGGTTACCGACGAGCGGGTGGACGAACTCCTGACGGCGCACCGCCACCGCTACGGCCGATTCATACCCATCGACACACCGGCTGAAGCAGGCGACGTCGTCATCGCAGATGTAACCATCACGGGCGAAAACATCGACCACAAACAGCCTAACACGGAACTGCGCGTTGCCCCGGCACAGATCGAAGGCATTATCCTTGAAGACCTGCCGAAGATACTCGCCGGCAACAAAACCGGCGACAGCCCGTCCGTAAAGGCCACAGTCCCGGCCGGCCATCCCAACGAGGACTGGCGAGAGAAGGAAGTTACCGTTACGTTCGACATTCAGGATGTCAAGCGGCTGGAACTGCCGGAACTGAACGAAGATTTCGCCAAACAGGAGGGATTCGAATCCCTCTCCGAAATGCGAGAACTGTTCCGCGAACGCATCCAGTCCCGCGCATCCGTCGAACAGCAACGGGCGATGCGAGAGCAGGTCCGCGATTACCTGCTGAAAAACACCAGTTTCGACCTGCCTGAAGGCCTTGCGAAGCGTCACGCCGACCGCCTGCTGGCCAGACGCTACGTGGACCTGCTTACCCGCGGCGTGCCGCGAGACCAGATCGACCAGAACATCCAGGAACTCCAGGCCGCCGTATCTGAACAAGCCGAGACCGATATGAGGCTGACGTTCGTTCTGGGCAAACTGGCCGAGGCCGAAGAAATTGAAGTCGATGACGGCGAAGTCAACACCCGAATCGCCCAGATGGCGGCCCAGTACAACCGACGACCCGAACGGCTGCGACAGGAAATGACAAATGAAGGCACGCTTGACTACCTTGCTGCCTCCATCAGGGAAGAAAAGGCGATAGAGAAGGTGCTGGAAAAAGCCAATATCGTCGATGCCGGAACAGAAGGTGACGAAAAGAAAGACGACAAAAAAAGAACATAGATAGCAGGATTACAGGGATTACAGGATTACAGGGATTTTCTTTTATTTTTATCCTGTAATCTTAAAATCCCCATAATCCCGCTATTCTTCTTCAGAATTAGAGGAAATCAAAGAACATGGCATACACCGAATACGCCCGGCGGCGTGAGATGACCCTTGAAGAACGGCTCGCGGAAGAGCGGATCGTTTTTCTCTGGGGTGAGATCACGCCTCCCGTCGCAGGCGCACTGATAATGCGTCTGCTGGAACTACACGCAAAGGCGCAGAACCGCGACATCCACCTGTATATTAATTCGCCGGGCGGGTCGGTTGATGACACGCTGGCGATCTACGACACGATGCAGTTCCTCGAATGCGACGTAGCCACGTACTGCGTCGGCCAGGCCGCCAGCGGAGCGGCAATCATCCTCGCCTCCGGAACCAAAGGTAAACGCTTCGCCCTGCCGCACGCAAAGATCATGATCCACCAGCCATGGGGCGGTGTTACCGGACAGGCGTCGGACATCCAGATTCAGGCAGAGGAAATTCTCAAGGCCAAGCGAATGCTCAACGAGCTTCTCGCTGAACATACCGACAAAACCGTCGAACAAATCGAAGACGAAACCGAACGCGACCGCTACCTCACGCCCACCGAAGCAAAAGATTATGGCATCGTGGATGAGATCGTGACGGCCGCTGCGCAAACCACGAAAAAGAAGAAGAAATAATCGTCAGGTGTAATGATGGAAAACCAGCATCTCGTACCAATCGTCATTGAGAAGTCAGGACGCAGTGAGCGGAGTTATGATATTTTCTCCCGTTTGCTGCGGGATCGCATCGTTTTCGTCGGCGGGCAGATCGACGACGACCTCGCCAACCTGGTCGTCGCGCAACTGCTGTTCCTCTCCAACGAAGACCCGAAGGCGGACATCCATATTTACGTCAACTCGCCCGGCGGGAGCATCTCGGCTGGCCTGGCGATCTACGACACGATGCAGTTCGTCCGCTGCGACGTCTCGACCGTCTGCGTAGGCATGGCCGCGTCCATGGGCGCGCTGCTGATGGCCGCCGGAACCAACGGAAAACGCGCCATCCTGCCAAACAGCAGGGTTCTGATACACCAGCCGCTCATCCGCGGCGTCCTGACGGGACCGGCAACCGAACTGGACATCGAGGCGCGTGAAATCATCAGGCTGCGGAAACGACTCTACGAAGTCCTGTCAAAACACACCGGCCAGCCTGTCGAGCAGATCGAACGCGACTGCGACCGGAACAAGTGGCTTGACGCAGAAGAGGCGGTCAAATACGGCTGCGCCGACAGAATCCTCCAGCGGATGCCCAAACCGGCGTCAGAGGCAAAGGAAAAATGAAACCAGCGCCGTCATCTGCAGGGTGGGCCAACCGGTCCACCGCCGAACGGCCCGATGCCGGGATGTTCCGCGGGCCGGTTGGCCCGTCCTGCATGACCCACTTCGCCGCGGTGATTTGTCTGGTTTTGGTGATGCTCTTTGCCGCCGGCTGTGTCCCTCAACAGCAAACTGAAGAACTGGAAACCCAACTCCGCAATTGCCGCCGGGAAAACGCGAAGCTCAAAACCAATATCCAGGATGCGCAAATGGAACTGCTTGCCCGGCAGAAGCAAATCCAGACGCTCCAAGGGCTTGGTGAAAAGAGGCTGGAGTTGCTGTTTCATGTTACCGGCGTAAAACTCGGCAAGTACACCGCCGGCGTTGACCTCGACGAAAAGCCCGGCCAAGACGGCATCCGCGTCTATCTGACGCCAATCGACCGCGATGGCCACGCAATCAAAGCCGCCGGTGCGGTGAAGATTCAACTGTTCGACCTGGCTGCGAAGAAAAATCTAGTAGCAGCCTGCGATTTCCCCGTCGATAAAATCGCCGAGCGATGGTCAGCCGGGTTTATGACATATCATTACCGCTTCGACTGCCGATGGAAAACCCCGCCCAAACATTCCGAAATAACCATCCGCGTAGAGTTCATCGACTACCTCACCGGAAAAACCTTCACAGCCCAAAAGGTCTGCAAAATAAAACTGCCGGCCCCGACACCAACGATCTCTACCGCTCCAACAACTCAGCCCGGAGGCTGATCCATGAAGAAGACATTTGATGCCGTTAAATTCCAGCGAAAGGCCCGTGAAGAAATAAGCAAGCAATATAATGCCGACCCCAAGGCCTTTCTGGATAAGTTGAAGAGGCAATTCGGTCGCCTGCGAAAACAAAAGGCCGACACACGTACCCGCGCGCTATAAGGTTTTTATTCCAGCAAAATCGTTTTTGCGCAGGCAGCCAGGCTCCACATTATTATCCCTCCCGTCGAGATGAAAGCGAGCATTCCCCATTGACCGCGGAGCGCCTCGACCACCAGGCATGCAGCCAATTCGCCCACAATGAGTATCATCAGTACAGGCAGGAGGATTGTCCCTCCGGCCAGGCCGCAATCTTCACCCAGTTTCCGGGCAACCGTATAACCGACAGGCCACCCGACGGCAGCGGTAACAAGAAATGACAGGATCAGCGTTGACCAGTGCGCCGGCAGGTATCTGTCGATATGCCAGATGAAGTACAACACCACTCCAACGAAAATCGACCCCACCGCTGTGCGATAAGCCGACTTGCCCAGGGCAATCATCCATCCGCGGGCTGGTGTCCATTCGTTTGGGTCCATAATTCACTCCTTCGGCAAGGAAGGATGAGGCATATCAGCCCACGAACTATTTTTCCGGGATGGGCCACTGGCGTAGTATCACAAAGAAGCATTCTGGCACAATGCCAAACGTATCCGCTTTATCGTCCGCGGTTCATCTATTCGACACTCCCAAACCCGGATCACGCACCATCCTTCCTTCCGTAGATTACGCGACACACGCTGATCCCGCCGCCGATTACACGCCACTTTTTGTTTCCAGTATTTCGTGTTAGTCTTGGGCAAACGGAAACATCGCGGGCAACCATGCCAGAAGCAACCATCGACGAAAAGGGCCACCTTCAATTCAGGCCAGCAGAAGTCAGGGGTCCCCTCCAAGTGAGCGTGCCGTCGCCATCCTTTCAGACCATGTTTCCGCAGTAATTTGGCGAGCCGTAGCTCTGTGGACTTATTTCCTTTTGACTTGACGGCCGCCATCGTCCTCGAACGCGTTTCCGGATCGACGGTATCCATATCTGTCACCTTGCGTCCTCGACTTACACCTCCCAGCCGTCAATAAGAAGATCAGATGAGTAATTACGTTCTTGCAAAAAGGACTTAATGTTTTCGTCGAACGGAAACTCCAACGAGAACTCCTCGATCAAAAATGACAGCAAATCACGACCAACGGAATCAGCGTATTTGCTTCCAAAACTAATACCGTACCACCGAAGCAGATCATGCTCGGTAATGATCCCTCGTAATCGCACAGCCATGCCCAGTTGTTCAAGAACGGTCTGGATAATTTCGCGTTCCGCGTGCTTGCAGACAATGACAATTTGGTCCGCTATCGTTTCCCCCATGATGTCACTGGCGCTGTCGGGAGAGAGGGTTATATGCTTTACCTGAACCGCCGGCCCGAAATTCGCCCACATATCCAAGCCGGTGTCATTAACGTTGGTCGCGCCAACTCGATAGAGTTTCGCGGGCAGGGATATCTTGGGATGTTCAAGATCAACTCCAAGCAACAACCGAGCGAAGTCCTCGAAGTCCTGAAGTACCGTGTTCGATTGACTACCGACTGACAGGGTAACTGTGGCGTCAAGGTGTCTTGTTATTGCGGAAAAGAGAGCATAAACAACGATTTCGTATGCCTTGTCAATACTTCTCCGTAGCACATCCTGTTCGAAATAACCAAGGAATTTCGCCAGATTGAATTCCCGCGGGGACACCCTCTTCAACTCCGCCTTAATTTCTGCGATTTGGTCGGTTGTCTTTGCCAACATGAGATAGATGTAGGCTTCGACCAAACCGTTGTGGTTTTTGTTGATCTCTCCAAGTTCGACCATTTTAGCGGGTGGCAGTATGTTTTCGTCGAACAGTTGATCTTCGTAGCGAGAATTCAACTGGGGCGTCCTGCCAATAAGTTGCCTAACAACCTTGTTTCGCCACCGCGTGGACGGTCGCCTATAGTCGCCCTTCTTGGAAAGATCGATGTCGCCGCCATTACGATCTCTGAAAAGTATCTCGGCTATCTGAATCGGTTTGTATCCATAAGTTCTGGCCTTCCGGATCAACGCGTCAAGCCTTGTCTTTGCGTCACTTGTTTCTACCATTCTGTTTCACCCGACATCAACAATTAGAATTATTCGTCTTGGGAACAATATTTTCGCCGTTCAGGTTCATTCGTTTATGCCGAACAGGCAACTTCCTGAAAAAGTGATCCACAGGCAGTCTCATTTAGATGAAGTGCCGTCATCATTCGGGATGCAATAGCTGCGATCACTGGTACTGCGACGGCGTTTCCGGTTTGCGCTCTAATAGCCGCGTGCTTGACAACGATCCTGAAGTCTTCAGGGAATCCTTGGAGCCTTAGACATTCTCGGCCAGAAGGCCTTCGTTTTCCATTCACAAGCAGATAGTTATACGACGCGTTG
>DAOWOP010000200.1 GCA_030642005.1 Planctomycetales bacterium
AAAGTCAGACATCGCCTCAAAGCAATCAGCATTCAGGCCCTTCTGTTTATTGGGTTTTTGCTGAATGCTGATTGCTGAATAAGGAGTGTTCGTCTTGACAAAAAAGGAGATGATTCGAAAGATTGCCGCCGAACTGGACATTGACCAGGTCCTGACCGGAAAGATAGTCCAAAGCACTCTCGATACCATTCTGGACTCCCTCGCCACCAGAGGGAAGGTGGAACTGCGAAATTTCGGCGTCTTCAAGGTCAGGAAACGCGCCCCGCGAAAGGCTCGCAACCCCAAAACCAATGAAGAGATTCTTGTACCGGCAAAGAGTGTAATCTACTTCAGGCCCGGAAAAAACGTAGCGTCTATGATTGCCTCAAGGCAGCCCGTCTCGGACAATAAAAGTTGAAACGCCTTTTTAATTTTCGTTGACAGCCTTTTCCCGCCCGGCTACCATTATGCCGTTGCGGCTCGATGGGTGCGGCTGTGCGATAAAACACCATCGGGGAAAGAAACTCGATCTGAAAGGTGTGTGCCATGAAACGGTTTGTGCTGTTCGTACTGGTTGCGTTGTTCATCGGGAGTTTTCTGGCCGGCTGCAATGGTATGGTGTACTCGCTCGATGAGCGTAAACGTCGCTTCAAGATCATCGACGACATCCGCGCCCGCCAGTTCGTCGATGACTGCGATTATGTTGCACTCTATGACCGGCCTTCCTATCTGACCGAGTGGCCCGTGCGAGACACCGATTAAAAACCCGGATTTGTTTCCGTACGTCCGTCAAGTCCAGCCACCAGGTTAAACCCCTGGGATGGCTGGACTTGTTTTTTTCAACTTGCACGCCTCTCATTTCTGTTTTCTAATTAACCTTGAGGTTACGACAAATGAGATACCTTTATGTAACATCCGTTTGCTTAGTGATGTTTTGCGGTTGTCCCCCACGGCAGCGTCGCGCCGTGCACAGGCCCGCCGACCATGTCAAGCCAGGCCCGACGACGACCATGCCGGTTTCAGCGCCGAGCGAACTGTCGCCTTCGTCTGTTATGGCCACCGTCAACGGCAAGCCTGTCTATATGGAAGACCTGTACGTTCCCCTTATCGAGGCCCACGGTCTGCGGATTGCGGAAATGCTGATCGTCAACACGCTGGTCGCCCAGGAGGCTGAACGGGTCAAGATCGCCGTTACCGGCAAAGATGTAACCGCCGAGAACAACCGCGCACTGAAAGGCATCCTCGGCGAGCAACTCACGCCGGACCAGCGAGAGCGCGTACTTGAAAAACTGCTGCGCCGGCGCGGGATAACCAACCGGTTATGGACCGCAATAATGCGTCGCAACGCCATACTCCGCAAGATGGTCGCCGGCAAGGCCGTTGTCGGCGAGACTATGATTAAAGCGGAGTTCGCTCGCCTCTACGGGGAAAAGGTCCAAATCAGCCACATCCAGTTGCCAAGCCTCACCGAGACTGAAAAGATCATTAAATTGCTCAAGGAAGGCGGGGATTTCGCCGACCTCGCTAAACGTTGCTCCACCAGCACAACCACAGCCCAGCGCGGCGGGGCCTTGCCGCCATTCTCACGCGAAAATCCCGCCATTCCCAGAGCGATCCGCGACGCCGCCTTCGCGCTGAAAACCGGCGAAATCAGCGGCATCGTCCAGGTCGGCGACGAATTCCACGTACTGAAACTCCACAAACGCTTCATGCCGCCCGCCGCTGATTATCAGGCTGTCAGAGAAGAACTCCGCCTCGCATTGAAAGAGCATCTCATCGAGCGTTTGCAGGTCGAAAAACTGGCGGAACTGCGGCGTAAGGCCGGCGTCGAGTACGTCAACCCCACGCTCCGACAGGCGGCGAATCGACCGGCAGGACCGTAACGGCAACAACCACTGCACAAGGGCATTATTATGAACCGCATTCGCATATCAATTATCCTGTTAACAGTTCTCGCTGCCTCTCTATCCGCCTTGCCGGTCGGTAGTTTCGCCGGTAACGGCGTGGCTGCCTCCCAGCCGACGGAAGGCGAGGCGATAACTGGTTACAAACCCATGCCGGCAGGGTCGGCCGGCGTCCGCGTGTGGGACCTGGGCAAAAAGTACACCTACAAACACTACTGGCCCAAAAAGCAGTGGGAAGACCGGGCCAACTGGATACAGGTGCCCTACGGCACGGTCTCCGGCTACAAGTTCCGCGGCGACTGCATGCTCGAAGGCCCGAATTTCTGGATGTCGCTGCACGCCAGCGGGCACGACGCCTGCTTCCTCTACAACAAGACCGACAAGGAAGGAACCCCCTCCCGCCACAACGAGATGTACCGTTCCTACGACCAGCCGGGCGGCCTGAGGACCTACTGCGGCAGTTATGAGTACAACAAGATCATAAAAAATGAGCAGGACGACATCATCGTGGAAAGCAGAACCAAGACACGCAGGAGGAAGGGAGTCGATGTATTCCTGGTCAACCGCTACCGCGTGCAGACCGGCAAACCCTGGCTGGAAATAGAGCCTGTGAACAAAATGGTTTCCGAACAGGGCATGCACGGCGAATCACGGATTCACCTCTCGCCGGAGTCGCTGCCCGACGGGCAGGATTTCATCGCCGATGCGTGGAAACATTCTCCCGACAAAAGAGTCTATCATCCCCACACCAGCCGGATGCTGCTGGACCTGATAATGGACGACGACTGCATCTGGGCGATGATGTGGAAAACGACCGGTAAAATACCGAGCAGCGAGAAGCACCCTTACTTCGAGCACAGATCACGCAGCGACAACTGCCGCGGCGGTTGGCCTGCCGGCTGGCAGCGGATCGGTGAGGGTAAAAGCCCGCTGATATTCACCTCCCCGTTCGTCAAGTATCGCAAAGAGATGATGGTCGTCGGCGTCCTGCGGATCGGGCACTGGCACTACCAGAAGATAGGCGCCGCCGTCCAAGCCGACAAGGATTACAAGGGCCGGTTCAAATATGCCTATCAGCGCAAGGTCAAGAGTTCGCCCTTCTCGACGGGCAAACGATGGTGGCCTATGTATCCGGGCAAGTGGCGGATGATAGGATGCGTGAACGGTAAATACCACACACAGAAAGTTACCGTAACAAAGGACGACGTGGGCAAATCGGGCTTTACCTTCCAAAGCCCGCTGACCGGAACGCTCGAATACATCGTCTTCTACCTCTACGACCGCACCGACCAGACGCCCAAAAACGTCTTCACCGTGATGGATATTTATCGTCAAGGCATTGTCGGGGACAAAACAAACAGGAAACAGCCGCACTAATTTACCTATGGTCATATCTGGATTCGGCACATTTACCGGCGGGATCGACCTGCCGGACGAGAAGGATGCGGCTATCGCCGCAGCCATAGCGCCGGCGGGTCATATCGGTCGGCTCCGCGTGCCGTGTGCGCCTGTTCAGGCTGCCGCCGCCAGGCCGACTGTCCGCATCGGACAGTTCGTCACCCGCGGCGAGAGGCTTGCGGAGGCAACGAACGCCGACCAGGTGGATATTTTTGCGCCCCTGGCCGGGCGGGTGGCGGGATTCTGCGAGGTGATGTTACCTGCCGTGAGCGGAGTCGGACGGCCTCAACATCCGACCGGCTGGCGGCGCAGCGATGCCGTCGAACTTACAGACCTGGACAGCCCCGCCGGCATCGGGCCGCTTACTGAAAACTACGACTGGCCCGCTGCCGACGAACACTCCATCCGCCTGCGAATCGCCGAAGGCGGGCTGACAACCTTCCGCCGACCGGTCGTGCCGCTGGCGGGCTATATCGCTTCGGCCAGGCAGGCTAAGGTCGATACACTCATCGCCAACGTGATGGAGAACACCCCCTTCATCACCGCCGACCACCGCCTGCTGGTCGAGCAAGGCCTGGAAGTCGTTCGTGGTCTGGCGATCCTGGCCCGCGCCGTCGGAGCAGCCGAGGTCATACTGGCAGTGGACCACCGTCGCACCGATGCCTACCACAGAACCGTCGCACCGGCCAAACTTTACGGAATCAGTTCCATCGCACTCGCCCACAAGTACCCCATCGGCGCTGACGCGATACTGACAAAGGTACTGACCCGTCGGCGCGTGCCTCCCGGCGCGACCGGTCTGGCCGTCGGCGTGGCCGTAACGGATGCCGCGACATGCCATGCGACCTACCGCTGGGTGGCGTGCGGCGAGTTGCCGACCGCACGCGTCGTTACGGTCGCAGGGCCTCGCGTTAACAGCCCGGCCAACATGCTTGTGCCATTCGGAGCCGACGTTTCGGAGGTGTTCGACCTGGTCGGTGTCAGGGGCGATGGCAAGTGCATCCACGGCTCGGCGATGACGGGCAGGCAAATCGTAGCAGGGGCCGTTACCGGCCCGTCGGCAAACGCCCTGCTGGCGCTGGCCGGCGAGCAGCAGCCGACGCCGACGCCCTGCATCCGCTGCGGATGGTGCAGCGACAACTGCCCTGCCAGGCTGAACGTCTCGGCCCTGAACGACGATTTCGAACTGGGCCGACCCGACGCCGCACGCCGGCACGACGCAATGGCCTGCATTGAATGTGGAATTTGCAGTTACGTATGTCCGGCCAGGCTGCCTCTGATGCAGAGGGTCAGGCTGCTAAAGCAGGCTATAGAAACATAAATAAATGTCTAATGACGAATGCCGGAAAAGATAAATGTCTAATGACCAATGACCAATGACCAATGTCTAATGAATGACTAATGACTAATTTCTAACAAACCGACGGCAACCAAGCCGCCTTTTGGTCATTAGAAATTAGACATTACTTAGACATTAGTCATTAGTATGACAGCGCTACTTTCTTTTTAGCCCTGTTAGGGGCAATCGTCTTTAGGTCATGGCGCAGCCGAAGGCAAGCCCAGGGGGAAAGTATTATGTATTGAAGCTCCGTCGGAGCGGTCGTAGGTACACGATCGCCTTTTCGAGGCTAAAAATA
>DAOWOP010000051.1 GCA_030642005.1 Planctomycetales bacterium
CGGAGCGGCCTTCACGGTCGAATCAGCCGAGCAGAAGCCGCCGCTTAGGCCCAACAAGGGCGTCAAGCGTTTGATGATCCGCTTGAAAGAGCAAAAAGGCGATGTGCGGATTACGGTTTTCTTCACGCCGGATTGGCCCGACGGCAAGTCGGTCAAGCCGGCGGTGATAAAACCCCTGAAGCAGTGGTGATGACCGTTCAATCAAGGCATTGCGGTTTTGTTTTAATCCTGTCTGCGAACAGCGCCGACGAAGCACTTTCACCACTGGCCGCTAGGTTGAATGGCGGTCGGGCATTTCGAGAGCGTCGAATTCGCCGGGAATGAGGCGGACGCGGTTGAGCGGGCCTGCGAAGCGTTCGCGGATGGCGTCGAGCAGGCCTGCGCGAAGGAGCATTTCGAGGCGGTAGCGATGTGAGGCTGAATCGACCGCCACCGTCAGCGTCTCGCCGGTCAGTGAGACCATGGCGGCATGATCGCGGAGGAAATCGGGGACGCACTCGTCCCACGCGATGGACAACTGTCCGATCCGGCGGACGCGCTTGGCCAGGTGGCGCTTCATCAATGTGGTGAGTGGTTCCGCCAACATGGAGATGCGGTTTTTCGGCTGCCGGTTACGCCAGATATTTCTGAGTTGCCACTCTTGCATGTTCAGTGCATCCCTGCCTGTCAGTCTTCGACCCTGAGGCTCAGACCCGAAGGGCAGGCAGGTCCTCCGAAGGTCCGCAGGCGCATCAACCTATCCCCATCATCGCCCGCTGCAAGGAAAAAACTTCAGGAAAACTTTTCGATGGCGCGCGTAGTTTTAACCCAGGTCCACCGGCATGACGACATAGAGGAAATCGCTTCCCGCCCCGTCGCCCGCCTTCATCAGTGCGGGTTTGTTTCCGGCGTCGAGTTCCAGGACGACCTCGTCTGCGCCGACGACCTTCAGCGCCTCGGCAAGGAAGGCCGGGTTGAAGGCGATTTCCACCGGCTCGCCGGTAAGTTTGACGGGCATTGTAACTTCCGCCTCGCCGGCTTCCGGGCTTCGGCCAGTGAGTGTCAGTTCTTCGGCGCCGAATGCCAGGCGGACGCCCTTGGACTCTTCGCTGGTCAGCAGGGCGGCCTGGCGGATGCGGTGCAGGAAGGCCTCTGTATTGATGACTGCCTTTCGCGAGGCGTCTTTGGGGATCACGTCGCTGTATTTCGGGAAGTTTCCCTGAACGAGCGAGCAGATCAGCACGACCCGCGCGGCCTGGACGAGAATCTGGGTTTCTGTAACTTTGACGGCGAGTGTTTCATCGCTCGTACCGGTGGCTCGCTGGAGCAGGTTCATGAATTTTCCCGGCACGATGGCTTTGGCGTCCGTTTCGGCGGCCTTGGTCAGTGCCGCCTTCGCCAGCGCCAGGCGGTGGCCGTCGGTGGCTACCAGTTGCAGTTTTTTCCCGGTTGCTTCCCACAGCACGCCGCTGATGGCGTAGTGGCTGTGGGCCCGGGCGACGGCGAAGAGCGTTCTGTCGATCAGGCACGAGAGAGTCTCGGCGGAGACCTGGAAGTCGCCCTCCCCGTCGAACTCGGCGACGACGGGAAACTCGCTCGGGTCCATACTGAGCAGTTTGAAGCGCGACCCGGCGCCGGTGATAGTGCAGGCCTGACCCTCGACGGAGATTGTCAGGGCCTCTTCGCCGGCGCTCTCGCGGACGATGTCGGCGAATTTCTGGACGGGCACAAGCGCCTCGCCTTCGGTCTGCACCTCGACCTGCGGGACCGTGTACCGGCAGCCGGCCTCCAGGTCCGTCGCCAGGATAGTCAACGTGTTATTTGCGGCGATAAGTTTGACGCACTGGAGGACGGGCTTTGGCGTGCGGACCGCGACGATGCCGGCCGCCAGATTCAACGCTTCCTGCAATGCAGCCGTTTGGGCAATAATCTTCATGGGATGATCCTCATTCGATTTTCGATTTTCGATTTATGATTTATACGTCCCCGGCGGGTGGTTTTCAAGGCCCCGGCAAGATAAATAGTCTAAGCGAGCGGCCGGGCTTGTCAAATCCGTTCATCGCCGCCATACTACTGAAGCGATTATGAGCGACCTTGCGAAAAAACTGGCCGGCAGATTCATCGTCCTTGACGGCCCGGACGGTTCCGGCAAGAGCACGCAGATTGCGCTGCTGGCGGACTGGCTGGCCGCCCGGAGTGCCGACGTGATAACCGCCTGCGACCCCGGCGGAACGGAGATCGGCGAGCGGATCCGGAAAATCCTTCTCGACGGCCGGCACGGGGAGATGTCGGTGGCCTGCGAGATGATGCTGTACATGGCAAGCCGGGCGCAACTGGTGGCCGAGGTCATACGTCCGGCACTGTCGGCTGGGGCGTGCGTACTGTGCGACCGGTACGTCTCGGCCACTATCGCCTACCAGGGCGCAGGCGGGGCGGACGTTGATGCCATCAAGGCCGTCGCCGAAGTGGCTGTCGGCGGGACCTGGCCGAACCTGACGGTTATTCTCGACCTGCCGGCAGAGGCAGGCCTGGAACGGATACGGCGAAACAACGGCGATACCCCAGCCACGCTCGACCGCATGGAGTCCAAGGAACTGGCGTTCCACCAAAAGGTCCGCGAGATATTTCTGGACCAGGCCCGGGCCGACCCCGCCCGATACGCCGTCGTGGACGCGGCGAAAAGCAGTAACGACGTTCAGGAGAAAATTCGGGACATCGTCGCAAATTGGAACTATAAAGACATCGATCCCAGTGGGCCACCCATCTTCAGGGTCCTCGATTCCCCATGATTGTGTAGATTCGGCATGTCGGACAGGACTCATTCCTGGTTCAGTTGCAACGAGCGGTTGCCGGCGGGGTTAGCAAAACAATATGTTTTTTTGACATAAGCAGCTTAGTAGGCTATTTATATCAAGGGTTCGAGACTGATTTGCCGAAGGGTACCTATAAAGTAGCGACTTATCTTCTTTGGTGAGAACGCCATTCTGTGCTACTATACAGCAGTATAGGTAGGGTATCTGGGCCAGGCGATAATATAGGGGCATATCCATGGCAACCAAAGCTTTTGAGCAGGCTGTCGAGCTTGCAACAGGGGTGTCTATTGAAGTTCTTCGTGATACTCCCGTGGATGAGCGTCAGTCAACTATCGAACGCGCCTTGGGAAGGCCGCTTCGTTTTCCAAACCGTTTTCCCCTCATTGGTCGAGGAAACGTGCTTCGCGATCGCGCGGTCTCGCACGGCGAGGTGGAAAAACAGTTTATGAGGGCCATCCATGGCAAGCAAAAAACCTAAGTCCTTCCCTGAGCTATTTGAATTCTACTACGAAGATTTTAAACCGCTTTACGGTCATGTTCAGTCTCTGAACGAACTTCCCCTCGGAATGCTATTTGAGGTTAATGCTGCATTTGATCACCTGTCGCGGCATTGGCATTACAAACAGGACGAAGAAGAAGTCGTTAACTCGGTTTCTGCGCATTTAAAGCGAGGGTGCTTTGACGTCTTTAAGATAGTCGTTCGTGACACTATCGATCACTACAATGAGCTTCGACGGATCAACACGAGTATTATCAATAACGGCGATTTTGACAGAGAAATGCGACAACTGGTCGCTGAAATCAGGTCAGGGGCAATAACTGCAAGACAGGCAGAGGGAGACTCAAGGGATAAAATCACTTGGCATAAAGCCTATGAGCTTTGGGAACCCGTTTACATCAACTGCGCCCGGTTTGACAAAGAGTACTATTTGAGTGAGAAGGTCGAGTGGGCTCGCCGCAAGCAACGTTGGCGCATATGGCGACACAGGATCGAGGGTGTTATCCTCGGCGTTCTGGCAGGGCTGATTGTGTGGTGGTTAACCTCGCTCGGTTCCTGAAGGTATAAAATGAGTCTATTGGTTACAGGAAGTATCGGAATCGACACGGTTGAGGCGCCTTCGGGCAAGGTTGAAGACGCCCTCGGCGGGTCGAGCGTTTATTTTTCATACGCAGCCGGTTTTTTCGGGCCTGTGCGATTCGTCGGCGTCGTCGGCGAGGACTGCCCGGCCGATTTTCTCAAGCCGTTGCACGATCATCCCAATATCGACATGAGCGGGCTGGAGGTGCGCAAAGGTTCGAAAACCTTCCGCTGGCACGGCAGGTACCACGATGATGTCAACGAGCGGGACACGGTGGCCGTCGATCTGAACGTCCTTGCCGAGGCCGGGCCGACGATCTCGGAGAAGTTCCGCGACAGCAGGTACGTCTTCCTCGCCAACACCCACCCGGCATTGCAGATCGAACTGCTCGGACAACTTGCCGCCCCGGCGCTGGTCGTAGCCGATACGATGGACCTGTGGATTAATGGCGAACGCGAAAGCCTGATGGGCCTGATGGAGCGGATTGACGGGCTGGTGCTGAACGATTCGGAGGCGAAGTTGCTGACCGGCGAGCCGAACGTTGTCAAAGCCGGTCTTGAAATCGCAAAGATGGTCCGGCGTTTCGTCGTCGTCAAGAAGGGCGAGCACGGCAGTTTGCTGTTCGCCGACGGGGGCGTATTCGCATTCCCGGCCTGGCCTGCGGTCGATGTCGTTGACCCGACCGGAGCGGGCGACAGTTTCGCCGGCGCGATGATGGGTTTTTTGGCGGCCCGGGACAGTATCAACACCGCGACACTCCGCCGGGCAATCGCCTGCGGAACAGTAACGGCCAGTTTCAACCTCGAAGATTTCTCGCTCAACCGCTTCTTCGGAATCAATCTCGATGACATCGAAAAGCGAATGAAGCAGTTCGAGGAATTGACGAGATTTTAGACGTATTCTCCACACGGCCCGAAGCCCAGCCATTCGAATGGCTGGGCTTATGATGGATATATGGTTCAAATTAGAAGGTGTTTACTATGTCCCTTCGCACATTTCTTGCGTTGCCGTTGGATGAGGTAATCGTTGAGCGTCTCGTCGAGGTACAGCAGTCGCTGGCTTCGGCTGGGGCGCGGGTGCGTTGGGTGGACAGAAAAAATCTTCACCTGACGATTAAATTTCTCGGCGATGTTACTGATGAGCAGTCGCCGGAGGTTTGCCGAGTGGTTGAGAAGGTGGCCGCGCAGATTGAACCGTTCGAGTTTTCCGTCGCGCGTGTCGTTTCCGTTCCGCCGGCTGGTGCAATGAGGATGGTTTGGGTCGGCGTGGACGAACCGACGGGCCGGTTGGAAAAATTGCACGAACTGCTCGAAGAATCTTACGCCGAGATGGGTTTCAAAAAGGAGAACCGTTCGTTTCGTCCGCACCTGACTTTGGGGCGGGTCAAGGGCAGGCAGAACGTCCGGCAACTCCGCGCCGCCGTCGCCGAGATTGCCGAGAGCGACTTCGGCGTCACATCAATAAATGAACTTATCGTCTTTTCATCGCAACTGACGCCCGACGGACCGGTTTATTCGCCTTTGGCGAAAGTAAAGTTGGGGATGGGTTGACATTTTGTCGAAGATAAGTAGATTTTCTGAAGGATCGCGCTTGCGATACCCGAACAAATACCTTACAGTCTCGTCGATATGACAGGACTGATTCAAGGTAAGGAGAACAGCAGATGGCGAAATCGTCCGGTGGTAACAAGGATAAGGCCGTTGCGGATCAGCGCCGTGAGAAGGCGCTCGACGCGGCGTTGCAGCAGATCGAGAAGAACTACGGCAAGGGCAGCATAATGCGGCTCAGCGACGACCAGATCGTGCCGGTGGACGGCATATCAACGGGGCCTTTGAGTCTGGACCTCGCCCTGGGCGGTCAGGGGATGCCTCGCGGGCGGATTTGCGAGTTGTACGGGCCTGAGGGCGGGGGCAAGACGACGCTGGCGCTTCACGTAATCGCCAACGCACAGGTCTCCGGCGGAGTGGCTGCGTTCATCGACGCCGAACACGCGCTCGACCCGACCTGGGCGAGGAAACTAGGCGTGAAACTCGACAGCCTGCTCATCTCCCAGCCCGACACGGGCGAACAGGCGCTGGAAATCTGCGAGATGCTCATCCGCTCCAACGCCGTCGATATCATTGTAATCGACTCGGTCGCGGCCCTCATTCCCCGCGCCGAGATAGAGGGCGAGATGGGTGCTACGCACGTGGGCCTCCAGGCGCGCCTGATGAGCCAGGCAATGCGGAAACTCACCGGCGCAATCGCCAAAAGCCGCACCTGCGTAATCTTCATCAACCAGATACGCATGAAGATCGGCGTGATGTTCGGCAACCCGGAGACGACGCCGGGCGGGCGGGCGCTGAAGTTTTATTCATCCGTCCGCGTCGATATCCGCCGCGTCTCGACGATTAAGGAAGGCGACCGCGCCGTTGGAAACCACGTCCGCGCCCGCGTGGTAAAGAACAAGGTCGCCCCGCCGTTCCGCACCGCAGAGTTCGACATCATGTTCGACAGCGGGATAAGCGTCGTCGCCGACGTGCTGGACCTTGGGGCCGAAAATGGCATCGTTACCAGGAGCGGCTCGTGGTACAGTTTCGGCGACGTCCGCCTCGGACAGGGCCGACCCGCTGCTGTTACCTTCCTCAAGGATAACGCCGACCTCTACGAAGAAATCCGCGGCGCGGTGATCGAGAAACTCTCTTCGCATACGGATAAGACGTAAGCAGTTTTATTGTCCAGCGGAGTTTCACGCGGTGGGCCAGAAGCCCCATCGCGCGGAATACAGACATGCACTTGCGGAGTTTGGATATTACCTGTAACTTATGGCCCATAGCCGCCCGTGAAAAACTTTGGAAGTTGTCGGGCGTGAGGACTTATGTATGACGACAGAAATAGCCATACTCAATAAGGCAGGATTGGCGCTGGCTGCAGACAGCGCTATGACCCTTAGCATCCAAGGGTCTGAGGGGCAAAAACGTAAGATTTACAACACGGCCAATAAAGTTTTTGCGCTATCGAAGCACGCGCCAGTCGGGACGATGATCTATAACAACTCCCGTCTTATGAACATTCCCTGGGAAACCATAATCAAGCGGTACCGCAGATGTCTTGGGAAAAAGCGATTCCCTCGGTTAGAGGACTACTGTAAAGATATCTTCAGATTCCTCGGAAAACTTCCCGTCAGTGACGATACAGAGGCACAGCATGTCTTGTCGGCGGCATATGTGATATTCGAAGACATCAAAAAACAACTGGACGGATTCGTGAAATCTGTCTTTAAAGAAAAAAGGAAGACTGATGAGACAGAAGTGAAATCGAAGCTTCGAGAGATTATTGCTGTGGAGTCCAAGAAGTTCGCTGAATATGCCAAGGACGCGGAATTCTCGGAGAAGGAAAAGGGGCGCCTTCGGTCGAAGTATCGAAAGTCCATATTTGACATTGCCAAGCAGATCTTTGAGGGGAGACCCCTCACGACGCAGGATCGATCACAGCTTACACACATTGTTGTGAATGCCGCGTCCACTGTCCATCAGTCCGGCCTTGTGGTTGCAGGTTTCGGAGAGGATGAACTCTATCCATCGTACTTCGACTATAACATATCTGGTGTCCTTTTGGGGAAGGCAGTGAAAAGGCTCCAGAAAAGCACAGCCATCAGTGACACGAACGAAGCGGTTATCTCGCCGTTTGCCCAATCTGACGAAGTTGTTACGTTCATGGAGGGCATGGGCAGGGACGTAAGCGAATTTTTTGACCAGACACTCGGCAAGACGCTCCAGAAGTACTTCCCGCAGAAACTGGTGCAAGCAATCAGAGAAAAGGTGAGCGTAAATGACAATGATGGGCGTCAAATGCTCCAGATAGCAAGCGAAATGGGCAAAGGTGCGTACGACACAATAATCGCGTATCTAGAGGACCTTAAACATCGCAAGTACAGCAATCCCGTTACCCAAGCCACGAAATTTCTCCAGAAGGACGAATTGGCTACTATGGCCGAGACGCTGGTTAACTTGGTATCGTTTCGTAAACAGGTTACTCTGGAGGCAGAAACAGTCGGTGGCCCGATAGACGTTGCTGTTATAACAAAAGGTGATGGATTGGTTTGGATAAAACGAAAGCACTATTTCCAACCTGAACTTAACCATCACTTCTTCAGAAACTACTTTGACCACGGAGAGAACGATGACAAGCAAAAAAACACCCAAACGCCAAAGAAAAAAAATATTCAGAAGCGTAGATGAATATATTAAATACTACTCTGCGCCGGCGGAAAAACGCAAGCCATCAAAGAACCCTTGGTATCGCTTAGGTGTAGAATCGGCTCGGTTGGCGGCCGGGCATGCCAACTCGTAGTCAGATAACAGGGGCAATACACGTTCGTCTCGGACAGGGCAAACCGGCATCCGTTACCTTCCTCAAGGATAACGCCGACCTCTACGAAGAAATCCGCGGCGCGGTGATCAAAAAACTCTCCTCGCACGCGGAAAAGGCGTAAGCGGACTTTTGATTGCGGATTGCGGATTGCGGATTTAGGATTGTGCGCGAAGCGGTGAGTCCTTCGACTTGTCGTTCCGCGCTTTTTTTTATATAAGTTGAGGCGACATGAGCAAAACATCCGAACAGATTCGTCGTGAATTTATCCAGTTCTTCGAGGACCGCGGGCATAGGTTCGCGCCGTCGGCTTCGCTCCTGCCGGCTGACGACCCGACGCTGCTGTTCACCAACGCCGGTATGAACCAGTTCAAGGACGTCTTTCTCGGCGCAGGTTCCAGGCCCTACACGCGAGCCGTCAACTCCCAGAAGGTCATCCGCGCCGGCGGGAAACACAACGACCTCGAAGACGTCGGGCACGATACCTATCACCATACCTTCTTCGAAATGCTGGGAAACTGGTCGTTCGGGGACTACTTCAAGGCCGAAGCCATCCAGTGGGCGTGGGAACTTCTGACGGACGTCTGGGGCCTGCCGAAGGACAAACTCTGGGTAGGCGTCTTCGGCGGGGATAAAGCCACCGGTTTGCCGCCCGACGATGAGACGACTGGGCTTTGGCCTGAAGTTACCGACATCCCGCCCGATCGCGTCCTTCGCGGCGGGGTAAAGGACAACTTCTGGGAGATGGGCGAGACCGGACCGTGCGGGCCTTGCACGGAAATACACATCGACCTGGGCGAAGGTTGTTGCAACGGTTCGCGCCATCCGGGCCAGGCCTGCGCCGTCAACGTCGAGGGATGCGGGCGGTTCATCGAACTGTGGAACCTGGTATTCATCCAGTTCAACCGCGACGCTTCGGGGCATCTGGAGCCGCTGCCGGCCAGGCACGTCGATACCGGCCTGGGACTGGCGCGCATATCCGCCGTCCTCCAAGGCAAGACCGACAACTACGCCACCGATGTTTTCGGCCCGCTGATGGACTCACTGGCCGAGATAACCGGCGTGCGCTACGGACAAGGCGCCGAAACGGACGTAGCCCTGCGGGTCGTCGCCGACCACGCCCGCGCGTGCACCTTTGCCATCGCCGACGGCATCCTGCCGTCCAATGAGGGCCGAGGATACGTCATCCGCCGAATCCTCCGCCGGGCCGCCCGCTTCGGACGAAATCTCAACCGGCACGAACCGTTCATTCACAACCTTGCAGCCGTCGTCGCCGAGCAGGTAGGCGATTTCTTCCCCGAAGTCGCCCAAAGACAAAAGCAGGTCGCCGAGACGATCCTCGAAGAAGAGGTCTCTTTCAACCGGACGCTTGACCGTGGTCTCGACCTCTTCAGCCGAGCGGCTGAAAAGGTTGCCGACGGCGGGAAAAAGCAGATTACCGGCGAGGTGGCGTTCGAGTTGTACGCCACTTACGGCTTTCCCGTGGACCTGACGCAACTGATGGCGGCTGAACGCGGACTGACGGTCGATATGCCCGGCTACGAAGAGAAGATGGCCCGGCACAAGCAGATTTCATCCGCCGGCGGCGGGACGTTCCAGGTCGCCGCGATTACGGGCCTGCCGGAGACGGACGACTCGGCCAGGTACGACACGCAACCCATTGATGCGACCGTGCTTGGGTGGGTGGTCGGTGAAGATTTTATCTCCGAAGGCGTTCTGTCCGAGGGTACAGAAGCCGCTGTCGTGCTGGACAAGACGAATTTCTATGGCGAGTCCGGCGGGCAGGTCGGGGACTCCGGCGTGCTGACCGGCCCGGACGGGACATTCGCCGTCCGCGATACGCAACTTGCAGGCCACTGCGTCCTGCACATCGGAATTATGGAAACCGGGACGTTCTCGGTCGGACAGGACGTAACGGTCCAGGTGGACGCCGCCCGTGCCGACACGATGCGCAATCATACATCCACTCACCTGCTCAACTGGGCATTGCGGAAAGTTCTTGGCGGCAAAATAGACCAGGCCGGCAGCGTGGTAGCGCCGGATCGCCTGCGATTCGACTTCACCTGCGGCAAGGCTGTAACGCCGGAACAACTCACCGAGGTCGAACGCCTCGTCAACGAGCGAATCCTCGCCGATGAACCGATCTTTATAAATAACGTTCCGCTGGCCCAGGCCCGGAAGATTCCGGGCGTCCGGGCAGTGTTCGGCGAGAAGTATCCCGATCCTGTCCGCGTAGTCAGCGTTGGAGTGGACGACTCCGTCAAGCAAAGCGACGAAAGCACTCTTGTGGAGTTCTGCGGTGGGACGCACCTGTCGCGAACATCGCAGGCGGGGTTTTTCAAGATACTTTCGGAAGAATCGGTCGCCAAGGGCGTCCGGCGAATCACAGCCGTTACCGGCCACCAGGCCGTCCGGTGCGTGCAGATGCTGGATGAGGCGGTTTCGTCGGCTTCGTCGGCTCTCCGCGTGCCTATCGAGCAGATTTCCGAACGGATAGTCGCGATGCAGAAAGAGATAAAGCAACTCCGCAAGCAGCAGGCGATGCTGGCCGGCGTCGAGGAATTCGCTCCCGACTTTGTTGTCCCGACGCCTGATGGAGACGCCATGATAGGCGAGGTTGCCTTGGTTGACCCGTCGGCGATGCGGAAAATATGCGACGTCCAGCGACAGAGAGGCGCAGCGGCGGTCCTGGTCGGCGGCGCGGATGAAGAAAAAGTTACGCTTGTAGCGATGGTCAGCGAGTCGCTGGTAAAATCCGCTGGAATCAAGGCCGGGGATTGGGTCAATGCCGCCGCCGCCGCCGTCGGCGGGTCCGGCGGGGGCAAGGCGACGATGGCGCAGGCCGGGGGGAAAGACGCCGATAAACTGCCCGAAGCACTGAAGGTCGGGCGGGACTGGTTGCGGGGGAAAGTCGAGTAACTGCTCGTGTTTAACAGCACCGTTCGGCGCTGTTGACGTACCTGTCCGTTGCGACAAAGGTTTTTTCGTTGACAATTTCGCTTCCTGCCGATAGTTTCCGTCGGCGTTTAGTGGATTTTTATCTGAAGGATTGATATGCAACCATCACAGAAATTGAGTAGATCTCGCACCCGTTCGCGTCGTTCGCACCACGCCTTAAGTAGTGTGAACCTCTCCGATTGTCCGCGTTGCAACAAGCCGAAACTGCCCCACGCCGCGTGCGCCAACTGTGGTTACGTTCGGGCCGGACTGAGCCTGAAGATCGAGAAAGAGAGCTGAAGCGATGCGGATCGGCGTTGATGCCATGGGAGGGGACTTCGCACCCGCCGGGGTCGTCAAGGGCGCTCTTGACGCCGAAGGCCTCCTCGGCGACGACGATAAGATCGTGCTGATCGGCGATGAATCAGCCATTCGCGAGCACCTCGCCGAAGCCGACGGGCATGAGCGGTTCATTCGAATCGAGCACGCCGGCGAGGTCATCGGGATGGATGAGTCGCCGGTCGAGGCGCTGCGTCAGAAGCCGGGCAGTTCGATTGCGAAGATGGCGACCCTGGCGGCCGCCGGCGAGTTGGATGCGATAATATCGGCCGGCAACACCGGCGCGTGCGTAGCGGCGGCCCAGATGCGCTTGCGGCGCCTGCGCGGCGTGCACCGGCCTGGAATCGCTATAATAACGCCCACGTACGCCGGGCCTGTGATCATGTGCGATGTCGGCGCCAACGTTAACTGCCGGCCTGAGCACCTCTACCAGTACGGCCTGATGTCAGCGGAATACTCCCGCTGTATCTGCGGCATCGCCGAGCCACGCGTGGCTCTGCTGAGCATCGGCTCCGAAGACGCCAAGGGCAACCAACTCGTAAAGGAAACGCGGGAACTGTTCAAAAACGACCCGGAAGTGAAATTCGTCGGCAACGTCGAGGGCAGTGATATGTTCCACGGCGCCTGCGACGTGGTTGTAACCGAAGGTTTCGTCGGCAACGTCGCGCTGAAACTTATGGAAGGCCTGGCCGAGGGACTGTTCAAGTCCACGTATCTTGAACTGACCCGATTGAACCCGGACCTTGCCAGCCAATTCGAACACGCCATAACGACGATCCGCGAGAAATACGATTTCAACGAGTACGGCGGAGCGCCGCTGCTTGGGGTTAACGGCATCTGCATCATTTGCCACGGCGCCAGTCAGGCCAGGGGAATCACCAACGCCATCGGCGTAACGCTGGATTTCGCCGAGACGCACATCAACGATCGCATCACGGAACGTCTTGGTCGGCGCCGGCAGAGCGGAGACGATTCATGAATAGCGGATTGCGAGCGGCAATTGCGGGCGTCGGAGCGTACGTTCCCGCCAAGGTGCTTACCAATGCCGATTTTGAGCGGATGGTCGATACGTCCGACGAATGGATAACCAAGCGCACCGGCATCAAGGAGCGCCACATCGCCGAAGAAGGCGAATCAACCGTGTCAATGGCGATTGAGGCGTCCCGGCGGGCCTGCAAAAACGCCGGTATCGAACCGGGCGAACTGGACATGATCGCCTGCGCGACCATCACTCCCGATACGCTCTGCCCGTCCAGCGCCTGTTATATCCAGCAAGGTCTGGGCGCGCCCGAAGCGGCTGTTTTCGACCTGTCGGCTGCGTGCAGCGGATTCGTCTATTGCCTGGCGATTGCCAGGCGGTTCATCGAAGCAGGCCAGTTCAAAAACTGCCTCGTCATCGGCGCAGAGACCATCAGCCGGTTCACCGACTACGAAGACCGAGGCAGTTGCATCCTCTTCGGCGACGGCGCCGGAGCGGTCGTCCTGAAACCGACCGAAGATGACGCAAAGGGCATCCGGTACACCGTCATGCACGCCGACGGCAAGGGGTGGGACTACATCTGGATACCCGCAGGCGGGTCAAAACTGCCCGCATCGCAGCAGACGGTTGAACAACGCCTGCATTACCTGAAAATGCGGGGCAGGGACGTGTACAAGTTCGCCATAGAAAAGATGCAGTGGCTCCTGGAAGACTGCATGAAAGCCTGCGACCTTACGCCCGACGACGTGGACCTTGTCGTCCCGCACCAGGTAAATATTCGGATTCTAAAATCGGCCACGGAAAAACTGAAATTCCCGATGGAAAAGGTCTATGTCAACATAGACAGGTACGGCAACACCTCGGCTGCTTCTATCCCTATAGCACTGGATGAGGCGGTCCGGTCCGGGCGTATCGGGCCAGGCTCAACGGTGCTGCTGATCGCCTTCGGCGCAGGCCTGACCTGGGCAGGGGCCGTCGTAAAACTGTAAAAGAGGCCACAGAGGCACAGAGAACACAGAGATAAATGAAATTTCCAATTTCCAATTTTCAATTTCCAATTGAAAGAACATTTGACAATTCATCTAATCAATTGCAAATTGCCAAGAGTCCTCTGTGGCAGGTTTTTCGATGAAAACAGCGTTTTTATTTCCGGGTCAGGGCGCACAGCAGGTCGGGATGATGTCCGACCTTGCTGATGCGTCGTCGTTGGCGAGGAGCGTCTTCGCCGCCGCCGATGAACAGTTGGGCTATGCGCTTAGCGAGATATGCTTCCATGGACCGGCAGAACGCCTCGACGCCACGGATATTGCCCAGCCGGCGATGTTCGTCTGTTCCGCCGCCGCCGCTGCCGCAATGAAAGAGGCGCTGGGCGACAATGCACCCGTCGCTGCGATGGCTGCGGGACTGAGCCTGGGAGAATACACTGCCCTGCACGCAGCCGGGGCTATAGACTTCTGCTCGGCGCTGGACCTGGTAGCCAAGCGCGGGCGGTTTATGGCCGAAGCATCCGAAGCCCGTCCGTCGGGCATGGTCAGTATTATCGGGCTGGACGAGCAGAAAGTCGTCGAACTTTGCATCGCAGCGGCCGAGGGAGCCGTCCTTGCGCCGGCGAATTTCAACAGCCCCGGACAGATCGTAATCTCCGGCGACATTGAGGCGTGCAAACAGGCGGCGGAACTGGCGAAGGAATTCGGCGCCAAAGGGGCTATGCCCCTGAAGGTCGCAGGGGCCTTTCACAGCGAATTTATGGCTCCGGCGGCGGAAAAACTCGCCCAGGCCATCGCTGGCGTTGAAATCCGCACGCCGGAACTGCCGGTAATTGCAAATGTCGATGCCGAACCGCACGGGAATGCCGAGTCGATAAAGGATAAACTCATCCGGCAGATGACATCGCCGGTCAGGTGGGAACAGTCGGTTCGCCGGATGCTGGATGATGGCGTCGAGCGGTTTTATGAAATCGGGTCCGGCAGGGTCCTTGCCGGGCTGATGAGGCGGATCGACCGCCGGGTAAAAGTTGTAAGCATTAATTCCGCCGCCGCCCTGGCCGAACTGGCCGGCGTACTGGTGCAATAATAACGTCGTCGTATAGAATAATCGCCGTACCGGCGACGGCTAAGCGAGAATGTGAAACAGGAACGACAATCATGGCCGAAAACGAACAAGTCGCAATCGTAACGGGCGCCAGCCGGGGCATCGGACTGGAAATCACCCGCC
>DAOWOP010000150.1 GCA_030642005.1 Planctomycetales bacterium
AGCCGGTATGAGCGCCGCACTGGCAGGTTCGATTGCGGCTCGCACAACACGGCCGGTCCGCGGCGTAGCGAACGCCTCAGGCACGCTGGCGGGTATCGACGCGCTGCTGTCAACCGTCCAGATGCCGCCGGGCGTACCCGTCGGCTGCACCGGAATAGGCCCAGCCGGCGCGGTCAACGCAGCGGTCCTTGCCGCCGAAATCCTCGCAACCTCCGACGCCGACCTGGCTGGAAAACTTGCCGAATTCAAATCGGCCCAGGCCGATAAAACACTCGCAAGGGACAAGAATCTACGGGAGCAGTTGGGCAAGTGACGGCGGCGACGACAGTCCTGCTGATGGTGCTGGCGCTGGCGGCGGGCGATGAGAAAAAGGCCGCGCCGGTTAAGTACGTCGTGATTTTTGATTTTGCGTGCTCTACGACCGAAACCGGGAAAAAGGCCGACTACGGTAGGCAGTTGGCCGACGCGGTCCGCCTGCGACTTCGGCGGCACGACGACTGTAAGGTAATCGACCGCTTCACCACAGCCGAAATGACACCCGCCGCCGGCGTTTCGCTGAAAACCGCCGACAAGGAAATCATCGCCCTGCTGAAAGATAAGTTCGCCGCGCATGTGGCCGTTTTCGGCGACGTGCAGAAACTTGGCCCCGCCGTCCGGGCTGAAATCCGCTACGTCGATATTTCCGGCCCAAAGTCAGTCGCCTGGACGAAGGCGTTCTCCGACCACACCGAGCGCGCCCGCGGCGTCGTCGCCTGCAAAATAGTCGAGGCCGTTCGCGGCAAGGCCGAATGGAAGCCGCCCGAATATGGCGATGAGACCGAGCCGAAATCTTTTGGCAAGCCGCTAAACGTCAACGGTGATTTTGAGTCGGGTAAGACCGGCTGGCGGATAGGGCCTGATAACGTAACGACCTTCCTCGTCGCCGATCCGCGTCGCCGCCGGCGGGGCAAGGTGCTGCGAATCTTCACCGACGTGGAGCGTAACGCCTGGCTGAAGTACCGGCGCGACCTGATGCTCGGCAAGGCCGACCCGAGCAAGCCGCCGAGAATCGGGACCGTCGCCAACAAGTACGCCACCGTCGCAGGCTTAGAGGGCGTCCACTACCGCAGCGAGTGGATAAAGGCCAAGCCGGGCCGGCGGTACTGGCTGGTCGCCGACATGAAGGGCCGGACCGGCGGGATATTTTTTCCGAAGATATTCGTCAAGGGCTTCGCGGACTTTTCCGCTGTCGCCGACGGGTTGAGCGAGTCCAGCCTGGCCGAGATGAAAATGACGCCGGATCAGTTCGTCGCCCTGCCGCGCGAAAAGCAGAAGCAACTCATCGCCGCCGACGCCAAAAAGCATCCCGAACGCCACCGCCGAGAGGTCTATCGCTGGTACCTCGCCTGCCGGAATGAAAAAAACACTTGGCAGCATTATGCTGCGCCGTTCCCTCCTCGCGGCGGGCTGGCCAAAAACATCCAGTGGCTGAGGATCGATATTTACGCCTACTGGCCGCCGGGTGAATACTTCTTCGACAACGTCCACCTCTACGCCGACCCCCGCCAAAAGACCCCCAAGCCGGAACAAAAACCCCGCACACCGCACTACAAACCGCCGACAACCCAGCCGGTATCGAAAAGGGATTAGAGCAGTTACGCGCCCACCCCCTTTAGACGGGCGAGGGCGTGGCGCCCGTCGTTTTAGATGGGACAGACTACCAATACTTTGCCATGCTTAAAAAAACATATTGAGTGGACTTTTCTATGAGCAAAGCGTCCGTTGGTCGTTCGAACATCGCCGAACGGCCAGCCACGCGGCTTACCGTTCGGCGATGTTCGCTCTTGTCGGACCGCTCGAACTCACAAATTAAAGATTGGCAAAGTACCAGCAAAGGAACGTTCACCCGTCGTTGCCTGCGGGTGCGTCCCATTTGAGTAGGTAGATCGTGGTTAAGCGTTGAAAAACGTCCATTCGGTATAAAGCCGACGGATTGCTATCCGTCGGCTTTGGTTCCTGGTCCACTTGCTGAAACTGGATGCGTCTTATGAAAAGTACCAACTGAAATGGGATGCACCCGTTGCCCGCCTCCCTCAACTTTTTTTATTTTTTTCCTTGCGGGACTATAAATACCCGTTATACTATTGGGAAACTTTCTTTCCTGATAGGAAAACTTATTGAGTGGGACAAGGATTCAATCCGTAGGCAGGGCGTTGAGCATCCTTGGGCATCTGGTCCGGGGGCCTAAGAATCTTTCCGAGTTGAGTTCGCTCATTGGAATAGGCGCTGCTGGTACGCTGAAGTTGCTCAGAACGCTCCTGGAGTATGAATTGGTGGAAAAGCACGACAACGGCACCTACTCTCCCGGAGTCGGATGTTGTGCGCTGGCACGGTCCTATTCGGAAAAGCATGGCATTTGCAGTGTTGCCAGGGAGGAGATGTACCGGCTTTCGAATCAGACCGGCAGCCGGACTGTTCTGGCGACACTTGACGGTCTCGACCAGGTCAACTTGCTCTGTGTCGATTTTCATCTGGGTATTCCCGCCGACGAAATCCCGTTAAAGGTCGGTCCGGCGTGGCCTCAGGCCACTGGCAGGGTTCTTCTGGCCTTTGCCCCCGCCGAGGTTTTGGAAGGCCATCTGGATAAGTATCCGTTGCGACCGGGGGTGCGAGGAGTCGAATCGCCCGAGCAGTTTTCAAAACTGCTGACGGAGATCCGAGCCGGTGGACTGGCGGTCGTGAGATTGGAAGAGAGCGGGCTTCATTTTATAGCAGCGGCGATCAGGAACATGCTGGGAGATGTTACTGCGGCGCTCGGCGCTCACACCACAGCCGAGCACCCGCCTGAAAATCAAATTGAATTGGTTTTGCGTGCGGCTGAAAGGATATCACAAAGGTTGGGACACTCTGAATCGGAACGTAAGGAAAAAAGCAGCGATGGACAATGAAAAAACAACATTTATTACCGAGCCTGCCCGGCAGGTTCCCGTGGCTGGTGACGTGGACGTGGTGGTTGTCGGCGGCGGGCCGGGCGGACTGCCTGCCGCCGTCGCGGCGGCTCGGCAGGGAGCGAAAGTGCTCATCGTCGAGCACTACGGCTTTCCGGGCGGGTTGGCCTCGGCAGGTATGATAGGCCCTCTTTTCGGATACAACACCACGCAGACCGACGATCTGATGCTCGGCGGGATCCCCTTGGAAATCGTACGCGAACTACAGTCGCTGAACGGTGCGCCGCAGGAAAAGAATATTCGCTGGCACGCGATACCGTTTGAGCCTGAAATGATGAAACACGCCCTGGAGCACCTGGCCGGCAGGGAAAAGAACATCCGCTTCCTCTACCACACACATGCCGTCGGCGTGATTCGGGACGGGAATCGCATTGATTGCGTACTGGTGGAAAATAAGTCCGGCCGCACCGCCATTCGCGGGCGGGTTTTCATAGATGCGACCGGGGACGGGGATGTAGCCTGTTGGGCCGGCTGCGCTTACACCAAGGGCCGTCCCGCCGACGGGGCGATGCAGTCGATGGGCACGAAATTTCGCATGGGCGGGCTTCGTGAACAAACAAAACAAGAGACAGAAGAGAGCGTCGAGATATTCAAGCAGGCGATCGCCGACAAAACCCTCCCCATATATTTCGCACCTGTCGGCGAAGTCAGCGAATTCGGCGCGACCATCAGGCCGGGCGAGCGCACGCCGACCATCACCCGCGCCCGCGGCGATGGAACGAACGCCGAAGACCTTACACGGAATGAAATGAAACTCCGTGCCGATACGCTGAAGATTATCGACTTCTGCCGGAAGCACATTCCCGGCTACGAGAAGTGCTACCTCATGGCCACCCCGACCCAGATCGGGGTTCGGGAAACCCGTCAGATTACGGGGAATTACATCCTCACCGGCAAGGAGTGCATGAAGACGGCCAGGTTCGACGAAGGCGTAGCCAGAGGCTCGTGGTTCCTGGACATCCACTGCCCGCTAGGCCTGACAAGTCCTCTTACGACGCTTTGTAACGGGGATTGCAAGGTTACCCCGGACTGCGTGATGAAAAAGAAATTCAGAGATCAACTCTACGATGACTACTACCTGGAGGATGGCGGTTACTACGAGATTCCGTACGGTTGCCTGACCCCGCAGGGCGTGGACAACCTTCTGGTTTCCGGGCGATGTATCTCAGCGGATCACGGCGCCATGTCTTCGCTGAGAGTCATAGGGACGTGTTTCGCTATTGCCCAGGCGGCGGGAACGGCGGCGGGCATGTGCATGAGCCTGAGTTGCAGCCCCGTGGAGTTGTCGGGAACCGAAGTTCGCCAAACGCTGAAATCGAGCGGCGTACCTCTGTAATCCCTGCCTACCTGTCTGCCGGCAGGAGTATCTGCTGGCAGGCAGGCGTGGACTATTCTTTCACGTCATATTCGGCGTCGATTACGTCGTCGTCGCCGGGTTTCTTTGCTTCTTCGGCGGGCGCTGGTTCACCCTGTGGCGCGGCAGCGGCGGGGCCGGCGGATTTGTACATCTCCTCGGCTACCTTGTGCGACGATTTTTCCAGGTTCTCCATTGCGCGCTTGATGGCAGCCGCGTCGTCGCCCTTGAGGGCTTCACGCAGTTGCGAAATGCCCGACTCGATGTCGCTGCGATCCTCGCCGGAGACCTTCTCGCCCTGGTCGGCGAGCATTTTTTCAGCCTGGTAAGCCATCGAATCGCCGGCGTTCTTGAGGTCCACCACTTCGCGGCGTTTTTTGTCTTCTTCGGCATGGCCTTCGGCGTCCTTGCGCATCTTCTCGATCTCGGCTTCATCCAGACCGGAAGAGCCTTTTATCTCGATGGACTGTTCCTTACCGGTGGCTGTGTCCTTTGCCGAGACGTTAATGATGCCGTTGGCGTCGATGTTGAACGCCACCTCAATCTGCGGGACGCCGCGCGGCGCCGACGGGATTCCGGTAAGGTTGAACCTGCCAAGTGTGCGGTTATCGCCGGCGAACTCGCGCTCGCCCTGGAGGACGTGGATATTTACCTCGGTCTGGTTGTCGGCGGCGGTGGAGAAGGTCTCCTTCTTTTCGGTCGGGATGGTCGTATTCCGCTCGATGAGCCTGGTCATCACTCCGCCGAGCGTCTCGACGCCCAGGCTCAAAGGCGTAACGTCAAGCAGCACCATCTGCTCTTCGACCTCTCCGCCGAGGATGCCGCCCTGTATGGCCGCTCCCATAGCGACGGCCTCGTCGGGATTAATCGTCTGGTTCGGGTCTTTTCCGAAAATCTCTTTGGTAATCTCGCGGACGCGCGGGATTCGCGTCGATCCGCCGACCAGCAGCACCTCGTCGATGTCGTCGGCGGTGAATTTCGCGTCCGACAGCGCCTGCTTGCAAGGCCCGACGAGGCGGTTGAATACCGGCTCGCCGAGTTGCTCGAATTTCGCCCGCGTCAGCGTCATTGTCAGGTGCTTTGGCCCGGCGGCGGTGGCGGTGATGAAGGGCAGGTTGATATTGGCCTCCATTGCCGTCGATAGTTCGCACTTGGCCTTCTCCGCCGCCTCTTTGAGCCGCTGAAGCGCCATCGCGTCGCCGCGCAGGTCGATGCCTTCGAGTTTCTTAAATTCGTCGGCGGCGTAATTGATAAGTATCTCGTCCAGGTCGTCGCCGCCGAGGTGTCCGTCGCCGTTGGTGGCGAGGACCTCGAAGACGTTGTCTCCGATGTCGAGGATGGAGATGTCGAACGTCCCGCCGCCGAAGTCGAACACAGCCACCTTTTCGTTCTTCTTGCCCTCCATTCCGTAGGCCAGTGCGGCGGCCGTCGGTTCGTTGATGATCCGCTCGACCTTCAGGCCCGCGATCTCGCCGGCGTCCTTGGTGGCCTGACGCTGCGAATCGTTGAAATAGGCCGGGACCGTGATGACCGCCCGCTCGATCTTGTCGCCGAGGTAATCTTCGGCTGTGCGCTTGAGGTACTGGAGCGTTATCGCGCTTATCTCCGGCGGGGTGTGATCCTTGCCGTGCACGTGGACCTTGACCAATTCATCGGGCTTTCCGACGATCTCGTAGGGGACGGTCTTTTCCTCGCTGCTGACCTCGTTATGCCGTCGGCCCATGAAGCGCTTGATTGAAAAGACAGTGTTTTTCGGATTGGTAATCTGCTGGTGCCTTGCGGGCTGGCCGACGAGGCGCTCGCCCTTGTCGGTAAAACCGACCACCGAGGGCGTCAGGCGCGAGCCTTGCTGGTTGATGAGCACCTTCGCCGAGCCGCCTTCCATCAAGGCCACGACGCTGTTTGTGGTTCCCAGGTCTATGCCGATTATCTTGTTCGATGCCATTGTTGTTTTCTCCATTTGTCCTTGCGTGCGCACAAAGCCCGCAACCATACATTATAAATGTGGAGCAAGGCCCGTGCCAGGCAGGTAACATCTTGTATTGCAAGAGGTTAGAGAATCGTCCGACATGGGTAATATGTCAAATCGACCGTTTTCGGGACGTTTTTGTCTGGATTTGGCAGGTTATAAAAAAGCAGTCAGCAGTTAGCAGTCAGCGATCAGCAATCAGCAATCAGCAAAAGAAAAAACTGAACA
>DAOWOP010000101.1 GCA_030642005.1 Planctomycetales bacterium
GGCCCGGAGCATCGGCGCCTTTTGGTCGTCAGCGGTCTGGCCGGAGCGGTATTCCTTATCGTCGCCGAAATCCTCTGCCGATGTGTAGGCCCGTGGATTGGGGTAAGTCTTATCCCCGTGGGAATCATCACCGCTCTTTCCGGCGGGCCGTTCTTCATCTTCCTTCTAAGGCGACGTTTTCAGGAGGCGGCGGCTTGAATAACCGTTCGCACATACTTTCGGCGCGCGACATTGAATTCGCCTACCGCGCGGGCGAAAACGTCCTCGACGGCGTTGACTTCGCCGCAAGCGCCGGAAGACTTATCTGCATCCTTGGGCCTAACGGTTCGGGCAAGACCACGCTGCTGCGGTGTATGCTTGGGCAGTTGAAGGTCGATTCAGGCGACGTTCTGCTGGATTCGATGCCGGTGCGTAGTTACTCGCCTCGCCGGCTGGCGCGGATGATGGCCTACGTGCCGCAGTTTCCGACATCGGCCTTCGCCTTTATCGTTCGTGAAGTCGTCCTTCTTGGCCGATACGCTCACACCGGCGTGATGGGCCTGGCCGGCGAGAACGACCGTGCCGTCGCACGTCAGGCGATGATAATGACCGAGACGCTCGCCTTCGCCGACCGGACGCTGGCCGAACTGTCCGGCGGGGAGGCACAGCGGGTGATGATCGCCCGAGCACTCGCCCAGCAGCCGATGGCCCTCCTGCTCGATGAGCCGACAAGCCACCTCGACGTGAAGAATCAACTGGCGATTTATCGTATGATGGTCCGCCTGGCGCACGACTGGCCTATGGCGGTCGTCTGCGTAGGGCACGATATTAACCTGGCAGGGCGTTTCGCCGACGAAATTGTCCTGATGCGAAGCGGAAAAGTAATCGCCCATGGCCCGCCGGGCGAGGTCATCCGCGCCGACGTGCTGAAAGATACATACGACGTGGAAGTGGAATTAATCGATACCGGAGGCGACGTGCCGATGGTTGTCGCACATTGAAATTTTTGATTTTTGATTTTTGATTTTCGATTGATTCCTGACTGCTGATTGCTATCAAATGATTATACAAGGTCTGGAAAACGTACCCGATTCGCTGCGCCGCTGTGTGCTGGCCGTCGGCAACTTTGACGGCGTGCATCTTGGCCATCAGCGGATACTCACCGTTGCGGGCGGTCTTGCCGCCTCGGAGGATGCAAAGTTTTGCGTCCTCACGTTCGATCCTCCGCCGGCTGTTGTGCTCGCGCCGGACAAAGCGCCGGATTACATCCTGCCGGCGGATGTGAAGTACCGCCTCCTGGCCGAGGGCGGCGCAGAGGTAATTGTCGTCGTCAAGACCACCCGCCGTTTCCTGGCCGGTACAGCAGAGCAGTTCGTCCGCGACGTGCTGGTAGGGCGGTTCGAGCCGAAACATCTGGTCGAGGGACCAAACTTCTTCTTCGGACACGACCGCATCGGAAACGTCGAGATGCTGCGAGAGATGGCCGGCCGGTTCGGTTTCGATGTCTCCGTCGTCGAGCCGCTGGAGACGGATACGCCCGAAGGGCCGATGCGTATTTCCAGTTCGCTGGTTCGCAGCCTCATTCGTTCCGGCGACGTGGAATCCGCCAGCCTGTGCCTGGGGCGGCATTTTACGCTTTTCGGAACCGTAGTTGCCGGATGCGGACACGGGCGATTGCTGGAGTTTCCCACTGCAAACGTCGATCCGAACGGCCTGATATGCCCCGGCGACGGCGTCTATGCCGCATGGACCCAAATCGAAGGCGAGCGATACCCCTCGGCTGTGTCGGTCGGAACCAAGCCGACATTTGAAACGCCTTGCCCGAAAATTATCGAAGTCCATCTGCTGGATGCCGCCGGCGATTTCTATGGCAGGGACATTGCCGTTACCTTCCTTGCCAGGCTGCGGGACCAGCAGGCATTTGCCGACACCGAGGCCCTGAAGGCCCAAATTGCAAAGGATGTTCAACATGTGCGAAAAATGTGTAAGTGAAGATTTTCAGACTATCGTTGAGCGGCTTGGCTCGGCTGGGACGTTCCTTGTATTGACGCACGCTCGCCCTGACGGCGACGGACTGGGGACAATGGCGGCTCTGGTTGCCGCCGGCCGGGCTGCGGGAAAAACTGCTCACATGCTTGTGTCGGATTCGGTCCCGCCGCGATATAAGTTTCTTTTCGATACCGAGAGACCGGCCAGGGCGGATGATTTCGCAAAACTCGCCGACGAATCGGACCTTATCGTTATCGTTGATACCTGCGCCTTCGCACAACTGGACGGTCTGACCGACGCCCTTCGCGCCCGGCGGAATAAAATCATCGTCATTGACCACCACGCCACCGCCGATGATGTCGGCTCGGTTCAGTGGATAGACACCTCCGCAGCCGCCGTCGGCGTAATGGCCGGCGAGATAATCGAGTCGCTGGACTGGCCAGTCGATGACCACATAGCCGAGGCATTGTTTGCGGCGGTGGCGTCCGATACCGGATGGTTCCGCTTCTCCAACACCGACCCGCGTGCACTGCGTTCAGCCGCTGGTTTAATCGAACGCGGCGCGCAGCCCGACCTGATCTACAACAGGATTTACCAGTCGGACCGTCCCGAGCGCCTCCGATTGCTTCAGCGTGCGCTGGCCGGTATGGAACTCCGCTGCCAGAACCGCCTGGCTGTGATGACCATACACAAATCCGATTTCGACGCTGCCGGCGCTCGGGCCAATGAAACCGAAAACTTCATCAACGAGACGCTGCGGATCAAGACCGTCGAGGTCGCCGTGCTGCTGGTCGAGGGGCCTGATTGCGTAAGAGTGAGCCTCCGTAGCCGAGAAATGATAGACGTTGCATCCATTGCCGCACGCTTCGGCGGCGGCGGTCACGCACGCGCAGCAGGACTGCGAACTGAAGAAAACCTCGAAACCGCAAAACAACAACTCATCAACGCCTGTCTGGAAAAACTAATTTAACCACAGAGGCCACAGAGAACACAAAGAAAGTAAAAAGTCTTTTTAATTCCTTTGTTCTCTGTGGCCTCTGTGGTTAAATTTTTTTCTTTTCGAGCGATTGATGCTTGACAAATCGGAATGTCGGTGTATAATTCTTGTCCGTTGTAGGTTGCCCGTTTAAGTATGGGCGAAAAGGGAAGGCCGTGAGAATCGGCCGCGGACGCGCCGCTGTAACCGGCGACGACCGCCGCAACAAGCCACTGTTTCGATGCGTGATCGGGATGGGAAGGCGCGGCGGGAGGTTGACCCGGAAGCCAGAAAACCTGCCTGCGACCAACCTGGTTTGACCTCCGCGAGTCAATCGGTTGCCGGGAAGGGTAAAGAATTAATTCAGCCCCGGAACCTCGACTTGCGAGAGCCGGGGTTTTTGCTTGGGTCGCCGCGCGTAACGGTGGTTGTTGTAAATTGTTTCGCTCGTTACGTGTGTGAATCCCTCCGTAAATTCCCCATTTCAGGTTGCCGGCTGATGTCGCCTTGCGCCCGGGCTTCTCGGCCAATTCTCGTTGGGCTTAGCGAGGTTTTTTCGCGAGGAGGCTGTCATGATACCAGTACCATTGGAGTGAGAGTTTATGAAGTAATGTTTTTTGTATTGGCAGGGTCTTGCGAAATGCCCCTGCCGAGACACGAGGAGCCAGGCAACGACAAGTTGCCGAAATTTGGAAGGAATGTAAAGATGAAGAATCTACTGAAAGTTGCAGCAGTATGTGTTGTTGTGTTTGCAGGCAGTTCTTTGACTCTGGGCGAGTGCCGTTTTCTGAACCCCAAATTATCGGGCTACGGCGAAATCAGCCTCAACGGTGAGTCGGACACAGCCGATGGTGGTTTCGATGTTCTTTCCGACGGGCGGATCGTCGCCCAGGTCGGCCAGAACGTGAACCTCTACGCCGCCGACGGCGCCTTCACGCGGACGCTGACCACCTGGTCCGACAGCGGATATGGCTCGTTCGTTCGCATGGACCCGACGGAGACAACCGTCTGGTTCGGCAAGACCAACATCGGTACGGACGACTACATTCGCACGATACCGCTTGCCGCCTCTGGTGGAACATACACGCCGGTGGCGATGCTGAGCAGCAATTTCGATCTGGAGTTCGCACAGGTTGGCGGCGAATGGAAGCCGTTTGCCGCCGGGTTGAACGCGGTCTGGGGTGGCGGCACCAACGACGTTACCGGCATCTGGCGGCTGGACACCAGTGGGAACGACGTGCACGATTGCATTGTGGAACTCGGCGGTAATTCTACTGGATTGGCTTTCGATAGCGCCGGCAATCTGCTGCCGGGAGTGTATAACAGTAGCCATGTCAGCGACCAGGGTATGGCAAAGTTTCTCCAGGCAACATGGCAGGCGAAGATCGACACTGACCCAACTCAAGGCGACAGCTACATCACCTTGACTGACGGCGACATGCTTACCTACGCCCGGGGCGGTCTCTATGACGTTACGGTGGACGACGTTGGTAACATCCTGTTCGACACAAATAACTACGATATCTCGCTTTCGGAGGTCTGCGTCATCGAGACCGGCAAGGATTACAGCGGTTACGGCGACTACAAGTACGACGTAATGGCCACCGGAGACGCCAGCGTAACCTGGTGGAACTGGTTGACCCAAATGGACGCCAATGGCAACGTGCTTGAGGACGGGCGGGGTTATCTCACCGATTCCGCAAGTGGCGGTGTCGTCGGCTACGTTCCGGAGCCGGCGACGATGTGCCTGCTGGCGGTTGGCGGCATCGGTGTTCTGTTGCGTCGCCGACGTAACCGAGGTTAAAGGTAAAGGCCCGACGATTCCACTGTAGATGTGGAGTTGGAGGGAGTTCGGCCGGGGCGGCGTGCGTTTCAGACGTACTGCCGCTCCCGGCCGGACCTGCAACGAATGACAGATGTGTGGGAGACCAAAGAGATGAAAAATGCACACACGATTGCAGCGTCGGCGGCTGTCGCGGTGCTTCTGGCGATGTCGTCAGCGGTTTTGGCTGACTATAACCCCTTTGCCGACGAGGTGATTGACATTAGTTTGAATTCGCCCGATTCGCCGACGTACCTTCCCGCACCGGGCCAGTTTATCAACAATCCCGATTACAACGATGCGAACAAGGCGCTCGGCTCGCCGGTCGGCGGAGGGACATTCGCGCCCGACAATTCGTCAATTGTCAGCCTGGGCGGGTTCGGCGGGCAACTGGTGCTGGCGTTTGACCATGACGTGCAGGATTCGCCGGCCAATCCGATGGGCCTGGACGCCATCGTCTTCAGCAACACGTTATGGGTAGGGAGCAGTTCGCAGTTGCACTGGACCGAACCGGCCACCATTGAGATAATGCCCGAATTGGGCGGCAACTCCACGCCAGGCAACGATACCGGCGAGAAATGGTATGTCATCCCCGGCAGCGATCTTACGGACGCCTCGAACTTCAGAACTGAAAACTGGCAGAGGACCGGCGGCACTCAGCCGCCAAATGCCTACCCCGGATATACAGGCTGGCCCGATTCATACGACACAGCCGCACATGAACTTTCGCCGACTTATCAAACCATCAACGGCATCAATGGCGTCTTTGTGAATCCCAACTTCGAGGACAGCGATCCCAATAATGACGATGAGGAAGGTTTCTGGGGTTACGCCGAGTACACGCCGACACTTAAACTCGGCGATCGGGACGGCGATAACAGCAATACCGGCACGGGAGATTGTTCGGGCATGGCGGCGGAATTGTTTTATACCACCCCCGATGATCCGCTGGCAGTGGGAATCACGCCGGGTTCCGCCGGCGGCGACGCTTTTGACATCGCATGGGCGGTTGATCCGGAGACATGGGACTCGGCTGGGCTTGATTCTTTTCGTTACATCAGGATAACCTGCGCCGTGGACGAGTTCATCGTTCCTTTGGGCGAAATCTCCTCGGAGATAGACGCAGCCGCCGACGTCAGACCCGTCGGCGACCTTGACGGCGACGGCGACGTGGACATCAACGACTACGGCGTGTTCCTGGCGGCATGGTCCAGCCAGTGGGGCGAGGTGAATTTCGACCCCGCCGCAGACATCGTGGTCGATAATGAAGTGAACATCAACGATTATGGCCAGTTCCTCTGGGGCTGGAACCAGTATTACTCGGCCGGTGAGCAGGGCGGGGGCATGGGATGTCCCCCTCCTCCAATACCGGAACCAACCAGCCTGTTGCTGTTACTGGCGGGCGGGACGATACTGGCAGGTAAAAGAATGAGGAAAATGTGCAATTCGTCGGAGGATTGCAACAGGAAAAAGGAGATTATCGATGAGTAAATTCACAGCGTTTATTGCGGTTTCACTGTTGTTTGCAGCGCCTGCTCTCGCAGACGGTATCCTTGATGTCAACGCAACACTGCTGGCCGGCGATTTCTCACCTGGCGAGGGTCTCGTTACCCTGGTAATCTCGGCCCAGCACGATGGCGTGGGAAGCGATTACCAATTATTCAACGGGCTGCAAGGTTACGCCTCCGGTACGGGTCTGTGGGTAGATGCAGCCGATACCAGCAAGATCGAGATTAACCAAATTTCGTTCATGAGCAGTCCTGTTGATACCGAATCATTGGCGACTATCTATGACCCCAGCCCGGATTATGCCAAGGCTGACGACACCTGGTTCTACGAGCCGTACACGAATTTCCTGGACGGCCCGACGGCTGACGATCCGGCGGAGTGGCGTTTTACCGCTACGCGGGCGACGGGCGCGACTGAGGATGAGGCGGATTTCCTGCACCTGGTCCTGAACAAGACCGCTGCCTACGACGGTTCACCGGTGGAGATATACCTGGGCGGCATGTGGAGCCTGGTCGGAGCGCCGCCCGCCGGCGTTACGTTCTCAGGATTGATCGAGCACCACAGCGATTGCGGCCCGGACGCCAATGAAAAGATCGGCGTCATTACTGTGCCGGAGCCTGTCTCAGCAGTGTTACTGCTATCGGGTTCGCTGGCGATGTTTTGGCGGCGTCGGACGGCTTTATGCGCAAAAAGGCATTTACATTAATCGAACTTCTGGTCGTCGTGGCAATACTTGCCCTGTTGGTGAGCATTTTGCTTCCAAGCTTGGGGCAGGCGAAGTCTCTTGCGCGCAGTGTCGTATGCCGATCCAACCTTCGGCAATTGCACATAGCCAACACTAACTACGCGACGGAGAATGACGATTTGTACGTAGCGGCTGCGCCGGACATATTTGAGGGTTTCGGCGGGCGTCATCGGTGGCATGGTGTGCGTCAGTCCGACGCTGTGCATCCTGATCCGGCAATGAATTCCTTCGACCCGCTCAAAGGCCCGCTTAGCTCTTCGTTGGCCGACGGCGAAGTCAAGCAATGCACGGAAATCGTGAAATTCGTGCAGGACGGCGCCGACAATGCCTTTGAGGCCAGTTGCGGCGGTTATGGCTACAACAGCGTCGGCGTCGGCTCACGCTGCTATCGGTACGGTTACTGCGCCAAGGCCATGCGCACCGGGATGCAGGGCAGCGAGATATTCAGACCCGCAGAGACCGTCATGTTCACCGATACTGCACTTGTGCAGGGTTATCCGAACCGCTACATCATCGAATACTCGTTTTGCGAACCGCCCCGGTTCGTCTTTTCCGACGGCGCCGGGGGAATTATAGAGCAGGGAACACCGGCGCCGTCCATTCATTTTCGCCATCTTGGCTGCGCTAACGTAATCTGGTGCGACGGACACGCCGATGATCAACCGTTCGCATTCAGTACGCTGGAACAAGAAGTACTTCAGCAATTCAGGATCGGCTGGTTCGGACCTGATTCAAACGAACTGTTCGACCTGAAGTAACATTAGCAGGGATGCAGAGGATGCAGGAGATAAGAGATAAGAGTTAAGAGTTAAAGAAGAATGGAAAGAAAAAATTATATCCCGTGTATCCCCTGCATCCCAGCTAATGTTTCTTTGCCGGGGCGGGGAAGGCTTTGGCAAAGTCGATTCCCTCGTCCTGGCACTGTCGGCGGAGGCGGTCGGCGATGAAGGGGTGAATTTCCTGTTGCATCGTCGCCGCCAGGGCATTGTAGAGGTTGGCCTTTGTTATAAGCGGAATGTTCAGGCCGACGGCGCGAGGCTGGACGAGCATTGTTATCAGGAAGTTCCGCTCAATTTTCCTGAACGGCGGCGGCTTAAGCCTGACATTGCCGGCGACGTCCTTGAGGTACTCGCGATAAGCCCGCATGGCGAGCGCCCTGCCACGCAGGTAATCGCCATGATTGCCCCCGCCCAGTGCGCGATACGCGTTTCGGAGAGCGCCGGTCAGGAGGGCCTTGTTCATCTCGCCCGTCGGCGTGCCGGACTGACGCCTCTTCTCGCGGACAAAACCGTGAAGATCAAGCGTATAGATATCGCTGGTGGCCTTCAGTGTATTCCTGATCTGGTCGTAGTAATACCGGGCCATTTTTTCCCGCCCGCCGAAATACATCTGCTGGACGGCATTAGAAAGATAGGTGATGTGCCCGTCGCGGAGCAGGTTGTCGATTGAGTCGATTTCGCCCGGCTCGCCGGTGGGTTTCCTGACAAGTATCCTCTCAGCGGCGAGGTATTCCCTGTGGGTCGATTCGACGAAACGCCAGTCAGGCAGGAAATCCACGTACGGTTCTTCGGGGTTCTTCGGGTTATGGGTGTAATAGACCTGCCCGGTCCGCGTCAGCGACTTCAACCCGCCCAGGAAGGTCCGATCGGTGTTGAGGGCGTTGATTTCGGACAGGCTCATGCCTTCCGCCCTGTGCAGACCCAGGGTTGACCAGTAAATGGCGTGCGAGTTGACGTTTCGCCAGTCCATCGGCCCATAACGCTCCATCAGTTCGAGCATCCAGTTCGGGTCCATGCGGTATTGTTCGACGAGTACCTTTCGCCGGACGAACGCCAGGACCTTCGCCCGCGCATCGGCGAATTCTTCGGCTCGCATAAGGTGTGCGATTTGTTTGTCTTTTTCGTCGGCCTGTTCTTTTACCATCCATCCCGGCGCTGAAACCAGCGGATCGCCGCTGTAACGGTTGTAGTGCTCCAGGAACGCCTCATCCAGATCGATGCCGCAGCGGTCGATGCGCTCGACGAAATCCGCCGCCGCCGCATCGGCCTTGAGTTCGGCGAGGCTTTTCGGGGCTTCGGCGATGGGACGAAATGCCTCGATAGCGCCGTCTGCTGAATCAGTAAAAGGCGGCGCTCCCAATACGCGGTGCATCAGCCCCGCCCAGCGACGCTTATAAGTCATGTGCATATCGTCGCTGTACTGACCCATCTTGGA